>CAZQIC010000048.1:0-30667 GCA_964593555.1 uncultured Bacteroidia bacterium | reverse complement strand
TCCTGTATCGCTTCACCATTTTTGCTGAAAATATCCCAGAGATTAAAAACTAAAATGGGTTTTGCATGTGACTCAAATCTTTTTACTGCGGCCAGGGCATTTTCAAAACTCATTGATCCGCTGTTTAAGGCGAGTAGTGTTTCGTTTTCATAAAGTGCATGTCCGGGCTGTAACGCATTTATCTCCTCTATAAGCTTATCATTAGGACAAGCGCCACCATATATCCAGGTATTATCATCATCAATTGAGAATGCCGCTTCATATTTTTTCTCAAGATAAGTTTCTGTCTTTACAGAGATTTTTGCATCAAGTCGTTTCTCCCATTTTTCCTTTATGGTTAATATCCCGATCCGTAATTCTACAACAGGTCTTGTAAACGTAAGCGGTAAAAGATTGCCGCGATTTTCTCCGTCGAAAAGAATATAATTCATATTGGATAAGTTGGCAGTACTAAAGTAATAAGATTATTCTCAATTATTGTTTAATTACTTTCTCAGTATGTTTTTTATCAGAAGCGGTAATACTTAAAACATAGATTCCGCTTCTTAAATCAACAAGGTTATTGATTGTAAATGTTTTATAACTATTTGCTGTTGCTTTTTTTTCTTCTTCTACTATTTTTCTTCCCCTGATATCAAAAAGTTGAACAGTGATATTCTGATCTGTTGCGGAAAAAAAAGAAAAGGATAATTCATTCTTAAATGGAACGGGATAAACGGAAACAACATTGTCATTCACAAATTTCTCCGGTGAAAAGCCCGAAAGTAATTTGTTCGCGATACAAAGATTAGGTATTCCATAACCTAGGAAATTATCCGGGCTTGAATTTTGGCTGGCGCTTTGCTGAATAGCATTAATGACCTGCATATTGTTTGCACTTGGATTAGCCTGCCATAAGCACGCTGCGGCTCCCGCTGTTATTGGGCTGGCGAAGGAGGTGCCGTTTCCTTTGGCAATTGATCCGTTGGGTAAAGCAAAGGTTGTTCCTGCTCCTAGGGCTGCAACGTTTGGTTTTATTCTTCCATCAGCTGTTGGCCCTACAGAACTGAATGCTGCGTAAACACCATCGGCATCAACTGCTCCGACTGTTAAAACGCTATCAGCATCTGCCGGAAAAATAATATTATGCCATGTTGTTTGTGCCGAGTTCCCGGCACTGTTAACAACCAGAATTCCTTTTTTTGCTGCAAGGTCGGCGCCAATGGTAATTCTTGTGGTATTGCCATCCAGATCAGAATAGGTATGATTTTGAGATGCATTATCAAATTCAGAATAACCCAACGAACTATTAATAACATCTGCTCCAACACTGTCAGCAAATTCTGCGGCGGCGATCCAATTGTCCTCTTCAATTAAAAATTCTGTTGCCGCTTCTTCACTTCGTAAAAGCCAGTATTTCGCTTTGGGTGCTGTTCCAATAATACGCCCCGGCTGATTGGCAGCCATGGTCGACATTACGTACATTCCGTGTGAAGCATCTTCATATACTGAATCATTACCGGTTACAAAGTCCCACGTACCTAATATCTGGTTGTTCTGCATTACACTGTCAAATGCAGGTGTTGTGTTGAGATGATAAAAGCCCGCATCGAGTACAGCAATGGTCATACCCTTGCCATCAAAGCCCATGCTATGTAAACATTCCAGGCCAATCATTTTAATCTGTGTAATGGCATCTCCATAATTATATGCAAGCGTGGGCTCAATAACTTTATTTGCGGAATTATTATTTGTGGTATTTGTTGCAGTATAATTATTTTCCAGTTCATTGTTCCATTTTATAATACCAACAGGTTGGGTTGTTTTTACATAGGGCAAAGCTTTGATCGCATTTAACGTGTTTGAATCTGTGGTTCTTATAGTGACAGCGTTAAACCACTTGCTTTTGTTTAATAGCTTTACGCTGTCAAACGCTGCAATACCTGCAATATAAGAGGGTGTTATTGGTAGATCGGTTGAATCAAGTGTAATGGATTGTTTTGTTCTGCGGTCAATTGCTTTTTGAGAAAGAAATGTTAACGGAGATGATAATGAGTGAGGAGTGCCGTTTTTATTTTTAAATTGTATCCAGTATTTAGTGGGCGCAGTTTGTGCTAAGAGGGAAGAGGAGCAGAGTGCTGATAAAATTATAATAATACCAATTCGCATATTTATTCTGTTCCGTATTTAACTACGGTCATTTTATAATCAACGCCTTTTTGTATCCTGCTTGTAACGGGTACTGCGGTTACTGTTCCTGAGTAAATGTCAAAACTTTGTTTGTGTACTAGCCCAACCCCTTTTGCAAATACTTCGATGTAATATTTTTTTAAAATAAGATTAAGTTCATCCTGCTGTGTAACCATCAAAGTAGAATCGAATGAAAATCCATTATATCCCCTGGGTTTGTCAACGTCTGTATAAGTATAGGTTTGTTCTCCCAAAGTGTTAAACGCATTACCATTCCATGTTTTTCCTGCTGATACCGGAAAGGAAAGTTTTAAAAATTTTACATTCTCTTCCGTTTTTTCAACGGTCGTATTGGTAATATTCGCGGCCCATACATCGCGTAATGCCCAGGGTATTGAATCGTATGACAACGCGGGGTTATACATTTTAATATATCTTTCCAGGCGTAGTGTTGGTCTGCCGGCGTTATCAGTGAAAATGGATTCTACCACTTCTTTAAGCCTGTATCTATAATAATCTGTGTCGTGTTCAAAATCGTCATATACAGTTGAGTCTACCTCATACTCAATATATTTTCCCACTTCACCTTGATAATACCCATAACCAACATCGTGAGTATCAGATGTAGTTTTATCTTTTTTGCAGGAAAAGACAAGGCTTAATATAATGGCAGCAAATAATAAAGACTTTTTTTTCATTGATTAGTTTTTAATTTCTATCAATAAATCCCCCGCCAACGAGGTCGTTACCTTCATACATTACTGCTGACTGCCCAGGTGCAACCCCGGTTACATTATCATGAAAAAGAATATGAAGTTTATCACCGCGCTGATTTACGCTGCTCATGGTGCCGGCATCTTTATATCTGATTTTTGTAAGTGCCGTAAAATCTTCAGGTAATTTATCATATTTCTGAAGGTTAACATTACGCACCTTCATTTCTTTTTTCATCAGGTCTTCTTTTGTGCCAAGTATAACAGTGTTATTCTCAGGTACAATTTCTGTAACAAACATGGGCTCTCCCAGCGCTATCTCTAATCCTTTACGTTGACCAATGGTATAAAAAGGATATCCCTTGTGTTTACCAATGATCGTTCCATCCGTAAGTACAAAATTTCCTCCGTTTACTTTTTCTTCAAGCCCGTCAACTCTTCTCTTTAGAAAGGATCTGTAATCATTATCGGGAACAAAACATATTTCATAACTCTCACTTTTTTTTGCGAGTTCTTCATAGCCGCGTTCAATGGCCATTTCTTTAATTTGTTTTTTTGTATACTTTCCCAATGGAAAACGGGTTCGTTTTAAACTCTCCTGGGAAAGTCCCCATAATACATATGATTGATCTTTGTGTTCATCAAGTCCTTTGGAAACAATGTATCTCCCATTCTCAAAACGTACGTTTGCATAATGTCCTGTTGCTATAAATTCGCAGTCGAGCATGTTTGCCCGTTTCAATAATGCCTCCCATTTTATATGGGTATTACAAAGTACACATGGGTTAGGGGTGCGGCCTGCGAGGTATTCTTCAACAAAATTATCAATTATAAAATCACCAAACTCTTCTCTTATATCTAAAATGTAATGTGGGAATCCAAGGTTAACTCCTACAATACGAGCGTCGTTAATAGAATCAAGGCTGCAGCAGCCTGTTTCTTTTTTAGAACCACCCGAGGTTTCGTAATCCCAGGTTTTCATGGTAATGCCAATCACTTCATATCCTTCTTCGTGCAATAGCATAGCGGTAACAGAGCTGTCAATGCCCCCGCTCATTGCTACCAACACTCTTCCTTTACTGCTCATTGTGGGTCTGCTTGTTGTGGTGGTTGTTCAGGATTATTTTTTTTCATTTCTTCTATCTCTTCATTCTTAATGAATGGCTCTTCGCCTTGCAACCTACCCAATTTATATTGTTCAACTTTATTTACACTTCCATCACGTTTGTATATTATCCAATTGCCGTGTTTCACTGCATGTTGGTAATTTCCTTCTCCGCTCTTTTTTCCATCGGTATAATAAAACGTTACTTTCCCGTCCAGGAATCCATTAGTATAATTCCCCTCTGTTTTTACCTGGCCTGTTTCAAAATATTGTTTCCATGTGCCAACCTGTACGTCTTTATCCCATGTAGATTCTTCTGCAACTGCACCGGAAGGGAAATATGTTTTGAATTTTCCATTCTTTTTTCCATCAACAAAAAACTCATCCGATATAAAAACGCCATCCTGGTTATAATATTTCCAAAGACTGTCCTTTTTTTCTGAGATATATTTTCCTTCTCCCATTTTTTTTCCGTTAGGAAAGTACATGGTCGTATAGGTGATCTTGCCATTATTACTGAACTTCGAAATGGCTTTTAATTCCCCTCCTTCATAGTAATATTTAAATTCTCCATACGGAACATTATCTTTAAATTTTCCTTCGTATAGGATCTTTTTATTCTCGTCCAGCTTTTTCCAATAACCTTGTTTTTTGCCATTTTTATCGGTAACATTTTCCGTTTGAGCAAGAATTCCGCTGCAAAAAAATAAAAATGCAAAAATGGTTATTAAACGTGACATTATTAAGGGTTTTCGTTCTACTAATATACGACAAATAAGTCTTTTGTTCTCTTTAGAAAAGATCCATTATTTGATTTGCATGTGCTTTGTACTAAGGCAGAATGCAAATATGTAAAGGTGATTCAAATTACGTACCAATTTAACAACAATAACCTCTTTTATTATAGTAAAGGCGAGAGTAGTTTATAAATTGTTTTATATTCGATAAATAATTTGTTGAATGGAAGGCCTCATTGTTCTCTTAGTACTTGCTCTCATATTCTTACTGGTCATATGGCCAATACTCAGGCATTCCCAATTAGTAAGAAAGCTGGATGAACAAAAAAAAACACTAAACGAACTCAACAAAGTAATAAACAACTTACAGTTAAAGGTAGTTAGTCTCAAAAGCGAAGAGCAAAAGCCAGTTCAAGCTCCTGTTGTTGAACAAAAACCGGTTCAAGCTCCTGTTATTGAGCAAAAGCCCATCTCTCCGGTAGTTGAACAAAAAAGTGTTCCTCCGGTAGTTGAGCAAAAACCAGTCATGATTCCTATTGAGAAAGAACCTGTACGTGTACCTACTATTGCTGCAGCCAAACCCCGATCGGTGCCGCCTCCTGTGGTCTTTCAAAAACCACGTAAGCCCACTTTCTTTGAAAAGAACCCGGACTTGGAAAAATTTATTGGAGAAAATCTTATTAATAAAATTGGCATTGGAATTTTAGTGTTGGGCATAGGCTTTTTTGTAAAATACGCTATTGATCAAAATTGGGTAAATGAAATTGGAAGAACTTGTATAGGTTTATTATGCGGTAGTATTCTTATTGCTCTTGCGCATAAGCTGCACAAAAATTTTGCAGCCTTTAGCTCCGTTCTCATAGCCGGAGGCATTGCGGTATTGTATTTTACAATATCTATTGCATTTCATGAATATCATCTGATAAACCAGGTGGCTGCATTTGGTATAATGGTTGTTATTACTGTTTTTGCTATTGTATTTTCGATTGCATACAACAGGCAGGAATTGGCTGTGCTGGCTATTATTGGAGGTTTTTCAAGCCCCTTTATGGTAAGCACGGGTAGCGGGAATTACATCGTTTTATTTACTTACATAGCAATCCTTAATATAGGTATGCTGGTACTGGCATATCTACGCAAATGGAACATTATTAATATAGTATCCTATCTGTTTACTATTATACTTTATGGAGGTTTTTTGATTAAAAGAGTAATTGGTATTGCTGATGCGCCATACATTGGGGCGTTTTTATTCGGAACTGTTTTTTATGTTCTGTTTTTCCTTATGAATGTTATTAATAATATTAAGGAAGCAAGAAAGTTCCGTCCAATAGAGATTGTTATATTACTGAGCAACACCTTTTTTTACTACGCAGCCGGCTTTGCCATACTTACTGGATATCAAAATAAATACGGAATTGATTTTAAAGGACTTTTTACTGCCCTTGTAAGTGTATTTAATTTTGTGTTTGCCGTTGTATTGTACAAAAACAAAAATGTCGACAGAACACTTGTTTATTTAATTATCGGTCTTGTACTTACCTTCCTTAGTTTGGCCGCTCCTGTGCAATTGGAAGGAAATTACATTACCTTATTTTGGGCTGCCGAAAGTGTGTTATTGTTGTGGCTCTCGCAAAAATCAGGAATAAAGTTAATGAAGGTTTCTTCAGTAGTTGTAATGGGATTAATGTGCATCAGTCTTTTTATGGATTGGAAGAACGTTTATTTTTCAGGTGTAACAGGTTATTCAGTAATGCTGAACAAAGGTTTTGTTACAAATACCGTATCAATAATGTCTTTGGTTGGTACAATTTTTCTGCTAAAAAATGAAGACATTAATTTTATTTTTTCCGGAATTTTAATCAGTGCATATCGGGGTTTGTTATCGGCAGTGATAATTGTTTTTATTTATTTAACAGTACTTCTTGAGTTAAATTATCACCTTTCGGCGTCAACACATTATGCTGCGGAGCAATCACTCATCATAGGTTGTTATAGCTTCTTATTTATACTTGGTTTAATTGTTTATGCCAATAAAAAAAATCAAGAAATACTTTCGCTTATTGCGACCATCATTGGCTGTTTTTGTCTGTTGTTTTATGTGATATATTATCACATGATAATTATTGAAATCAGGGACACGTATTTAAATCAAACAATATTTGAATCGATTGATTCTATGCAGCAGGTAATGTTATCGGGCTATTTGATACATTATATTCTAACAGCTTTGGTGTTATTGCTTTTATATTTTTGTTTCGAGAACATTCGGAAACTTAATAACAACTCTCCCGTTGCGGTGAATGCATTAGTCTGGACCACTACTATTATTTTGTTGTTTGTTTTTAGTGCTGAACTTGATCACATTATGATGGTGGGGTCAAGTGATAAGTATTTGGGCTTTTCTTTTAGCGCCGCCAAAGGGAAAATACTAAGTCAATCGCATAAAGCCGGATATGCAATTCTGTGGGGTGTTTCCTCATTTATTCTTATGGTGCTTGGCATGAGAAAAAAAATGCGCATGTTAAGGGTCGTTTCGCTTTCTCTTTTCCTGCTTACACTGTTAAAGTTATTCATTGTTGACATTAGGGGAATCTCAGAAGGGGGAAAGATAGCCGCATTTATTTTGTTGGGAGTTCTATTGCTTATTATATCATTTATGTATCAGAAGCTTAAACATATTATTTTGGAAGATGACAAAGAAGCAAAGTAATTTCAGGGATACCTTTTTGTTTTTTTTTACTTTTCTTGCGGGAAGTGTTTTGTATTCGCAATCGCTGTTTGAGTGGGAATCGCCTGTTGATTCCGTTCCGAGTGATGGATATTATAATATTTTATTAAAACCGGAAGTTACTGGAAGGCTAAAGAATGATTTATCGGATATTCGGATTTACGAAAATGGGGAAAAGGAAGTTCCTTATTTATGTAAAAGGGAAACCGCAATTTCTTATAAAACATTATTTAGAGAATATGCCATTGTAGAGAAAAAGAACACGCCTAAATGCTGCACAAATCTCATCTTACACAACCCCTCAAAAAACAGGATTGATAATATTAGTTTGATTATAAAAAATTCTGATGTTACTAAAAAAGCTAAACTAAGCGGTAGTGATGACAATCGTACCTGGTATGTAATTAGGGATAATTATTTTTTTCAGGCTATGTATGACAATAGTGAAACAACTGAAATTAAGCTGATTGATTTTCCGACCAGTAACTATACATATTATAAGCTTGAAATTGACGACTCTAAAAATGGACCGGTCAATATTATTAAAGCAGGATATTATAATACTTATGAGGAGAATGGGAAGTACACTGAAATAAAAGTCCCGATTATATCCCAGAAGGACAGTTTAAAAAACAAAAGAAGTTATATCGATGTGAAGTTTGATCGTTCTTTTTATGCAGACAAAATTGCAATAGTTGTTGATGGTCCAATCTTCTACTTGAGGCAAATAAATATAATATCGGTTGTGTATTACAAAAATGAAAAGGACTCAGTGCAAAAGCCTTATGAAAAAATGGTTTTGAATGGTGAGTTAAATTCAGCGACTGATAATACTTTTTATCTTTCGAATTATGCTATGTCGGAATTGAAAATAATTATTGAAAATAAAGACGACCAACCTCTTAAAATAAGATCGGTAAAGGCGTATCAATTAAATAATTGTATTACTGCGCAACTTCAAAAGGATAAAAAATATTCTCTTCGTTTTGGTAGTAAGGAAATGCTTCCAGCTGAGTATGATATTAAATATTTTCAGGATAAAATTCCCTCCAATACCCCAACGGTTTATACCGGGGATATTGTAAACATTAAGAAACAACCAGCATCAAATGCTCAGGAACAAGAATCGTATACTTTTTTTACGAATAAGAAGATGGTGTGGGCCGTAATTATACTGGTTATACTTCTGCTTGGATTTGTGTCTCTGAAAATGCTCCGGGAAATTAATAGCAAGAAATAAAATTTCAGCTTGCTTACAACTTGATAGTTGATCTCTTTTAATTATAATACTTTTTTAAACTCAAGAATGGAGTTGGTGAGATGGTACCAGGATAGTTCTTTTTTAAGTTGCAGGATGTTGCCTGCGAATTTTTCTTTTTTATTGTTTACAAAATAATCGTCAATAGATTTTCTGATAAGGTCAATATCCGGTGTCGGAACAATGAGGCCCGTTTTGTCATGTTCAATACTTTCTTTTAAGCCTCCAACATCAGTTGCAATAATTGGCAGGTCGAAATGATAAGATATGGAAGTGATGCCGCTTTGTGTGGCAGATTTATAAGGCAGCATACATACATCTGCAGCAGAAAAAAACAAAGGAACTTCATTGTCTGCAATATATCGTACGTGCTGCGTGATCTTATTACCGAGCTGTTTGCTTTGAATAAGCTGGTGGTATTTTTCAAAATCTCCATACACTTCTCCGGCAATTACAAGATGGTAATCATTGTTTGCATTTTCCATTGCGTTAATGAGCAGGTCTAATCCTTTGTAGTCTCTTATAAAACCAAAGAATAAAATTATTTTTTTGCCAGTTGGGATATTTAATTTTTTTCTGGCTTCTATCGGATCGATTTTTTTTCCAAAGTGACTATATAGAGGATGCGGATGAAAAATAAATTTGGCATCCGGCTTTAATGCAAGCAGATCGTTTTGAACCACCCCACTCATGACAACAAAGCCATGTATCTGCTTTAAAAAATATTTAGTAAGTGTATTATCACCTAATCTTTTCTCATGAGGAGTGACATTGTCGAGAATTGAAATTATTTTACACTTATTTTTTAACCTGCCTGCAACGTACCCAAGCGAAGGCGCAAAAAATGGCATCCAATAACGCATGATAAGAAGATCAGGTTTTGCCTGCTTTATTTTGTTGACCGTGCTTAAGTATGAAAGCGGGTTGATCGTACTTAGCGTGCGAATGCTGTCAACTTTATCTGCATTGTTATCGTCCTTGCCAACGAATTGGCTGGTGCCCGGAAATAATATGTTGGGATATTGTGTCGTGAATGTGAATGCTTTAACACTATGTTCTTTTTGAAATTCGCGATACATAGAAGCATTAAACTGAGCAATGCCTCCACGGAAGGGATAGAATGTGGATAGGAAGGATATGTTCATCTCAGTTGTAAGTTATTTGTTATTTGTTGTTGGTTGTCAGTTATTAGTATCAACGAATAACCCTTAGCCGATAACATTTTTCAATATGCTCCGTTTCGTTTACGTAAAAACCATTCTAAGCTCAACAATGTAAGCAGCAGAATAAAAAGCCATTTAAATTGAATAAGATCCGTCAGTTTTTTCTGAGTATAAGATACTGTTTTGATGTCTTCCCGCTTTAAAATAGTATCAGCTAATTTTTCTATATCAGCAGGGTACACCATTTCACCTCCGTTTTTCTTAGACAGGTTAAATAATAATTTATGATCTGCAACTGTATTAACAGATTCAATTACTACCGGACTAACGCTGAATTGTCCTGTCTTTTTATATATTTTCTCTCCAATCTTTACCTGTGCTTCATAAGTGTATTCTCCTGCAGGGAATGCACCGGCATTCAAACGGTATGCATTGCCCGTTTTGTAAAACGAGAATTGAAATTTTTTAGTATCTGTATTGGTTATGGTAATATTAACTTCCGGGTCATTGATCAATTCGTAACTTTCATTGTACACTTCTGCATCAAGCTCAACGGCTTCATTGTCCATAAAATTATTTTTACCGGTGATGCGAAAAAAGTTTCTATCGGCTTTTACAGAGAGGTACTGAATGGTTTTGTGAATTAGTTCATTAAAATGATCATGTTTGTTATTGTCGGCATAATCACGCAATCTCCAACGCCATATCCCTTCTCCTGCGATAATGCCTGTTTTCCAGTCGCCTTTTTGGTTAAATGCCATTAAAGGACTATTGGTTGTAACCATACCAATTTTTTGGTTAAGCAATACCTGCATTGAGTTGGAAGTAGAATAATTTCCAAAGGGACATTGAATGGCAGGGAAGTTTTTAATGTAAGCACTTAGTCCATCGCTTACAGTAAACAAATTAAATGATTCTAGTAATGCTGCTTCTGATTCATTGGTCTTATTTGCCGAAAGCGAAATGCGTAAACCCGATTGCGCTTCAGGTATATTTCCTCCAATAAACAGGGTAGGTATGGATAATTTTTCGAGCTCCGTTATTATATTGTTGTTTGAAGCTTGAAATTTGTGAGCGATAACCAAGTTGTATTTTTTTAAGACGCCGGTAAATTCACTTGTTAAGGCATCCTCAACTTCATAGGTTTGTGTGTTGGAAATACTTTGTTTAATGGCGGTTATATCCGGATGCGGAGCATTAGACAGAATCAGGATCTTTTGCCTGGCATCAAGTACGTTTATATATATATCACGTTTATTATTGATGATAGTATTTTCGCCTTTCACCTCTGTAAGTGTTATTGAATAATGTTGAATGCCAATGGCATCAGCAGTAAGATGGACCAATATCTCTGTGTTAAAATTTTCTTTATTGATATCAATAGTCTGCGAGAAAAGATTCTTGCCGGTTTTGCTCACGTTCAATGTTGTTTTGCTGCCTGTTAGTTCATGTACATTGATAACGGCCTGCAAAGGAAAATCGTTTCCTAAAAAAGCCATACTGTTATGCCGCACATCAGTAAGTATTACATCTTTTTTAATTGTGGTGTCACCTAATGCGATAGTATAAACAGGAGCTTTTAATACGGAAGAAGAAAAAACGGGGTTGCTGCCTTTATTGTATAATCCGTCAGAAGCCAAGATCACCGCTCCAAGGTTACGGTTGCTGAACCGTGTTTCAATTTCGGTAAATAACGAAGAAAGATCTGTTTGTTTTTGGGTATAAGAAAAATCAGGATTGTTTTTTACCTGATCTCCGAACGAATACGATTGAATGGTAAAATCTTCTCCAAGTTTTTCAGCAAGAGATTGAATTGCTTTTGGAAATTCATTTTTATAATAAGCGGAATCTTTATTAAAAAGTATGGACTCAGAATTATCCGTAGCAATTACAATAACGGGTTTCTCAACTTCACGCTGCAATGTTTTAATGAAAGGAGATAGCAACAAAAAAGCGAGCAGGGTTGTAACAATAAATCTTGCTCCTGCCATCAGGTATTTTACAAAAGCTGATACTTCTTCGAACTTTTTTTCTTTCCGGTATAATATATAGGAATATAAAACCCCTGTTAACAAACAGAAGATAATGAACCATAAAGGGTACTCGGTTATGATGCTAAAGTTCAAGGTTTGTAAAATAACCTACGAATATACGAACGATGCGTCATACTTCGACAGGCTCTGTATGACCCTTAGGTAGAAGTTCTGGATAGGGCTTAGGTCAACGTTTGTATTTAAAACCCTCGTTGCTAAAGGGCTACATCGATTTTAATGACTTTGGCACGCAAATTGGTTATCCTGTGGTATAACTAAATATAGGAGGACCAAAACATGAAAACGTTAACAAAATTAAATCTGCTTTTGATAGGTTTTATTTTACTAAATATAAATACTGCGAAAGCATGGAATGATGCATCTGAATTGAACTTAAGAATGTTCGATAACTCTGCTTTCTCTGTTTGTTTTGACAACAACAATTTTCAATTTCAGGATAACAGATTTACAATTACAAATGTAAATCCGGGAAGACACTTTTTGAAAGTAGTAAAACACATTCCGGCTTATAGAGGAGGAACTTTTACCAAAGTGGTTTATAATGGCTGGGTAAATATTCCCGGTGATTCAAAAGTATTCGCGGAAATAGGCTGCTATAATGATTACAAAGTGGTACAGTTGGTTAGTTGTAAGCCCGCTACGCCTTATTATGGTAATTATGAAAATGAACAATATGGTAACGGTCATAGAAAGGGATATGAGAAACACGGATATGCAAAGGAAAAAAAGTATTCATACAATGGTGCAGCTTGTGAAGTACCAAGTAGTCCGGCATACTTGGTAATGAGCGATAATGCCTTTTGTGCACTGAAAACTACAGTTGCCAATACAAGTTTCGATAGCAACAAATTATTGATCGCGAAACAAGCTATTGCAAGTAATTACTTAACAGCTTTCCAGGTATCTGAATTAGCAGACCTTATGACTTTTGAGTCTAATAAGCTGGAGTTTGCGAAGTGTGCTTATAAATATACGGTTGATAAAAATAATTATTTCGTAGTAAATAATGTGTTCACTTTCAGCAGCAGTGTTTATGAGTTAAATAAATATATAAGTTCCGTAGGATAGTTTTAGGTTTTTATATTAGTAGCACGAAGCCCGCTCATTGAGCGGGCTTCGTGCTGTTAATATATGGATTGCGTGGTCCGAAAAAGGTCGGACTCGCAATGAGGCATAGAGATTAATTATTTTCCACTAATTTTTTTATTTCAACCAATATGGGATTCCATCCTTCGCCATTATTGTATGCTTCTTTGTATCTTCTTTCGCCTTCTGCAACCGCGTTATAATCTCCTTGTGTTACGGTTAATTTTGTTTTTCCATTTTCGTTGTTTAAACCGTAAGTAACTGTAAGGTAATTTTCAGGTACATCCTCCATGGTTGAATTCGGGTCAATAGTCGTGTACGCTAAAAATTTACCGGGCTCAATACGTACAATGTTCCCTTTTACAAAAACCATTTCTTTTCCTTCCCAACTCCCTTTCCATAATAATTCGCTGCCCGGTTTCCAGTCTGATACTGTTTCACAACCAAACATATATTTTTTTGTCTGTGCGGGATTGGTCAATGCATCCCATGCTTTTTCTGTGCTCGCATCCATGATTATTTCATTGGTAACTAATAATTCTTTTACCATATTCTATAGTTATTTTATTAATTGGTTCTCTATTATTTTCTCAATTGTCAATAGAGTTGCATAAAATGGGTTGGACAAAATAATTCCGTATGTATTCATCTCTTTTGTTAGAACAAGATATGAAATGCCAAATGCTATTGGGGATGGTGTAAGTAAATTAAAATTTTGATTTTTAAGATGGCGGTGATCACTATTCCATTGGATAACCTTTGGCTCTCCAATCTTCACCCAACCCTACAGGTATCTCTAATACTTTTACCTTTTTGTATCCCGATTGTTTAATAAAGTCGAAAGCGGGTTTTATATTAGGACAATTATCAGATGAACAGCAGCCACAATAAACTACAACTTCTCGCTCTTTTGGAACAGATGACAATGCAGCCTGGAGTTTTTTTATTCCCTCATCTGTATTTGCTGCGCCAACTTTTATGGCAGTTTTGATCTGTTCCATTGGGCCAATGTTTAATATCACAGGGTGAATTGCTTTCGGATCATTCAATGTTTTTGCAAGATCGACAGGTTGTATCAATTGATCTTTTGTCCATTGGGTTTGTTTTACGAAAGAAGCAAAGAGGAGCAAAGTGGATATTAGAAGTACGTTGATTGCTTTCATAAAACAAATAGCACAAAAATCAAGCCGATTTCTCAAACTGACGGATGAGGAGATTATTGCTTTATGATTCGCTCTGTTATCCTCGAATTATTTTGTAAAATAATCTCCATAACATATATACCTGGCAATAGCTGTTCTGTGGTAATAGAATTTCCAGGATCATTTATAGAAATAAGTAATCTTCCTTGTATATCAAATACATTTACTGTTGAAATAGTAGCGCTTGTTGAATTTAAAAAATAAATTTTATCATTAAATGGATTAGGATAAACAGTGACCAATTTTTCTGCATCCATAAATTGTATTCCACTTGTACCTGTCATTGATCCCACTTTCATTCCGTTACCAAAACTTGTCACCCACATTTCATTGGTATTATAAGGATTAAAAAATACACGCTCAGGTTGACGGAAAGGATAACTTGTGACAGGTGAAAATGTTGGAGTAGAAGTATTGATATTTGAACTTTTCCATAAACCCTGTGCTTCGGTTGTAATAAATATTTCATTCGCATTGTTCGGGTTAAAAGTACAAGAGGTAACTCTATCCAATGTGCTGCCGGTTAATTTTGACCAGTTGGTACCTCGATTGGTTGTTTTATATAAGCCGCCCAATCCGTTTGGCGCACCGCCCCATCCGCTGAAAACGCCCACGTACCATGTATTCTGGGTTATATCATTAGGATCAACAACAATGTCCTTTGTCCAGTATTGCATACCTGCATCAGAAACATCTGACCATGAATTGCCGACAGGATCATAAATAAATACGCCAGAACTTGCTGTAAAAACTCCGCTGCCGTCTCTTCTTCCGGAATAAGTGGCCACTAATTTTCCGTCATTCAAAACGACCAATGACGCGGGATGTTTTTCTGTTCCTGCAGGAGTGGGTAATAATGTCCATGTTGATGCCGCTAGGCTTGAAAGATTGTTGCAACGGTAAACGCCTCCAATACCTGATCCACTGCTGTAGTCTATGATACTCGCATAAGCACGATTAGTATCATTAGGATCAAGCGCGATCCAGAATACAGGGTGATTAAATATGTGAATGTTTTGCCATGTTTGTCCGTTGTTGATAGAATAAATTATTTTTCCGTTTGCATCATTTCCATCCAGTATTGCATCCTGCAAACGAGTGCTTTGATACATGTCATGAATATTGGAAGTACCCGCATATAATGTTCCATTATTTCCTTGTGCCACTCTGTAAGTTGAATTTGCTGAGTTGCCTGTATAATTAAACGACCAGCTATTTCCCGCGTCGGTACTGCGTATTCCCTTGATATCTGAAAAGCAGGCCCACATATTATTGACATTGCTCCAATGCACCTGCCAACATGTGGTATTTTCTATACCAATGCTTTTATAACTCTGTCCTGAAGGTGTTGCAGCATTTGCAGGATGCTGATCTGTTGTATCCACATATGCTTGCTGCCAGCTTGTGCCGCCATTGTTCGTTTTATGACAAAAACCAAAATCGCCAAAAATTACAACTTGAGAATTGTTTGATGCAACATCAAAACCAAAAGGACATTCTCCGTAACTCCAGCCGCGATCGCCGCCTTGTCCGCTCCAACCAGTAATTATATTTTGGTTGGTGGTTGTTTTAAAAGTATTTGTCCAGTTGCCGCCTGCATTTGTTGTTTGCATTACAATTGGCTCTGTGTTGGAATTACTTCCAGCGATATAAACCGTATTGATATCATTCTCTGCCATATCAATGAACATCGGGTAATCATTCGCCGTAATGCCTGTTGTTTTGCTTGTCCAGTTGGTACTTCCATAATCACAGGAGTAAATTCCTTTATAAAATCCCCAATAATCCGAGCCTTGTAAACCAACATAAATATCATTTGAATCAGCTGTTAGACAAAAGAATCGGGTAGTGGCCCCGACCTTAGCGGCTGTGAAGCTCCATATTTTTTCCGATCCTGTTATCCCAGTAATATTTGCTGTGGACCACGAAGTTCCTGTTGTAGTAGAAAGTAAAACACCATCGTTTGTACCGACATAAATGGTTGCTCCATCAAAAAAAACTCCTCCTACTGTGTTTCCCGAACCGGAATTAGAAGCGCTGTGAATTAAAGTAAAACCTGTGCCGCCATTATTCGAAAAATATATTTCATTGAAATAAGAAATAATTATCCTGGTGGGATTATTATAATCAACATGAATGGTATAAACATCATCGCTCGGATTTGGATTCGCTGCTAATATATTCCAGGTAACACCATTGTCGGTACTTTTTACCGGCGTACCCACATCATTAATATAGCTTATAGAATAAAGAAGGTTAGGAGTAGAGGTAAAACAAACTTTTGAATTGTGTCCACCGATAAATTCATTAAAATCTACCTGCGAATAATTTTTTCCAAAATCAGTAGTATGAAAAAGTTCTGTCATATCGCAGGCAATATAATATTCATTGGTATTTCCCGGATTTATACTTGGTGCAAACAAAGCACCGCCACCGCCAACACCTTTTGATGAGAATGATACAGGTTGAGAAAATGAAATGCCAAGTGTTATTGAAAGAACAAGAGTGAAGAATGTTTTCATTTAGGTTTATTGTTTTTTACCGTCATTGCAAGGAGGTACGGCTAAGCAATCTATATTAGTTGAGATTACTTCTCCGCCTAAGGCGGATCGAAATGACGAATAGTTTATTATTGAAATGCAGAAAGTGATTTTCTGATTATCGCAATGCACTCCATTAATTGTTCCTTAGTAATGCATAATGGAGGGGCAAAACGTAGTGTATCTCCATGAGTAGGCTTAGCGAGCAAACCGTTTTCTTTTAACAACAGTGCCAATTCCCAGGCCGATTGTCCTTTATGTTCCTTTACAACCATTGCCGCCCACAATCCTTTTCCGCGCGCAGCAGTGATAAAACTAAAATCGTTTTTTATTTTTTGTAATTCGCTTTGTAAAATTTCGCCTAGTTTTTCAGCATTATCATACATTTTTTCTTCTTCCAACACTTTTATCGCCGCAATTGCCGCTTTACATGCCAGTGGATTGCCACCATATGTAGAGCCATGCTCGCCAGGTTTTATGCACAACATTATTTCATCATCCGCTAAAACAGCAGACACAGGATAAATTCCACCCGATAAAGCTTTTCCAAGAATTAAAATATCGGGTTTTACATTTTCATGATCACATGCTAAACGTTTCCCTGTCCTTCCTAATCCCGATTGTATTTCATCTGCGATAAAAAGTACATTGTGTTTTTTACAGAGAGCAGCACAAGCCTTTAAGTAACCTTCGTCAGGAATAACAACACCTGCTTCACCTTGTATAGGTTCCAATAAAAATCCTGCAATTGTATTATCAGTGGTCAATATTTTTTCAAGGGCGGTAGAATCATTATAATCAACCTGGATTATACCCGGGGTAAATGGCCCGAATTCATTTCTTGCAGATGGATCGGATGATGCAGATACAATAGTTATTGTACGTCCGTGAAAATTTCCTTTACATACAACGATCTTCGCCTCGTTCTCTTTTACACCTTTAACCTGGTAAGCCCATTTGCGACAGAGTTTTAATGCTGTTTCAACACCTTCGGCACCCGTATTCATCGGTAATACCTTATCAAAACCAAAATAGGAGGTAATAAATTTTTCGTATTCGCCCAACACATTATTATAAAATGCCCTGGAGGTCAACGATATTTTTCCTAATTGTTCCTGTACCGCTTTAATAATTTTAGGATGACTGTGTCCCTGGTTAACGGCAGAATAGGCCGCAAGAAAATCATAATACCTTTTTCCTTCTACATCCCATACAAAAACTCCTTCGCCGCGGTCAATAACAACAGGTATAGGCTCATAGTTATGAGCACCGTATTTTTCCTCATTATCTATTGCTTGCTGACTAAGGCTTTTTTGTTCTTTTATCATATAGTAAAGTTAATGAATAATTAGCTGTTTATATGTAGAAATAGCCGAGAGCCTTTATTTTATAGTTAAATCTTGTAAACGTTAAATGCTGTACATTTGCAGGTATGAGACAGGTAAAGAAGAGAGTTTTCCAAGTATTAAAAAATGTTGAAGTAACTGATGCCGGCAGTGAGGGGCAATCTGTGGCGCGGGTGAATGATAAAGTTATTTTTATTAAAGGCGCCGTACCTGGTGATATTGTTGATGTGCAGTTAACCAAGAAAAAAAATAATTATGCAGAAGGAAGGGCGATAGACATTCATAAATTTTCGGATAAAAGAGCAACGCCGGTTTGTGAGCACTTCGGAGTATGCGGGGGATGTAAGTGGCAGAATATGAATTATGAATCACAACTATTTTACAAACACAAACAGGTAAGTGATGCGTTAAGAAGAATCGGAAAAATAGATGTTACTATAATGCCCGCTGTGCTTGCTTCCAAAGCCACTTTACATTACAGAAATAAATTGGAATATACATTCAGCAATAAAAAATGGTTAACACAGGAGCAAATTGATGATAAGGGTAATGTATTCTCAAATTCAGCGGGCTCTCCGAATTCCCGCAATGGACTAGGATTTCATATTCCGGGTGCGTTTGATAAAGTGCTGGATGTAAACAAATGTTATTTGCAGGATGACCTTTCGAACAAAATAAGATTAGAAATAAAATCATACGCATTAAAAAATGGATTAGAGTTTTTTGATATACGTGAACAAAAAGGTTTATTAAGGAACCTGATCGTACGTAATACATCATTGGGTGAATGGATGGTGGTGGTTATATTTTTTAAAGAAGACGAAGCGAATAAAAAAATGTTGGATCATGTTCAATCTGCTTTTAAAGAAATTACTTCATTGATGTATGTGATCAACCCAAAGAAGAATGATGTAATAAGTGACCTGGAAGTTCATTTGCACAGTGGTAAAGATCATATTATCGAGCAACTAGAAGATTTAAAATTTAAAGTAGGACCAAAATCTTTTTTTCAGACCAATACTGCACAGGCATTGGAGTTGTATAAGGTAACAAGAGACTTTGCGGGATTTAAAGGCGATGAATTGGTATATGATCTGTACACCGGTACGGGTACTATTGCGAATTTTATTGCCAGACAGGTAAAAAAAGTGGTTGGAGTAGAGTATATAGAAGAATCTATAAAAGACGCGAAAGAAAATTCAATCCTCAATAACATTACTAATACGGTGTTTTATGCTGGTGATATGAAGGATATACTCAATGATGAGTTTGTGAAGGAGAACGGGAAGCCGGATGTTATCATTACTGATCCGCCACGCGCAGGAATGCATGAGGACGTTGTGCGAAAAATTAATTTTTTACAACCCTCGAAGATTGTTTATATAAGCTGTAATCCAGCAACACAAGCAAGAGATCTGTTATTACTTACAGATGATTATAATGTTTCTAAAATCCAGGCAGTAGATATGTTTCCGCATACACACCACATCGAAAATATAGTGTTGTTAGAAAGAAAAGAGGCATAGGAATGTATTTTATTAATAGGTACATAGTACATATTGTCGTAGCTATTATGCTGCTGTGTTCTGCCAATATTAAGTGGGGTAAAGATCATTGGAAACAAACCATTTTATCTGATGGTAAGGGGTATTATATTTACCTGCCTGCGGTAATTATTTATCATGACCTTAGTTTGTCATTTGTAAATGATATTGAGCAAAAGTATTATTATGAACATACCCGTTACGATGTTCGATCATACTTAAACGAAAGGGCTTTTTCAAAATATTCCATGGGAGTAGCCATTTTGCTGCTTCCTTTTTTTCTCATCGCTCATGTTTTCAGTTTGTTATTCGGTTTTTCTCCCGACGGGTATTCGCAGCCATATGCTATATCTGTTTGCCTTGGCGCGATTTTTTATTTGGGGGTAGGACTTACCTATTTGAAAAAGATACTATCTCTATATAAAACAAGCGCTGGAATAAAAACAGTGATCATTGTTGCGTTTACGTTTGGAACCAGTCTTTTTTATTATACTATTGTTGAACCCGCTATGTCGCATGTTTATTCATTCGCGGCTATCAGCATGTTTATTTATTACAGCAAAGTTTATTTTAAAACAGGTATGTACAAGTACATTGTACGCTTGTCGTTAATATTGGGTGTTGTGGTTGCCATTAAAACATTAAACGTTTTGATTTTATTTTGTCTGCCGTTCCTAGCGGAAGAATGGAGTATATTTGAAAATGCAACTATAATTTTCCTTAAAAAAATTAAAAATGTAATTACTATTTCCCTGTTCCCCTTATTTTTGATTTTCTTACAGTGGTACTTCTATTTTATACAAACCGGAACAGTATTGACGGATTCGTACCGTGGTGAGTCGTTTAATTTTTTTGATCCTCACTTTATTGATATTTTATTCAGTTATAGGAAAGGACTTTTTGTATATACTCCCTTGTTATTGATCTGCCTCGGTGGTTTAATTGTTTTATTTCGAAAAAATAAATATGAATTCTTTTCATTTCTGATGTTTTTTATTTTCCTCACCTATATACTTTCATGCTGGTGGCGCTGGTATTACGGAGGAAGTTATGGTTTGAGAGCATATATAGAATACTATTCCCTTTTTGCCATACTATTGGCGGTGCTGATGAATGAACTAAAGAACAGTTTTAAAGTAATTGCTGTTGCTTTTGTTTTGCTATTGACAATTGTGTGCCAGGTGCAAACCTATCAATATCGTTATTACCATATCCACTGGTCGGAAATGAATAAGGAAAAATACTGGGATGTTTTTTTACGAATAGATAAGCTCATTTAAAAATGAAACATATCCTGCTTTTCATTTTGTTGCTGGGTTCATTTGTAATAAATGCACAGGATACTACTTATAGTATAAATGAAGAGGCAAAGATTTATTTTACTTCTCAAAAAATAATAATTGATTCGGTAGCTGCACCACAATTATATTACACATCATTTGTATGGATAGGAACAAAATATAAATATGCTGGCGAAAGTAAAAATGGGATCGACTGCTCAGGTTTTGTTAAGGAGATATATAAACAGGTATATGGTATTCAACTTATAGGAGGATCAAAAGACATTTATGAGCAGGTTAAGCCTGTTCAAAAGGATGAATTGATGGAAGGTGACCTTGTTTTTTTTATAATAAAGAGAGGGAAGATATCTCATGTGGGTATATATTTATCGAACAATAAATTTATTCACGCATCGGTCCATAGCGGGGTCGTGGTGAGTGATCTGGATGAAGCGTATTATAAAAAATATTTTTATAGTGGTGGGAGAATAAGGAGAATAAAATTTGATTGATTAACTTAGTATTATAATACCCGATTCATGGTTTCCAAAAAAACATTGATATTAGACAGCAAACAAATCGAGCAAAAGATAAATCGTATTGCTTACCAGATATATGAAGGCAATGCAACGGAGAAAAAGATTATTGTTGCGGGTATTATGCCCAATGGTTATATATTGGCTAAGCGTATTTCAAAAGCGCTTGAATCTATATCGCCGATCAAAACACAATTGGTGGAATTGAATATTGATAAGGATAGTCCGTATAAACAAACTATTGATAAGAGCTTAAACGATATTGATGTGAAGAACAGTGTTGTTGTCTTGGTTGATGACGTTCTTAATTCGGGTAAAACATTGATATACGGTGTAAAATATTTTTTAAATGCACCCATTAAATCACTTCGTACAGCAGTATTGATCGATAGGAACCATAGTCGTTATCCTATTAAGGCTGATTTTGTCGGATTATCTCTCTCCACTACTTTGCAGGAGCATGTTTCGGTAGAGTTCGGTAAAAAAGGGAATGAAGCTGTTTATCTATTGTAGTTTTTTCAGGATCATATCAACGGTTTCCTGCTCATTCAATGCATTGGTATCAATGATGATGTTCGCTTTTTCATAATATTGTTTTCTAAACTCGATCATCTTTTTTATTTCTTCTTCCAGTTGTCCTGCAGCAATATTTTTCAATAATGGTCTCAATGATATAGTTGATCTTAACCTGGATAAAATATTTCCGGCAGATGTTTTTAGATAAACACTTGTTCCTGCCCGATTAATAATATCAATATTGTCCATGAAGCATGGTGTGCCGCCTCCTGTAGCGACAATGCATTCATTTGTTTGAATTATTTTATTTAATACCCTGTTCTCTATTTCCCGGAACTTATCTTCGCCAAGTTCTTCGAATAATTCGGCGATTGATCTTTGTGTTTCCTTTTCTATTTCTTTGTCAAGATCAATAAATTGATTGCCAATTTTCCCGGACAATAATTTTCCAATGGAAGTTTTTCCACTACCCATAAAACCAATCAAAAAAATAGTCATCGGAATTAATTAGGTAATATCAACACACGGTTATTGTCGATATAAATACCATAATTTATAGATACAAGGCGTCCGTTCTCAAAATAACAGTCAACTAGCAGGTCGTCAAAGCTCACACGTGTTTCTCCCCATTCCTGGTCTTCTCTTTCTATATTGGTATGGCCATTCTTTTTAAAGAGTTCCTGCAATTCATTTTCAGATAGTTCAAAAACCTTGGTACCCCATAACTTAGAGTCCTGGTTATCGATCTCAACACAGGAAAAAACATTGTTATGTTCTGCATTAAAAAAAAGTGAGTAACCCTTTTGCCAGTAATGCCATACAGAGGTGCTAAAACCATCCTCTTCATCCAATAGCTCTACCTCTTCGGGCTTGCCGAGGAACTTTTCAGCATCCTTCATACTAGCCCCAAAATGGAGGTTGCTTAGGCCTACTTTGGGTTTTATCTCTATATCCTGTAACATTCTTATACAATTATAAATCTTTTTTTAAAAATATGGTGAAAATATTTTTTACCATATTTTGTGATAATTGAATAATGCTTTTATCTTTGCACCTCTTAAAAAGAGGGTATCGATTCCGTAGCTCAGCTGGTAGAGCATTACACTTTTAATGTAGGGGTCCTGGGTTCGAATCCCAGCGGGATCACAAGTAAGACGAAAAGGGCACTTTATAGTGCCCTTTTTTCATTTCAAGGTCCAATATCACTTGACCCCTGCATCGCTCACGATGCTTTTTCGCTAATTCTTTGAAATTTCGAAAGTGTACTGAAAAAACAACTCTTTTCGTGGGTTTTTTTCAGTAGGAAAAAAAGCAAACAAATTCACTCTCACGACTCGTTTGCTTACTGCTTGTTTGAAGATTTATTACTGGGGTAGGACCTAAAGAGTATCAGATTCTTTTTCTAATATTTTTTGAACATATTCTTGCAAGCCTGGAATTTTTTGGGTTATAATTTCCCAAACTATTTCATAATCAATGCCGAAATAATGATGTATCATTTTATCCCTGGATTTTGCCATTCTCTTCCATTCTATCTGAGGATATTTATTCCGGAACTCTTCATTTAATTTTTTTGAAGCCTCCCCAATAATCTCAATACTGCGTACAATAGAACGTTGAAACGTTGGATCATTGAGAACCTGCTCTTGTGTTTTTCCATTGCTAACGCTGAGTATGTAATTGCACTCGTCTAGTATATGTCGTAAAAAATCAAGCAGCGAGGGGGACATATTCCACTTCTTTTAATATATATTTTCCGATGTATTTACTTAAAGATTGAGGAGTAAGTAGTTCTATTTTTCTTTTTGTAATATCTTCTAGTATTTCAACGAGACTCATGAAATTATCAAATGTTTTTTTTTCAGGCTCAAATTCCACAAAAAAATCAACGTCGCTATCTTCTTTTGCTTCATTTCTTACGAATGAACCAAAAAATCCTAATTGCTTAACCCCATACTGCCTTATTGTTTGTCGGTTGTCAAGGATTCTTTGAATAAGCTCTTCTTTATTTTTTACGGGTAAAACCATATTACAAATATACCCCAAAAACAGTAGAATAAAAAAGGACAGTTTATGTATAGTACTATCCATAATTTTTGTTTTAAAGCTTATTGTTACATTTAATAAGTATTCTTGAAACAGAAGTAACTGATTAATTACATACAATTGAGGAATGCGCACGGTGAGAACTTCTAAATTTTTAAGAAAAACATGAAACGAAAGCAAATATTGTTAATTATCGGTATTGTGGTTCTTGGTATAGTAGTCTATTATGGAATAAACTTCTACGAATTTGGAACGGGTGTGATAAAAGATTTTGAGAGGATGAAAAACTTTGAATATCCTGATAGTGTGAAGGTAAATGACTCTACCACATATATAATAAAAGAAGTTAAATGATTTTACTTTTCATAATGCTCCACCTTTCCCCTCTTGTTGGGTGAGGGTCGTTGGATAAGTTAATACGATAGCTTCGAAATAAATTATAAAAAGTAAACGCAACAGCCTTCGACTGAACGACCTTCACCTCGCACGGATAACTACGCTATTTTCATCGCACCGATATTCGCGCGAACGCGAAAATCAAAAACGTATTGCCCAGGGTCATAATCACTCCTATGACCGAAGTTTATTCACTGATCTTGACTATTTTTTTGTTGTAGGTTTTGCCCTCAGAGGAAATTGCTAAAAAATATACACCATCATTAAGATGATGTAGGTCAAGTTCACCCCGATATGATTGAACTTCATTTATTGTTTTAGTCATCACTAATCTGCCTTCCGCATCAAACAAATTTAACACAGCTTCTCCTGTAAGCTGAATGAAAGAAAGATTAAAAATATTTTTTCCCGGGTTAGGGTAAATAGATATGTTGCCGTTAAGATTGCTGTTGTCAACAATTCCAATTACACCAGTTATACTAACATCATCAATGGCCATATCACTTCGAAGATCAACTCCCGTAACGCCTCTGAAACGAATATTTATATTGTTGCCGATAAACGGGTTAAGGTTTACTGTAGCATTTAACCAGCTGGAACCCTGATCCCCCGAAAGAGTGGTCATAACATCGTTGGTCCAGCTGCCATTTGTCATAACATCCACATGCATATCGCCCATATCAGAACCATACATGTTATACCAAAAACTTAATTGAGCACTTGATGTTGATGTCAGGTTAATACAGGGTGATACAAGTTCAGCCCGTTTGCCCCAGCAAAAGGAAGCTTCCAGGTAGAGATAATTTCCTGATGAGGTTCCGGGATTATGATCAATGTCGGGTCCGGTGAATGATGATGGTGTAGAACCCGAGTTGGTGCGCCAGTCAATATCATCATCGGTAAGGTTTGCTACATTGTTCCAGTTGCCACTGAGCGAACATATATCCTGCTCACAAAAACTTGATGTTGAGCACAATGAAAAAGTTTCAAAATTCTGGTTGTAAGGTAATGTTTGTGAGGTGCCTCCGGCAGCTATCGAGGAAATCATAGTAAGACTATCATTATAAGAATTGCCATCGTTAGAAAGGGTGGCCCATGCAAGCATATTGTAATTGCCCGTACTGCTGATATTAATAGTTGAGCTGGTGAAAGTATAAACCGCATTATTGCCTGGAGTAATTGTGCCGGTATAAACTTCGTTTATGGTAGTGCTTGCTCCATTGAAATGTACAGGAATATTGGAGATACTATTTACTCCATTATTTTGTATCCTTATTTTAACACTAACAGCTGTAAGGTTTTGACATGATGGGATAGATCCTCCGGAAGGACTTATTATCTCAATAATGTGCGCATCGTAAGGTAAGAGGCAGCTAATTGTTCCGGGTAATTTTTGAATGGCGACTGCTCTTCTTCCTTCTCCATTATTTGTAGTAAGAGACTTTACGCTCAACCAATAACTTAAATTTGGATTAAAGCCATAGACCACACATGAATTTGTAGAGGATCTGCCAATAGAATCCATGTACATTGAACCCAATTTACTTACTTCATATCCTGTAGCTCCTGCGACTGCATTCCATGTCAACTTTATTGAATCGGGGCATGCCCATGCAACTGAAATATTTTGCGGTATACCAACAATAGTAAAGTTGGCATCGCTAACATCATTGGAACTTCCTCTTGTAACTCTTACAAGCGCCTGTCCTGTTACTACGGATGGAACTGTCCAAATATAACTGCGATCAACTGCATTGATCGATGATGCAATGCTGTTCCAGTTGCTACCATTGTTTGTTGAATATTCAAGAGCAAATGTTGAAGTACTTCCGTAAGCATCCCATCTAATAATTTCCTGTTCGCCTGGTACAAATCCTTCTCCTCCCATAGGGTAGGTGAGTGTTACTGCATCATCAAGGAACATATAGGTAACAAAATATTCCTGCGGACCTTGTGGAACAGAAAAGCCGTTTATTGAAATTGTATATGTTCCGGCAACAGGATTATCAATAGTAACCTGCTCCGAATTATTAAGGTTGTCAATTCCGCGTACTGCTAAAGCACTAAGGTTTGCGGCAAAGGGAGTAGGATCAAGGATCCATGGGTTATAAGTTGTTACCGGAGAACTTTGCTTAACCTGCATATTAAGGTCATTAACCAATGCGGAGCCTGATGTTGGGCTCGATTCGTAATCGGTCCAGTAAAGCATTACCCGCAATTGTTTTGTTCCTGTAGGTACAACTATGGTGTGGTTATTAGTTGTTGTTTGTGTTATTGTTGTTGAAAGATAATTTCCTGCTTCAATAGTCTTCACAGAATTAAGCGCATTCACTCTTCCGTATCCGTGAGTAAAATCCGGGCCGATGTTACCTATATCATCGCAGCCATTCATGAGTATGGCTTTCATTAAACCGCCGTTTGGATTAGCTCCACTGTTTAACGTTTTAAAAGCCTGGTACAATTGCGACATTAAGCCGGATACTCCCGGGCACGACATTGATGTTCCTGTATTATTAATGTAATTGTTATTCGGTTGCGTTGAATATACCTCTGTTCCTATTGCTGAAACATCCGGTTTTAATCTACCATCGCTCGCGGGTCCTCTGCTGCTTGAAAAGTTAACAGCCTCCATTGAATCCAGGTTAGCAACTGTGATCACATTTTTTGCAATTTTATGTCCGCCGGTAATATTTCCCCAGCCTGCTCCGGCACCATAAAGACAGTCTGACATTCCATTGTTCCCCGCCGAAAAAACGTGTATCAGGGATGGCATTGTGCGAAGTTGATTATCTAACTTATTCGAAAAACTTGTATAACCCGCATTGCAGCCATCGCTATAAGAAGTCGACGTAATTACAATTCCCGGATTTGTATAATGTGTATACATGCTGTCAAAACCGGAGTAGGATGGAGCAGCATCATACACATATAGCGTAGCGCCAGAACCCATCCCTCTGTAGCGTGGATTAAGATTTCCCGCACCCATCATGATCCCGCTTACGTGATCGCCGTGTTCAACGCCTCCGCTTGCTGTTGTGTATTGCGCACCAATTCTTCCAGTATAATCAATGTGCGGACCAATTGTTCCATCATCAAACATGGCTATTTTAACTCCAGCTCCGTCATAATGTCTGCCACTCGCAAATTCGGTAGCTATTGCATTTGATCTGTGATCGGTACGGCCGGGTAAATTTTCCGGTTCGCCCGGAGGATTAATGGGTTCAATTAAACTCACAAATGGTTTGGATGCAATTGAACTGATATTACTAATATTCGTTTGAAGTGTTATTGTATTTATATGCGTATCTAATTTAATTATTGTAAATAATTTTGGATCCAATTCCTCGCTGGCTGTTTTAAGATCAACATTGGTAAAGCAGCTAACAATAAGTTGTATCGAGTTATTCTCTATTATTGCCCAGCCCGGATATTCTTTTTTGAAAATAGAAGAAGCCATTTTGAATCTATCGTCAATATCAACTGTTGAACGAATATTAAAACCATTTAAAGTCGTGCTATTCAATGTTACCGGAATAGAAGCGAAATAAGCATTCTGCGGTAGGTAATTAAATAATTTTATCCCTGTTTGTTCAAGCTTCTCTCTTTGCTCTTGTGTTGGAATGGAATAAAACTGAATAATTTTATAAACATTACCGTGGTAAGGGTTTTCCTTTTCAAGTATTAAATTGTTTTGCTGAGAAAAATTCGCTTGAACATCAATATCTCCGTTAACTGTATGCAGTAAATATTGGTTTTGCCCTGATAAAGCCAGATTCATCGTTATGAAGAAAACGATCAAGGCGAAAATGAAAAATCTTTTCATAGGGGCTAAAAAGTATGAAGGAGGGATGTTTTAGTAAATACAATGTAAGGAAAAAAAGTGATAAAAGCAATTTGTTTTGTTTGATCATTATAGGGTTCAAATTGTTGTGCGGATGCAGGTGATTGCATAATAAAAATTGCATTAAAGCAATGTTTCTTTTTGAGGTAAGAATATCCTCCATATTCTCAAATTTCTTATCTTTGCCCACTCTTTTTAAAGAGAATTTGATTCCGTAGCTCAGTTGGATAGAGCAACTGCCTTCTAAGCAGTAGGTCGCGCGTTCGAATCGCGCCGGGATCACTGGTGCCAAACACCTATAAACCCTCACAGTTCAGGCGTAAGCTTGTTCAGGCTGAGGGTTTTACTTTTAAAATTAGATATGTATCAGGTCTATATTTTGTATTCATTGAAACTTAATAAATATTATACTGGCTATACTTCCAATATTGAAAACAGACTGGAGTATCATAATTCTGGAAAAGTAACTTTTACTTCAAGGGGAATGCCCTGGCAACTTTGTTATATTGAAAATTACAAAAGTGAATTAGAAGCCATTAGAAAAGAACGCGAAATAAAAAGAAAAAAAAGCAGAAGGTATATTGAAGAATTGATAGAGCAATCCCGTAAGGCGGGATAGGTCGCGCGTTCGAATCGCGCCGGGATCATCCCGATAGCTATCGGTGTCAAACACCTAAACCCTCACAGTTCAGGCGAAAGTTTGTTCAGGCTGAGGATTCTTTTATATATTACTCTGCCTTGTCTTTCGCACAATACTTAGCTATATATCCTTACGAAAGGATCATCGTGCGATGTTAGTTCGTCCCAATAGCAATCGCATGGCCGTCAGGTTAAACA
Organism: uncultured Bacteroidia bacterium; assembly: GCA_964593555.1. Classification (GTDB taxonomy): domain Bacteria; phylum Bacteroidota; class Bacteroidia; order JAFLBG01; family JAFLBG01; genus CAZQIC01. The sequence goes on along the minus strand of CAZQIC010000048.1, from coordinate 1,567 downwards.
TTTAATATCTAATATGTCGAATGGAGTTAATTCCCTCTTCTATATCAATCTACAACTTTTTATATATGATATCTCTGGTGGCCATCACAAAAAGAAATATTTAGATTTTTAAACGAATCCAGAGGATTCACACCATTATAAAAAGCTTAATCTAAAAGTTCGACTCCGGCCGGAGTCGCAGATTTAGTACTAGTTGTTTTATAAATGTATGATGCCTCTGGCATCATTACAATAAGAAATCACAAGGAGTGGTACCCAAAAGTTTGCTCCTTAACCTGACGCCTGTATGATAGCTATCGGGATTCCAAAGAAAAAAGTATAGAGAATGTGGGAAGGCTTGCCCTTCTCGATAAATTTTCCCTTGATAGCTCAGGGTCAAATACTCGAAGTGACATGGTGTTTGTGTGGTTACCACAGGCAGATATCGAGAACTGATTATCTTTATGAAATGCTAAGATCTTTGTTTCTAACTATCATATTTCTTACACAAATGGAGACTCCTAATGTTCCGGTAGTAAATTTTGAAGAGTTTGAAAAACTTACACAGAAATCTTCAAATGATACACTATACGTGGTTAATTTTTGGGCCACCTGGTGCAAACCCTGCGTAAAAGAATTGCCTTACTTTGAAAACGCTGCTCTAAAATTTAATAAAGAACCTGTGAAAATAATTTTGGTTAGCCTTGATTTTCCGAGCGAGAAAAACAGGGTGGATGAGTTTGTTCTTAAAAATAAATTGAGAAATAAAGTCATGCTCCTTAATGCAGGTAATCCCAATAATTGGATAAATAAAGTGGATACCATATGGAGCGGCGCAATACCGGCCACCATATTTTATAAGAAAGGAAAAAAAGTTTTATTTAAAGAGGGAGATGTTGAGGAGGAAGAGTTAAATTTGATGATCAGTAATGAACTTAAAAAATAAGAACAGATGCAAAATATATTTATAATAATGATATCAATCGTAATTATGTCAATGGTGAATCCTGAAGCGGGCTATAAAGTAGGGGATAAGGCTGTTGACTTTAAACTAAAAAATACCGATGAAAAAGAAGTAACACTTGCATCTTACAAAGATGCTAAAGGTTTTATTATTGTATTTACTTGCAACCATTGTCCTTTCAGTAAAAAGTATGAAGACAGGATCAATGCACTGGATGCAAAGTATAAAACACTTGGTTACCCTATTATCGCTATTAATTCTAACGATGCTGTTGAATATCCGGATGATAATTTTGAGAATATGAAAATAAGGTCAAAAGAAAAAGGATTCACTTTTCCATACCTTGTTGATGGAACGCAGGAGATTGCTAAAAAATATGGAGCAACAAGAACTCCGCATGTGTACATTTTAACGAAAGAGAAACAGGACCTTGTTGTAAAATATATCGGAGCAATTGATGATAATGCAGATGATGTTGCTGCAGTGAAAGAAAAATATGTTGAATCCGCTGTTAACTCATTGCTTGAATCTAAGCCGGTAAAACCTGATTTTACCAAAGCAATAGGTTGTACAATAGAGTTTATACCGATTAAGTTTATTATGCATACTTCACTTTTAATTTCA
>CAZQIC010000047.1:22194-31021 GCA_964593555.1 uncultured Bacteroidia bacterium | reverse complement strand
ACTTTTTTCTAACTTTATGTTCTTAATATCTTATTCGGTATAAACTCTATTATATCTAAAAGATATCCTAACATTATATATTGTGATTGGGATTCTTATCCTGTAGGATTTTCTGATAGCTGTGTCATTGACAATAAAAAATATGATTGTCACTATCGGAGATACTGGAATAAGATAACAGAGAATAAGGATGCGCTTAACGCCATTATTAAAAATTTGCAGATAAAAGATACTTCCCTGGTTACTGAAAAAATTAAGATATATAAAGAATATAAGAAGTTGGTGCAGGGCATAATTCTCTTTAAGGACATATCTGAAGTTTGGGTTGATAACATATACATATCTCAAGCTAGAGAAAGTGGATGTTATACTAAACTAAAAGCAATTAGCGACTCATTGGATGATACTTATAAGGTCAAAAGGTACATATATAGAATATATGTGTCTTTGGAGCCTAGAAAATCAAGAAAGCATTTTGTTGTTTTGGGTCTAATAGATACCTATGGAAATATGATTGAGGTTGTGAGGGCAGATTCATATTTGGACTGCCCTATATGTCTATCCGGCCTAACAAAAATATTAACAAAAAATGGAGAACTTGAAATAAACAAAATACAAAGAGGAGATACTGTATATACCGTTGACTCTTTGGGAATGAAAAAGCAATGTGTTGTAGTGAAAACAGCTAAAACGAAAGTATATTCTCATCAAGTTATTCATTTAAAACTTGAAAATGGCAATGAGGTGTTTGCCTCTCCTGGTCATCCCTTGGAGAACGGAATAATGATTGGCAAGTTAAAACCGGGTGATATAGTTGGCAATTCCAAAGTTGTATCAGCTAATTTGCTGCCTTACAAAGAAGAGTATACGTATGATATTTTACTAAGCGGTTCTAAACCTTATTTTGCCAACGGAATATTGCTTAGAAGTACGATTTCTGATTATGCGTATTAAAAATTACTTTGCAAAACAATTTTATTATTTCGAGAGATACATGTAATAAATTCCATTATTGAATTAATTCCTGAAGCCTTCTTACAGATTCCTGGTTTTGCGGCAGGTTGATTGATTCCAGAATATTTTTCTTTTCCTTATTTGTTAAGTGCCAGCTTAAGGAAACTTTATTGTTTTTTTCGTTCCTCATTTCAAGGTCAACAAAATCAATTTTGCCATCAAACCACAAACTTGCATACTGAATTTGCTGGTGTTGACTATAATCCTGTACACTGAATAGGTTGCCGTAAAAACTGCCAAGCGGCATTGATAAATGCTGTATCAGTGTTTTTGTCCCGCTTTCTTTTATCTCCGATTGTTTGTGTTTATCTCTCAATTGAATAATAACGACACCGCTTGTATTTGAGTTTATCCAGTTTCTGAATGTGAACAGAAACCGCAATGTGGTTTCAATCCCAAAATTGTCCCGCATGCCCGAGTCGAAAACATCTATCTCCGGGTTACTTGGAAGTGTTGTTAATGGCATTATATAAGGGAAGGTAGAGTTCATCCGAAGGGCGCTTGTAAATCTTAAATTATCTGCTTCCTGTTTTTCAAAAAATCTGCTGAACTCAATTCCCTCGATCAGTGGATTTATGGAAACTGTTCCACGTATCGAATTTTGAGTAAGGTATGAAACCGGCTGAGGAGAAATAAATAATTTTCTTCCATCATTGATTATGGTAGGAGCCATGATCATCAATGGTATCACTGCGTTCGCTTCTGGTTCTCTGTAATCTGATAAGCGTTTTTCTAAAACATGGTTTGTATTTTCATTTAAGGCAGTTTCAAAAGCATAAGCGCGGTCTTTGGCGTATGAATGTTTTCCATCCTTAAACCGTTGAAAGCGAAAGAATAAATCTGTTGTCGCAATACTGAATGCCATTGGGTTCAGTATATCCTTGGAAACATTGTTGAGGTAAGTATTGTCATAGTACGAAGCAATTTTCCCCTGCTGCTTTTGTAAGTACAATTCTCTTAAGTACGCGGCTCCTACTAAACCTCCTGATGAGCCGGCCATTAAAACGGTATGTTTTAATAATTCACCATTCAATGCACTATCAGCATAGGTCAATGTTTTAAATGTCCATAAGGTAGAACGCATACCGCCTCCTGAAGTATTGATAATTACAAGTTTGGGTTTTGTTTTGTTTTTAATGCTGCTCGCAGAGTTTTTTAATCTCCACTTGTTCAGGATCTCTATCGTATAAGCAATATCATCCTGCTTCATTTCTTTCTTACTATCGTCTTCTATTAAACGCTGGTAACTAAATTCTGATTTTTCCGCTTTGTAATTTAATCCATATGCCCTGGTTTCTGAATCAAATATATTTGATGTGTAGGCGAAGTTTAGTGTAACAAGCAAGGCAATAAAGATTAGGTTTGCCCAGCCCCTGAACCAGGAATATAATGCACTGGTAAGCATAATGTACATTGTGAACAAGAGAAAGAGACTCGCTCCTGCAGGTATTTCAAAAGCCGGTATCTCGCGAAAAAGTCCTAATACAATGAGACTTATAATAGCAAACACTTCGAAGAAAGCTGCTATATAGTGATTTTGTTTGAAAACCCGTATCAACATTTCTTTTTTGTAATGCTGATAACCCCTTGCTAATCTTATGGAAGTAAATCCGCTGAGGTAAGTTTCCACGTGCCAGTCTCTTCTATTTTTTTTCCTGACGTTTAAAACACTTGCTGTTTTACTTGCTGATCTGTTTGGTCTTTTACCCGGTTCATAAGTTTTGACACCAAACATTTTAAATATATCCTTGTTGAGCTTGTGAAAATATCCCAATGCAAGTACAATAAAAATTACGCAACCTAAGAGGAGGCCGAGGATATCAATAAGTACATCACCTGTACTTTCAAATTGTTCCTTGGTCTGAAACCTGTAAATGCTAATTATATATACAATGATGAAGGCGACAGGAATAACACTGTTGTTCAGACAAAATTTAAAAAACGGATGACGAAGTGTGGCTATGAAAGGAAAACGAAAGCTATTCATGATATAGCTTGTGATATTGAAGCCCATAATAAAACCTCCACAGGCAAAACCTGTGATAAAATATGACCAGAAGTCTACCTTGCCAAGATATTCGGGGCTAAGAAAAAGAAATGGGATACCATAACTAGCTGCAGCTTTTTGGGTGATAATGCAAAACAACAATATCCAAAAAACAACCAACATTAAATTCTTCTTCACCACAACAAAAAGAAGTTGAAGAGGGAAGAAGAATAGTACCCTTCTTAACTTTTGGTTTGTGATGTGTATCGCCATAAAAATATTGTACTAAGGGCTATTTATACGAAAGTTTAAAGTTAAAGTTTGTTATTCACTGTATTTAATATTTCTTTTTCAAGCTCAATGGTTTTTTCCTGTATCAAGGTGCCTTCTTTTACAATATTATCCGCAAAAGCCTTATCATTTAATCCTTTGGCATTTATTTTAACATTGAGGTATGCTCCCATAACAGCGCTTCTCGCACAAAGTGCCCCAACTCCTGCGTCGGATATTGAATTAGGATTGCCTGTTTCGGCCATGGCTTTGATTATCTCTAAAGAACTATAAGTCAGTTGCATTACTTTAAATGGAACTTCGGTGGCATATTTAGTTGCATCCTGTATAGCTTGCGTTCTTAATTTTTTTTCCTCCTCTGAGGTCTTTGCCAAAGAAAAAGCCTGCATTATTTTATTGAATGCGTTGGTATCCTCATCTACTAATTTTAACAGATCATCTTTAATTCGTTGTCCTTTTTCTGCCCAATTAGAAAACTCTTCCCATTTATCGTCCCAGCCAGGCTTATGGCTTGATAAGTTGGCCACCATTGTTCCCAGGGATATACCCAATGCACCAATGTATGCCGATATTGAACCTCCGCCCGGCGCAGGACTTTCGCTTGCAGTTTCATCCGCAAATGCAATCAGGTTCATGTTAACCAGTTTTGCTTTTGAAAGATCCTTAAGCAGGTACTCTATTATTCTTTCCTCGGGTTTAAATGGAGAAAGTTCATCAAGCCCCATTGATTTTACTGCAATTTTTATTAATTCTTTTTCTGAAACGCCAATGGAGCGTTGTTGTTTTTTTAAAAAATATTTTCCGGCATCCAATAACGATTTTAATGGGATCAAGCCAACTAATTCCGAACCGGTAACACGTATTCCTCTCTCGCTTGCTTTTTTACTTACTTCATCAAACGCCACATGCACGGAAGTAATATTTACATTGGTAAGATTCATGGAAATTTGTGCTACGCCATATTCCTCAATAAACCAACCAATTGCCTTTACACTTTTTAAAGAGCCGGGAATGTAAACAGGATTTCCTTTTTCATCATTGATGATTTTTCCTGTTATAGGATTTCCCTCTCTTTTAACACGACCTGTTTCACGCACATCAAATGCAATAGCGTTAGCGCGACGTACCGATGTTGTGTTAAGGTTAATATTTAAGGCCACTAAAAAATCTCTGGCACCTATAACACTTGCACCGCGTTTGGTGTCGAATTCCTGCGGACCAAAATCCGGCTTCCATTCAGGTAATTTTATTTTTTTTGAGAAGCCTTCATATTCTCCAGATCTTATAACCGATAAGTTGCTTCTTGATTTATTTGCCTGCGCTTCTTCATATAAATAAACCGGGATGTTTAATTCTTTGCCAACGCGTTGCGCTAATTGTTGAGCGAATTTTGCGGTTTCTTCCATGGTAATTCCCGCAATGGGTATAAGCGGACAAACATCCATTGCGCCCATTCGCGGGTGTTCACCTTTGTGTTTACTCATATCAATTAATTCGCCGGCTTTTTTAATGGCAAGAAAAGCTGCCTCAATCACAGCTTTGGGATTACCAACAAAAGTCACCACAGTTCTGTTGGTCGCTTTGCCCGGATCAACGTTCAGTAGTTTAACACCTTCAACAGATTCAATTTCGCTGGTGATTTGCTTGATGACTTGCATGTCACGTCCTTCAGAAAAATTTGGCACACACTCTACTAATTGTTCCATGTTAATTAATGGTTTTATCTTTTTGAATAATTCCGTTAAGTATAATTGTTTCTGTTAAGTTGTTTGCAAACGAGTACGGGATAAATGAATAATCTGGAATTTCTTTTGTAATAAAAACATTTGCTTTCTTCCCAATAGTAATCGATCCTAATTCTTTTTCAACTCCCATTGCATAAGCAGAATTAATTGTTGCTGCGTTGATCGCTTCTTCAGGTGTTAGCTTATATTGTACACATGCAAGTGATAACATAAAATTAATATTTCCGCTTGGGCAGCTGCCTGGGTTATAATCGCTTGCGATAGCAATAGGCAATCCTGCATCTATCATTTTTCTTGCCGGAGGAAATGGTAATTGCAAAAACCATTGTGCACCGGGTAAAATCGTAGGCATGGTCGAAGAGTTTTTTAGCAAGTCAATTTCTTTTTCTCCAACGTATTCCAAGTGGTCAACACTAATCGCGTTACATTCAACACCTGCATTTACACCGCCACTATTGCTTAATTGTTCTGCATGAACTTTGCCTCGTAATCCCAATCTGTTCGCCGCGTTTAATATTTTTACCGTTTCGTCATAGGTGAAATAATTATCCTCACAAAACACATCGCAGTACTCGGCCAATTTTTCTCCTGCTACCTGCGGCAGCATTTCTTTAATAACAATATCAATATATTTTTCTTTGTTGCTTTTATATTGCTCCGGTATCGCATGAGCGCCTAAGAAAGTAGCCTTGATTGTAATCGGACTAACTTCCTTTAATTTTTTTATGACGCACAGCATTTTTAATTCATCCTTCAGGGTGAGTCCATACCCGCTTTTGATCTCAATAGCGCCGGTTCCATGTGCCATTACCTCATTTATTCTGTTTAACGCGCTTACAAGTAATTCTTCTTCAGAAGCTTTTTGCATTCGTTTTGCGGAATTAAGTATTCCGCCGCCCTTTGATGCAATATCCTGGTAACTCATTCCTTTTATCCGATCAACAAATTCTTCTTCGCGGCTGTTTGCATAAACAATATGAGTATGTGAATCACACCAGGAGGGAAATACTAATTTACCAGTTGCGTCAATAACATCAAGGTTGGTCCAATCGCTAATTCCGGGGAAATCATCCATGGTGCCGTAATCTGCTATAAGTCCATTTTCAATGGCTAACCAGGCATTTTCAATACAGGGTAAATGTTGTTGGTCTTTCCCTTTTAATATTAAAGCACCTTCTTCCCGAACCTGGACTAGCTTTTTTATGTTCTTGATTAAGATCCTCATTTCCTGGAAACCCTATTATCCTCAAATATGGAGAAAAAATACCATTTTTTGGGTAATAATTTAATCCAATATTTAAGCAACCTTTGTGGAAATATGGAGTCATTAATGTGTCAAGGTCTGTTAAAAGAGGTTGTTAATTATTTTTTTGAGTCCTTGTAACTTTTTGGTGCCTTAGTTAGTCATACATTAAATATTTATACCCAAACATGAACAAGTATTTTCTCGGGTGCCTAATGGCATTATCATTTAATATTACCGCACAAAATAAATTTACTATCAGTGGCTATGTAACTGAGAAGGGAAGCAGGGAAACACTTCCCGGTGTGGCAATATATTCGGCCAAACACAACGCAGGTACTACGAGTAATAATTATGGTTTTTATTCAATAACACTTCCTGCAGATTCAATAGAGCTCACTTTTTCATTTGTGGGCTTTCAGCCAAGAACGGAAAAAATAGTATTGAAGGAAAATATAAAGCTGAACATAGATATTAGCAACAACATTGAATTAACGGAAGTGGAGATCTCTGCGGCTCAACAAAGAAGAATAAGTGAAGAAACGCAGATGAGTATGATCGAAATTCCGGTGCAACAGGTAAAGGATATTCCGGCCTTGCTGGGAGAAAAGGATGTTCTGAAAGTGATCCAGCTTATGCCGGGGGTTCAGAAGGGAAGCGAGGGGAGCAGTGGTTTGTATGTGCGTGGAGGCGGGCCTGACCAAAACCTTATTATTCTGGATGATGCAACAGTTTACAATGCGTACCATTTATTTGGATTTTTCTCTTTATTCAATGGAGATGCCTTGAAAAGCATTGAATTAACAAAGGGGGGATTCCCTGCCCGTTATGGGGGCAGACTTTCATCTGTGTTGGAAATGCAAATGAAGGATGGCGATAAAGAAAAAATTCATGGCGAAGCGGGGATTGGTATAATTTCATCCCGATTTACATTGGAGGGTCCGATATTTAAAAAGAAATTAAAAAATAAAGCATCTTTCCTCGTTTCAGCACGAAGAACATATATAGATGCACTTGTTTATCCTTTCTTACCTAAAGATGGTAAGGCGGGATATTATTTCTATGATATGAATGCAAAATTAAACTATACACTTAGCGATAAGGATAGGTTTTTTGTCAGTGGATATTTTGGCAAGGATAAGTTTTACGCAAGATTTGAGGATTACGATTTTTCAGATGAAATCTTTTTGAAATGGGGCAATGCAACATCAACTGTACGATGGAACCATTTGTTCAATGATAAATTATTCTCTAATGCGTCGTTGATCTTTTGTAATTACAAACTTGGCATTGGGTACAAAGAGGAATATAAAGACGACAATAGTTTTTTTAAACTTGATTATTCATCCGGTATTCGTGATTACGGATTTAAATATGATTTTGATTTTCTTCCAAATGCCAATCACTTTATCAAATTCGGGGTGATGAGTACATACCATCGTTTTACTCCGAATGCAGTTGTAGTAAAGAGTTCCTTCGAATTCGAAAACGAAAAAGCTATACAGGCTATTTATGCGCTTGAGAGCGGCTTGTATATTGAAGACGATTATAAAGTAACAAAAAAATTAAAAGTGAACGGAGGGGTAAGGCTTAGTCATTTTAATGTGAAAGGGACAAATTATTTAAACCCTGAGCCAAGAATTGCCATGAGGTATATGCTGAAAAAGGACTTGTCTTTTAAAGCATCTTATGCAATGATGAACCAGTATTTGCATTTGTTAACAGGAACAGGAATAAGTCTGCCAACCGACCTTTGGGTGCCTACAACAAAAAAGGTAAAGCCTCAGCAATCACAGCAGGTTGCTATGGGATTTGCTAAAGACTGGCAGGAAAAAAATCTTACGTTCTCCCTCGAAGGGTATTATAAAAAATCGGAAAGGATTTTAGGATATAAAGAAGGCGCCAGCTTTTTGCTGATAGATGATTTGGGAACTACAGAAGAGGTTAAGTGGGAAAATATGGTAACTGCAGGACAGGGGTGGAGTTACGGAGCTGAATTTTTAATACAAAAGAAAGTGGGTAAGTTTTCCGGTTGGATAGGTTATACCTTATCATGGACCCAGTTGCAGTTTGACTCCTTAAATTTTGGCAAAAAATATTATGCAAGATATGATCGCAGACATGATTTTTCTATTGTTGCTATATACAAAATTAATGACCATATAACGCTTTCCGGTACCTGGGTATACGGTACCGGGAATGCTATTACATTACCGGTGGCGGAATACGAAGCAATACCTCATAACCCGATTGAAAACAATACTCCTGGATTCAATGAATATAATTATTTCATAAGCGATTATGGAGATAAGAACAGTTTCAGAATGGCTGCTTATCACCGTATGGATATTGGAATACAATTCCATAAAAAACTAAAGCGTTGTGAACGTACTTTCGAATTAAGTTTCTATAACCTGTACAACAGGCAAAATCCTTTCTTTTATTTTGTTGGAACTTCGGATTCAAATTACAATCAACGTGTGTTAAAACAAATCTCTTTATTCCCGATTATTCCATCGGTATCATGGACATATAAATTTTAATTAT
>CAZQIC010000047.1:0-22094 GCA_964593555.1 uncultured Bacteroidia bacterium | reverse complement strand
ATCTCTTTATTCCCGATTATTCCATCGGTATCATGGACATATAAATTTTAATTATGAAAAATATAAAATCAATTTTATTTATCAGTTCCCTTATACTTTCTGTTGCAGGCTGCGAGAAAGATGCGGATGTGGAACTGCCAGAAGTTGAACCTAAACTGGTTATTGCTTCTTTTATCTCTCCGCAGGATACATTGGTTAAAGTCTGGGTTAGGCAAACCAAACCTATTTTTAAGCCCAGTAATGTAAATACTTCTGATGCTGTAATAGATGCGACAGTTGAAATTTCTGATGGAACCACATCAGCAACGTTAACATTTGATCCATCCGGAAGCCATAATGGTTATTATCAAATTGCAACTTCAGTTTTTCCAATAGTGGAGAATAAAACGTATTCGTTAAGAGTTTCTACGCCTGATGGTAAAGTGGCAACAGCTATTTCATTGGTTCCTGCTTTCTCACCTGTGAATCTTACGGGCGATGTGAATATAATTACGATTGACAGTTCGGCCACTTATTATGAAAGAGAATCTCATTATACCGTTTCCTGGGATGATGTTGCGGGGAGCGGAAATAACTATCGTGTAATTGCGCTAAAGGCATACTATGACCCATTTTATAACGATACAATGTATACCACAATTGTGGATGCTTATATAAATGACGAGGGTAAAGAAGGGCAAAGGCTAGAATACAAAACAACATCCTGGGAGTCTTCATATAGTTCAGGAGGTGGGGGTACAGGCTTTATAGTGGGGTATAACTACTATGTATACCTCGTTAATGATGATTATTATCGTTACAATACGTCTGTTAGAATCTCGGGATTTAGTAGCCAAGATCCTTTTTCGGAACCAACCCTTGTTTATTCAAATGTTACCGGTGGTTTAGGCGCTTTTTGTGCCTTTAATGAATTAGGAAGAGTAATAAAGAGGTAAAATAATCCCGCGCTTTTATTAAATTTATTCTGTCAAGTATTTTTTTCTACGGCCATCATGAAACCGTACATGATTTTTCTTTAATTGGGTAGTGTTATTTTTTAAAAAATCATGTAGGTTTGTCTCTTATGTCAAATAGCATTGGGACAATATTTAAGCTTACCACTTTTGGAGAATCACATGGTGCTGCTATGGGTGGAATTGTGGATGGTTGTCCTGCCGGTTTGAAAATTGACTTAGAAAAAATCCAATCGGAATTAGATAAAAGACGGCCCGGCCAATCGGATATTGTTAGTCAGCGTAAAGAGGATGATAAGGTGGAATTTTTGTCGGGAATTTTTGAAGGTATTACTACCGGAACACCAATAGGTTTTATTGTTAAAAACGAAGATCAGCGATCTGCTGATTACGATCATTTAAAAAATGCTTTTCGCCCATCGCATGCCGATTATACTTATCAAACGAAGTATGGTATTCGCGATCATAGAGGAGGAGGAAGGGCATCCATTCGCGATTCTGTTTCCTGGATTATTGCCGGTGCAATTGCAAAACAGCTGTTGGAACAAACAGGTGTAAAAATAAATGCATATACATCTCAGGTAGGTGATATTAAACTGCTGAAGAATTATAAAGATCTTGATTTGGCTAAGACATATGAAAATAATGTGCGATGCCCTGAGGAATTAATTGCGCAAGCCATGGTCGGTAGGATAGAGAGGGTAAAAAGAGAAGGAGATACATTGGGTGGAATCATATCTTGTATTATTTCCGGAGTGCCTGTAGGATTAGGCGAACCGGTGTTTAATAAATTACATGCCGATTTGGGGAAAGCCATGCTTACTATAAATGCAGTAAAAGGATTTGATTATGGCTCGGGATTTGATGGAGTAGAAATGAAAGGTTCAGAGCATAACGATGTTTTTGCTCCCCTCTCCTCGGGAGAGGGGTCGGGGGTGGGGCTAATGTCTAACCATTCAGGGGGCATACAAGGCGGTATAAGTAATGGGGCGGATATTTATTTTCGTGTTGCTTTTAAACCTGTTTCAACCATTATGAAAAAACAGGACACAATAAATATTAAAGGTGAAGCTGTGGAGTTAGAAGGAAAAGGCAGGCACGACCCTTGTGTTGTACCACGTGCGGTACCAATTGTTGAAGCAATGGCGGCTATGGTAATTGCAGATCATTGGTTGATGAATAAAACGAATAAATTGTAATCGGTATTTTATGAAGCAAAACTTGCGCCTGTTCTCGATATATTATCAGCCAAAAGCTGATAAACTCGAACCGACATCGCGTTTGTCACTTCGATTATCGGGAAGTGTGGTTTCTGGACGCGATATTTTACCTTGTTAAATTTAAACAAACACTAAATGAAAAAAATTCTTAAATGGTTTGGAATTATCCTTCTGGTATTAATTATTGCTATCGTTTCTCTGCCATTTATTTTTAAAGGCAAGATCATAGAAATAGCGAAAGAGGAAATAAATAAAAATGTAAATGCAAAAGTCACTTTTGCGGAAGTAGATTTATCGCTACTCAGTAGTTTTCCTTATTTCTCTCTTTCCTTAAATAATCTGAGTGTTGCCGGGATAAATGAGTTTGAAGGGGATACGTTAATCACTACAAAAAACCTTTCCCTCTCACTTGATATCATGAGTGTCATTAAAGGTGATGAATACAACATACGATCCGTGTCGTTGGATAGCCCTCGCATCCTGGCTAAAGTGTTGAAAGGCGGCAAAGCCAATTGGGATATTGCCAAACCTTCTGCAGATACAACAAAGCCGGCTTCTTCGGAGCCTTCTAAATTTAAAATGAAATTAAAATCATTCGAAATAAAAAATGGAAATATTGTTTATGATGATGCCGATCTTGGATTTTATATGGGCCTTATCGGTTTCGATCATACACTTAGCGGTGATTTTACAGAGGAGAATTTTTTGCTGAAAACAATGTCGAGTATCAGTGAATTTACAATGGGATACGAAGGCGTAAATTATTTGTATAAGTTGAAAACAACTATCGCTGCCGAGATAGATGCCAATATGCCGAATTTCAAATTCACGTTTAAAGAAAGTAAAATTACATTGAACGAATTGTCAATCGGCCTCGATGGTTATTTTGCCATGCCTAAAGAGGATATGGACATGGATATGAAATTTAAAGCGAACGAAAGTGAGTTTAAAAATTTCCTTTCATTAGTGCCTGCTGCATACACAAAAGATTTTGCTTCGGTTAAAGCTGCCGGTAAATTGGCCTTTGACGGTTTTGTAAAAGGAATTTACAACGACAAACAAATGCCTGCGTTTGCTGCACACATCATCATTGCGAATGCGATGTTTCAATATCCTTCGTTGCCAAAATCGGTTAACAATATCCAGGTGAATGTTAATATTGATAACAAAACGGGCAACCCTGATAATACTGTAATTGATGTCAAAAAATTCCATGTTGAAATGGCCGGCAATCCTTTGGATGTGATGATGCATGTGGAAACGCCTGTGTCAGACGCATATCTCAATGGTTCTGTCATTGGTAAAATAGACCTTTCAAGTGTAAAGGATGTGATGCCGTTGGAAAGTGATCAAAGTCTGAATGGAAAAATAACTGCCGACTTGAAATTGGATGGACACATGTCGGCAATAGAAAAAGAAAAGTATGATGAATTTAAAGCGAGCGGAAAACTGGAAGTGACAGGGATGAATTATAAAAGTAAAGATATCCCTTATGGCATTAATTTAAAATCGATGCTGTTGAATTTTACTCCACAGTTTGTTGAGCTTGCTTCTTTCGATGCATTAATTGGCAAGAGCGATATTAAAGCCGACGGTAAAATTGAAAATTTTATGCAGTATGCATTTAAGAATGAATTGCTCAAAGGAAGATTTTCCATGCGTTCTAATTTGATGGACCTGAATGAGTTTATGGCAGAGGATCCTGCTGCTGCAACACCTGCCGCTGCTGATACAGCGCCAATGTCTGTAGTGGAGGTTCCGGGAAATATTGAGTTTGTAATGAATACTACCATTGGTAAATTGTTGTACGATAATTTAGTGATGACAGATGTAAGTGGTAGTGTGGTGATAAAGGATAATACTATTAATATGGATCATCTCAAAATGAAAATGTTGGATGGGTCAATGGATATGTCTGGTAAATACAATACTCAGGATATTAAAAAACCGTCGATTGATTTTCATTTGGATATAGCAGACTTTGATATTGCAAAAACGAATAAGGCTTTTGTTACGGTTGAAAAGTTAGCGCCAATTTCAAAATATACTCAGGGTAAATTTTCAACTGTACTTGATATTAAAACCCAGTTAGACCAAAAGATGGACCCCGTGTTAACTACATTAACCGGTGGTGGTAAATTACAAACCAAGTCGGTAATGGTTTCTGGTTTTGAGCCATTCAATAAATTGGCAGATGCAATTAAGATGGAGAAGTATAAAAAAATTAATTTCTCTGATCTTAATATATCATACAAATTTGAAGATGGAAGAGTAAAAGTTGAGCCATTCGAATTTAAATCAGGGGCATCAAAAGGTTCAATGGTAGGTTCTACAGGTTTTGATAAAACGATTGATTATACCATGAGCATTGGAATTCCGCGCGCTGAATTCGGCTCACAAGCCAATGCCGCATTGGAGGGTATGTTAGCAAAAGCAAATTCCAACGGAGCTAAAATGAGTTTGGGTGAAACTGTAAATATTAAAGCAAAATTTGGTGGTACCGTTTTAAAACCAACTGTTACAACCGATCTGAAAGATGCGGGGAATAATGCGGTGGCTGATTTAAAAGACCAGGCAAAAGATGAATTAGAAAAAAGAAAAAAAGAAGCGGAAGAAAAAGCAAGAGCGGAAGCAGATAAATTCAAAAATGAAGCAGAAGCAAAAGCGAAAGCTGAGGCGGATAAATTGAAATCTCAGGCTGATAAAGCTAAGGCAGAAGCAGAGGCAAAAGCGAAAGCAGAAGCAGAGAAAGCCAAAAGAGAGGCTGAGAAACAAGCGAAGGATAAATTGAAAGGGTTGATTAAGCCGAAGTAAAAGAGTTCAGAGTTGAGGGTTCTGGGTTGTTAGTTATGCTCTTACTCTGGTTGAAACAAAAAAGCAAGAAAATTATGCGTTTCGTCTCGTTGATAATAATGCTTTTTACAAGTATTACTCTTTTTGCTCAAAAAGAAGAAGCTCCCAAATGCCTTGAGATCGAGGATAAGGAGGCGATAAAAAATTATGAGAGTGGAGTTGATAGAAAAAATAAAAAAGAGGAACGTATGGTATTCCTCGAAAAAGCCCTTGAAATAGAACCGGAATATCCTGCTGCTAATTTTGCATATGCATTAGAAAAATCTGTTACAATAAAATTAAGAGGTGGCAATTATGAACCTCTTATTCCATATTTGTTAAAAGTTGTAGAGAAATGCCCGAAGTTTCATTCCGATGTTTATTATTTTTTAGGTTTCGCGTATTACGAAAAAGAAAATAATGTTGAAGCTATAAAATACCTGGAACAGTTTGTGAATTTCAGCGACGAGGATGATACAAAATTTGCAAAAGACTATGATGGGAAATTAGGGCAGGCAAAAGAAATGTTGAAGTATGCGAAGACTTATAAAGCTATTGAGGATCTTAAAAACAATCCGGTACCTTTTGATCCTAATCCGGTGAGTGATATATGTACTGATAAGGATGAGTACCTCCCAATAATTTCTCCTGATAATGAAATGGCTTTGTATACAAGGCGCATGCCTGCAAGTTCTGCTTCGAAAAGTGGAACTCCCGGTATGATTTCGGATAAGTTGATCGAAATTTTTTCAGTAAGCAAACGCAGTTCATTAAACAAGTTCGAACAAGGCGGACCAATGCCTGCTCCATATAATAAAAATGAGAACGAGGGCGGAGCAACGGTTTCTATTGATAACAAACATTTGTTCTATACCATTTGTAAGGATGAAGGTGGTCCTCAAATGAATTGTGATGTTTACTATTCCGATTTTGTGGATGGTAAATGGACAGAGATCCAAAAAGTAGAAGGAATTAATGATAAGATAGATTGGGATTCTCAACCTTCTATTGCTGCTGATGGAAAGAGTTTGTATTTCGCGAGTGACAGAAAAGGCGGTCTTGGAGGAATAGATATTTATAAAAGTATTCGTGACGAAACAGGAAAATGGAGTCCGCCTGAAAATCTTGGCCCAACAATTAATACAAGTGGAAATGATAAATCCCCTTTTATGCATTCCGATAGCGAAACTCTTTATTATTCTTCCGATGGTCAGCCTGGTTTTGGTGGCTTTGATATTTTTTATGTGAAGAAAGATGATAATGGAAAATGGCTGCAGCCAAAAAATATTGGATATCCTATCAATACAGAAGCAGACGACTTAGGTTTCTTTGCAAGTACTGATGGTAAGCTCGGATACTTTGCATCGAATAACAGAAGCAAAGTGAAAGGCAGATCAGTAGGCGGCTGGGATATTTATTCTTTTGATCTTTATAAAGAGGCTCGTCCAGATCCGGTTAAATTTATTAAAGGAACATTAAAAACTGAAACAGGAGAGGTGCTAACAGGAGCACAGGTTGAAATAAAATCAGCTGAAGGTAAAAAGGAAACCGGCGTAGTAACGGATACCACCACCGGAGAATACATTGCAATTGTGAACATCAAAAAAAAGGAAGATATTATTGTTACAGTAAAAAAGAAGGACTATGCATTTAACTCCCAGGTAATATCCATGGCAAAAGATACAGCATCAGATATGAAGCCTATTAAAGTGAATTTTGAAGTGAAGCCTGTTGAGATCGGAAAAACATATACCCTCAATAATATCTATTATGCTACAAATTCTGCGGAGCTCAAAAAAGAATCGAGAATAGTGATAGATGAATTTGTAAATTTTCTGAATGAAAATCCTACTATTAAAATTGAGATTCATGGTCATACCGATAATGTGGGTAATGACGAAGATAATATGACCTTATCTAAACGCAGGGCTTTTACAGTTTTTGACATGTTGAAATTCAAAGGTATTGATCCGGGAAGGTTGGTGAAATATGAAGGTCATGGAAAGGCGGTTCCAATAGCTTCTAATGATACAGAGGAAGGCAGGACTAAAAACAGGAGAACCGAGTTTGTAATAGTAGAAAAGTAGGGTTTTCTCAACTGTAAGAAACCTGACTTATGGTCTTTATTTTTTTATTCTTTTTTGTATCTTTCATTAAATTTAGAAACTAATAAGCTTCTTTGAATTTTAATCGAATACCAGTTCTATTATTAATAACAACAGAGTTGACAAATGATCTTAAAATAAAACACGAAAACATGAAAAAACTTTTACTCGTATTGTTGGTTTCATTCAGTTTGTTTACTAATGCACAACAATGGATTCCTTTAGGTAATGGTACAGGACGGGAGGTTACTGCATTCACAGTTTATAATGGAGAACTTGTAATAGGAGGCTGGTTTCAAAGCCCCGGCAATGCTATTGGTATTTGGAATGGCTCAAGCTATGGTCCCCTGGGTACCGGAATGACGGGTTTTGCCAATAACTTTCTTACCTCTGTATGTGTTTTTAACGGTGAATTATATGCGGCCGGTTTGTTTGGAAACGCGAATGGTGTTGCAACAACACAATGTCTTGCCAGGTGGAACGGTTTGAAATGGTCCGCAGTTGGATCAGGTATAACAATGGGGGCCGGAATTCCACTTATAAATTGCATGAAAGTTTACAATAATGAATTATATGTTGGTGGTTTATTTGATAACGCAGGTGGTGTAGCAGTAAACAACATTGCTAAATGGGATGGAAACACCTGGAGTGATGTTGCTGGAGGCACAAGTATTGGTGGTTTGGTAACAACAATGACAACTCACGGATTGGATTTATATGTTGCAGGGGCATTTACCACAATGGGAGGAACCACTGCAGATAGGATAGCTAAATGGAACGGGACAGTTTGGTCCGCATTGGGTACAGGCAATACATTTGTAGGGGGAAATCCATTGACCATAGCATCAAATGATACCGATATTTTTTTAGGAGGAGGTTTCACTCAAATCGGATCAACCAGCTTAAGCTATATTGCAAGATGGGATGGTACTAACTGGAACGCAATGGGTACGGGTGCAGATCAAAGGGTTAATACCATATATGGCTATGATGGAAAAATATATGTAGGTGGTAACTTTACTAACATGGATAATGTAACGGGAACAGCAAAACTGGCAAAATGGAATTCAGCCACATGGTCGGCAATGAGTACAGGAATGAATGATGGTGTTTATGCCTTCATGGTTTATAACTGGGGGTTATATACCGGAGGGCTTTTTACTCAGGCAAGTAGTGTAACTGCTAATTATATAGCACTATGGGATGCAGCAGTTGGTGTTGATGAAAAAAATAAACAGTTGGACAAGGCAACACTTTATCCAAATCCTGTTTCTTCAAAAGCCTTTATCAATATTCCGTCAAGTTATGGAGAACTGAAAGGTTTGTCGGTGATATTGTATGATCTTACAGGAAGAGCTGTGAAAACAATTTCAAGTCCTTCGAATTATAATGTAACATTTGATAGAGCGGGATTGTCTTCCGGTTTATATTTCTATCAAATTTCAGATGGCAGTAAAGTATTGGCCAGCGATAAATTTATCGTAGAGTAAATAATATTTTTTAAACGAGGAGCCCCGTTAATTTTAATTAACGGGGCTCCTTGATTTATATAATTATCTCTACAACTGTACTTTCTCGTAACTGTTTATTTTACTCATATCCAATGAGAATGAACTTTCTCCTGTTCCGATCATGCTTATAAATTTTGCTCCCCAAACGATCTCTGGAAATTTATATGAATTTCTTGAATAAACATTTTGAGAGAATGTATCGTCAAATGCTTTCAGCAGAATAATAAATTCCGCATCGTTTTTTTTTAAGTCCTCCTCTGTTAAATTATGCAAAGGACTTTGTTCGTCTATTGGATGCACCACGGTCCAGCTTAATGCTAAGAAATTTATTTTTTTAATTTCAAGTTTCAAAGGTTCATAAGAGCGGAATGTAATTCCGTCTTTTTGTTTGTTCATGGTTAACGTAACGTCCACTTCCGACTCAATAAGTTGATTATGCCTTTTATTTACGAGGCGGAACATAAATCCTTTTCCTCCCCTGTATGGTGCTATCAGTGCATTGTTACTGTAAAGTATTTTTGCAACCGGTCTCGAAAATCTTCCATAAAGCAAGCCCGTAGCTAATGCAAATCCTAAAAGGCCAAGCATTGATTCAAAAGCAGCTATTGAATTGGCAAGAAAACCGACCGGTGCAATGCGGCCATATCCCAGTGTTGTTATGGTTTGAGAGCTAAAGAAAAATGCATCCATAAACTCTTCATACCTTGTTCCCTGAATGGCACCGGCAAGATGATTCGTACCAATGGAGTAATATAAAAGCGCAAAAAGAAAATTTAAAACAGTGTACGATAAAATGACCACCAATAAAAATGATGACCATGACATAGAAATAAGCCTGTGATAGATCTCGAAATTTTTTATAAACCCGGATGATCCCTTACGGGCAACGTTAAAGGTTCCGTCCTTATTGATGAACCGCGTATCGCTTTGTGTTGGCTTTGTTCCAAAACCCAGGTCGGCATTAATTTTTTCTTTACTCATAATTCGATTTGGCTAAAAAACAAAAACCCCTTCGTGTTTATTACACAAAGGGGTTTAAATAATGAGAAATTAGTTAAGCACTTACTTCAGCTTCTTTCTCGCGTTTCTCTTCTATACGGGCTTTCTTACCACTCAACTCGCGCAGATAATAGATCTTAGCTTTACGTACAATACCTTTTTTATTCACCTCTATCTTTTCAATAAAAGGTGAGTTTAAAGGAAATACCCTTTCTACACCAATGCTGTTAGATATTTTTCTTACAGTAAATGATTTCAATGAACCTTCACCGCGAACTTTAAGTACAACACCTTGATATTGCTGTACACGTTCTTTATCACCTTCTTTAATTTTATAGTGAACTGTGATAGTGTCTCCTGCTTTAAATGCCGGAAAATTAACTTTATGAGTTAAATTTTCAGATACAAATTTTAAAAGTTCCATAATCTATATGCAATTATTAATGTTATTTCCTAAAAACGGACTGCGAAGATAAGTAAATATTATAAATTAAAAAAATCCGTAAAAACAGTGTTTTTGGGCTTACCTAATCAATGTTATAAACCCTTTCAGTTCAGTGTCCTGTATCTTGTAAGTGTAAAAGTATGTTCCTTCGGCAACAGGCTCGCCAGCTGTGGTTCTTCCATCCCATGCATGATTAAAGCGGCTCGCTTCAAATATTAAAACACCCCATCGGTCATAAATTTTTAATGAAGTACATCCTAAATATTCTCCGCTCAGTGAAATATTGAATATATCATTAAAGCCATCGAAGTTTGGTGTTATCACATTTGGCTGCGTGTATTGCAAGTATGAATAGAAGTCTGAAAATTGAAGCAGACTTTGGTAAGCATCGTTGCATCCAAAACTATTGTATGCATCCAGCCTTGCTGTTGCTGAGGACGAATAAACATAAACATGTGATGGGTTTGGAAGTGTAGATGTGCTTCCATCTCCAAAGGTCCATATGTAGTTGGCTGCTCCGGTGCTCGTATTTGTAAATTCCACTTTTACACCTTCGCAAACAGGAACCATAGAATACGTAAATGATGGTGTTGGTAAATCAAGTACATCAACGGTTACAACATCTGTCGAAACACAACCTGCTGTATCTGTTGCAACAACAGTGTAACTGGTAAGGATTGTTGGTGTTGCAATAGTTATGGCTGTGCTTGTGCTGCTTAATCCTGTTGCCGGAGACCAGACATAAGAGACGGCTCCTCCGTGTGAGGCATTTAATGTTGCGCTTCCGTTAAGACATATAGCAGTGTCATTTACATTAATAAAAAATACCTCTACTCTAACTGTATCGCGATTGATACAACCGTTTCCGTCCAATCCCGTAACAGTATAAGTTGTTGGTCTCGTTGGAAAAGCAAATGTAACAGCGCTATTGGGATTGCTTACTGTTGCTAATGGTCGCCATGAATATGAAGTGGCGCCTGTTGCAGTGAGACTTGCAGAATCGCCCTGGCAAATACTAACACTAATTCCCGCATCAACTGTTGGTAAGGGATTAACAGTAATTAAAACCGAATCAATATTAGAACAGCTATTGCCATCCGCACCAGAAACATAATACATTGTTGTAATGGTTGGTGATGCAACAGTACCGGCTCCGGTTGTTGTACTTAATCCTATTGCCGGTGACCATGAATAACCTGTTGCGCCGCTTGCAGATAATGTTGTTGATGCGCCAATACAAATTGCTCTGTTTGGGCCCGCATTTACAGGCGGCAATTGATTAACCACAATTCTCACGGTATCTATATTTGTACATCCGCTTACATCTGTTCCTGTTACAGTATATGTTGTTGAGGCGGGAGGAGAGGTTGTTATTGGCGAACCTGTTGTTGCACTAAGTCCGGTAGAAGGGGACCATGTATAAGTATTACCGCCGGTAGCACTCAGGCTTGCATTTGCACCTCGGCAGATTGTATCGTTATTACTTGCAATGATTGTTGGTGCCGCGCTAAGAGACAGAGTAACACTATCGTTGTTTTTACATCCATTGATGTCTGTTGCAACAACGGTATATGTTGTTTGTATAGTGGGCTGTGCAAAAGGATTGGCTCCCGTATTTGCATTTAATCCTGATGCCGGAGTCCAGATATAAGTGATGCCGCCAGACGCTGAAAGAGTAATTCCCGCACCATTACAAATTGTTGTGTCCGGTCCGGCATCGACAATTGGTAATAGATTTATAGAAATACGAACGGTATCACTATTCGTACAACCGCTTACATCGGTACCAATGACAGTATACGTTGTTTGAATTGTTGGTTTCGCAATTACACTCGATCCTGTTGTTGAATTAAGTCCGGTCGATGGTGACCATTGATAATTTGTTGCACCAATTGCAGTAAGTGTTATGCTATCGCCAATACAAATAGGAGAATTTGCTGTAACATCAACAGTAGGGGGATCTAAAACAGTAACAATTACACTATCAGATCCGGAACAGGTATCGTTAGTAACCGTTATATAATAAGTTGTGGTTATTGTTGGATTAGCAATGGGGTTGGCAGTTGTTGGATCACTTAAACTTGCTGCCGGCGTCCAATTGTAAATAGAACCTGCAGGTGCGGTCGGCGCCCCTCCAATAGTAATTGAACTGCCTCTGCAAACTACTGTATCTGGTCCTGCATCGGTTGGAACTGTGCCGACCACTGTTACCCAAATTGTATCCGTACCTGTACATCCGTTTCCATCGGTAACAGTTAAGGAATATTGTGTGGTTGTGGTTGGTGAGGCTACCGGATTAAAAATAGTGCCGTTACTTAAGCTTCCGGATGGTGACCAAACATAGGTGACTCCGCCCGATCCGCTGAGCTGTGTAGTGTATCCCGGGCATGCCCATGAATCGGGACCTGCATCTGCCGGAGCTGCGATCACGATCGTAATTGTTATTACGTCGGTATTGGTACAGCCCGCTACATCAGTTCCTATTACAGTATATGTAGTGGTAATCGTGGGCGATGCAGTTGGATTAGCACCTGTTGTTGCGCTTAATCCTGCCGATGGCGCCCATAAATAAGTTGCAGCGCCGGATGCAGTTAGTTGCGTGTTGTTGCCAACACAAATTGTTTTATTGCTCCCTGCATCAACAGGAGGAGATGGTCTAACAGAAACAACAACAGTGTCCATTGCTGTACATACAAGTACAGTATCCGTTACGCTTAAGATATAAGTATGTGAAACTATTCCTGCGGTTAAATTAGTTAGTGTAAGCTGAGGCTGCGCAATGTTCGGATTACTTAGTCCTGTAGTTGGCGTCCATCCGTAAACATATCCACCACCTGAGCTTGCTCCAATTGTTATTGTACTTCCGGAGCAAATGGTGGTGTCATTACCAGCATCAACAGGAGGCCCGCCGCTAATAGAAACTGTTCTGGTAAGTATACCGCCATTACAACCGTTGGCACTTGTTGTTCTTACTCTTACTGTTCCTGTTCCAGCAGCATCCCAGTTTACTGTAATGCTATTGCCATTTCCTCCTGTGGCTTGTGTTCCTCCGGTAATTGTCCAATTGTAAATTGCTCCGACTATACTGGATACGCTATAGGGACCTGCATTGCTGAATGAACAACTTTGTAATGGCCCGCTAAGTGTTGAAGGGCCCACAAATGGTCTTACCAAAATAGAGTAAACTGTATTGGTGGTTTTATTTGGGCAGCCATTATCTTTTACAGATACAGTAAAAACATATGGCAATGGTTGAGATTGTCCGCAATCAGTGTTCCAGCAAAACTGTGTGCTTACAATACTGTCGCCAACAACAGGTGTTGTAATTGTAGCTGGTGGATTTACCTGCGACATATCAAATATAGGTCCGTTGGCAGTGAGCGTAATACTATCTGCAAACTGATCGGTATAAATAATTGGAAAACAGATACTGTCACCTTCTGTAATCGTATATGCAGTTTGACCGCTTCCTGATGCAGCAACAAGGTTAGGCGGAGGATTAGTTGGACAATTGCCAACGAGTATTTGCATGTCGCGCCGTGTGATCCCTATTAAAATATTATTTCTGTACTCTTTGATTTCAACCGCGACGACATAATCTCCAATTGCATTTGACATATACCGCGAGTAACCTGTAGATGCATTGATGTAATTGTAACCAGCCACACCAAAGGGTTGGTTTTTGTTATAACCTGCCTGCCAATTAACAGGTGGTATTGGCCATGTCAATGGATTGGGCAGTGGAGGAGCAGGACTCAATGTAGTTCCAAAACCCTGGTAAGGATCTTCAAATGAAAATATCAAAACATCTCCATCGGGATCAAATGCGGTGTTCAAAATACTTGCGGTATCATTTACACAAAGAAAAGGAACAGGCACATCTGAAAATACTGGTGAGCTGTTATTTACAAGAGTAGGAGGAATGTATGCATGAAAAGCAAGACCCTGGCTTCCCGGTAAATTAAGATTAACAATTGAACCTACTCTGCAACATCTGTCGTAAAACAAGTGGTAGCCCTGAAAGGATAATGGAAGATTAACTGTAGCCTGGTAAGTGATCTCATATACACATATGCTTGTTCCAACTGCACATGTACTTGATACTCCTGCTGTAATTGGCATGGAGTCAAGGATGGGCATATTAATTATTGTTGTTCTTGGAAGATTGGCACTCGATGCGGGTAAGGCGGGTCCTTCATAAACACCAACTTGTAAAACCGGTTCAGGAAAACCTGCGCCCCAGAAAATAGAATTACAATCGATATAAGTTTTGAATGTTACACGATAACCATAGTTCCCGCCTCCCGAGGGCCCAAGATATTCGTATGCGAGGTTTCCTCCGACAATATGCGTTGCCTTACTATTCTTGGCAAAACAAAACAGGAATAAAAATGCGGGGATAAGTAATTTGCTAAACGCTTTGGGCATATTGCTTATTCTTCTATTGAAGAATTAATTTTTTTACCAGCCGCTTATCTCCACTCACCAATTCAGTAAAATAAATTCCCTTAGGTTGACTGCTGAGATCAACAGTTAAACTGGATGTTCCGGTTAAATTTATTTTTTGCACTTCACGACCTAAAATGTCAGTTATAAATATAATCAAATTTTCTTTATCTCCGAAAGTGTGCTCTATGGTAACCACCCCATTTGTAGGATTAGGAAATACTTTCAGTACCGGTTTTGCAATCTCTTCAGGTATACTAGTAAACCCATCAGAAATAATTGTGTAATCTTCAGCCTGACCCCATGCAGGATCTGTACAGGATCCAATTGGGTTGCCGCCGTGATCCGCAATTACCCTCATTCTTAAAGGTATGCCTGTTGGTGCTGAACCTGGTATTGTAATAGTGCCCGTATGGATTGTTTGATTGGTTGATGTAAATACCTGTTCGTTAGTAGTATTAAAAGCGCCATCATTATTAAAATCGATCCAGACTTTTATATCCTGCGAATTGACTGTTCCTGTTGTTACGGATATCGGATAACTGCCAACGTAAAAATGTGAGGATTGTGTACATGAAAAATCCATGTATCCTTCGCTTGCATCGGGTGATGTGTTGTTTATTGAACCGAACTGCACTTTCGTAACACCGAAAGTCGCATGATAAACAAGAGTAGCAGGGTTGCATGATGCCGGAACCGGTGCGGAACCAATGGTAACGTGTATATAATTCACTAAGGAATCTTCATCATTACCATTGCTGTTAAATGCTTTTAATTTAACAGTATAGATTCCATTTGCGGTATATGTATGAATTGGATCTTGCAGTGTGCTGGTGCTTGTTGCGCCATCACCGAATTTCCATTGCCAGGAAGTTGGCAGGTTAAGTGTTTTATCTGTAAAGGAAACTACACCGCTGCAGGTGGTAGTGATATCCGAAATAAATGATACGTTGGGTGGATTAGTATTGTTTTGAATTGTGATCGCATAATCTTCGGCTTGTCCGTACTCTAATGTTTTACAAGGTCCAAAAGGCGCAGCTATATCATAGTCTGAAGAAATCCGCATACGAAGCTGTGTGTTTCTTACCGCTGAAGCCGGAATATAAATTGTTCCTGAAGTTGTTGAAACACTTGTTGTGGTAAATACAAGTTCTGCAATACTGTCGAGTGTGCCATCATTATTATAATCTATCCATGCTCTTACATTTTGTAAGCCTGCGCCTGATCCGCTAACATTAACACTTAATGTATAAGTTTGACCAGCTAAAACATTTGTATTTATTGATCCGCTATAATCCTGGTAACCATCAGTTGGAGCGTTTGCAGTTGTATTATTGATTGTATTGAAAGTAACATTTAATATTCCAAAGCCGCAACAACTCAGGGTAGATGTGTACTGGGTGCAGGAGGCCGCAACCGGAGCGCTTAAAAGTTGGAATTGAATTATAAAGAGATAAATTGTAAGTGCGAGTGTAGTTGTTTTTTTCATGTGTAAGGGGTCATTTCATTCTGTAATTTATTAATTTTTTTTTAGATGGCATAAATAAAAAAAACGGTTCAATTTTTTATTCGATGAATTCAATATTTAAAACACCGCTGTTTTTCCTGTCGTCTTTTACTTCTAAACTAAGTTTATGTTTTCCTTTTGAAAGATTTTCTTTTTCATATGTCAGCTTGTCTTTTTTTCCATCGTATTCAAAAAGCACCCATTTGCCGTCAATTGTTCCCCGGTAGCTCACAATACCTGTTAAGTCATCTGTCACCTTAAATGAAATATTTTGTTGACCGGTAATAATTTTATTGTTCGAAATATTTAGCGGCTTTATGACTGGAGGTGTCGTGTCTAATGCAATGGCAAAGTTTCCAAAACTCCTGGTTTGTGTGTTGATGTATCCGTTCTCAAGTATTCCGCCTTCATTATATGTTTTTTTTGCATTATCTATAGAAGCAATAAAAGCCTTATCCTTTAATTTTTCCGGGAGTTCCGGACAACGAATAGAAATAGAATAATAAGAATGCACGGGCGTTAATTTGCTATGAATAGAATGCAGGTTGCTTATAGTTCCCGACAATGGTGCTTTAGAACATTTATAGGTAAACTGAATATCCTCGTATAAAATATTTGGTGGAAGTAAAATTGATAAGTCCTGTGTTGTAAATTTATTGGTATCTGCAAAATGGAATATAGCAAGGGGTTTAACCACTGAAGAATCTTTTGCAACTATATTTCCTGCAATCCCTTTTAAATAAAACCTTATTACTGATATGTTTCCAAAAAAATCTTTTGCCTCGTATTCAATTTTATAAACACTGTCAGTGGCAATCGTCAAAATACCTCTGTCTATAATATCCTTATATATGCCAAGCCTGTTATTTTTTAATAAGAAACTGCGTTGTGTGTTTTTATGATAAGGATAATCAACATAGCAGTTTATATAGCGTGTTTCATCAAACGCAAATTTTTCAAACACGCTGCTATATATTTTCTTATTATTGACTTTCATCTCTATTGCATAAATACCATTTTTGTTCGATGAAAGATCTTCCATGTCGTAACCTTCAATCCCTAAACCTATTTTTCCGCAGGCCTTAATTGTATCAACCAACGGTTTATATATGCCATTTACTTTTGTCACTTTTAAAAAAAATGGTTTGTTTAATTTATTCACCCTGCTATTTATGTCTATAGGAAAAATCGCCACTTCCTTAATAACAGGTTTTTGATTGTCTTTAAGTGCGAAGCCCCAATATAAAGGATTAACAATTTTTTCTGTTCTTTCTTCCCTTATTTCAAAATGAAGATGGGGTCCTGTTGACCCGCCGGTATTTCCGCTTAGAGCAATTATATCACCCTGCTTTATTACTAGTCTGCCTTTGGGTGGGAATATTTCTATTGCAAAATTCTCCTGTTTAAATTGCTCAGCTCTAATATATGTCCCAATGGTATCATTGAAACCCTGGAGGTGAGCATATAATGATATATAACCATTGGGGTGAGTTATATATATTGATTTCCCATAACCAAACGGAGATATTTTTATTCTCGAAACATAGCCATCAGCAACGGCATAAATTTTTAAACCTTCCTTATTTTGGGTTTTAATATCTAAACCGGAGTGAAAGTGATTATTTCGTAGTTCTCCGAAGTTTCCAGCAAGGCTGAGTTCAATATCTAAAGGAGAACGGAAATAGCCCGGTTCATATGTGGTTTGGGCAGCCCCTTTTATGGTAAAAAAGCTCAAAAAGCAAACAAATAGGCAGTTTTTCAACATCCTTGCAAAGGTAATTATATAGGCCGCTTTATCACCTTATTAACAATTAATATTTAATAATTGTTTAAAAAAACGATTTTAAAGTGGATTTTTAACGGAAACTTGTATAGCTTTGCGCAAAATTATAAGGTAGGCCCTTATAAGTAATTTAACTAAAATTTAACCCCAAATGAAGAAACAATTGCTAATTGCTGCGACATTAGTATCGTCAGTAGTGTGCTTTGCCCAAGAAGCAGCACCTGCAGAAGAGCCGGTATTAAAGTCCAAAAAAGGCCATGAGATATTGCCCGTTAAAGGTGATATCGCCTTGGGATTCAACACAGTCCCAATGATTGATTTTTTATTGAATTCCACCAGGTACCTTAGTCTTTTTGGAGGAACACCACCAACAGCTAGTAATGCTGCAGGGAATTCATTTCAGTACACATCAAACTCCTCTAACCAAATTGTAGGAAAATACTTTTTGGATGCTAAAACAGCAGTAAGAGTAAGAGTAGGTTTGAATAGTATTGGAGGTTCATTTGTTAACCAGGTTCAGGATGCACAAGCACTTGCTGATGCACAACTTGGAACACAGGATGATATCAACAGAGCATTGTTGTTGAGAGTGGAAGACAAAATGAAGTTTGCTAAAAAGAACCTTATCATAGCTGCTGGTTATGAGAAAAGAAGAGGTTATAACAGGCTTCGTGGTGTTTACGGTGGAGAAGTTGCTGTTGGCCATACTTCATCCAAAGAGGATGTTACTTATGGTAATGCTTTCTCTGACGTTCACAATACTTTCTATACTACCAACTTTAACTCAGGCTCAACTACTACTCAAAACTGGAACACTGGAAGTCGTGTCTCAAGAGAACTTGAAAGACGCTACAGATCTGTTTGGTCATTAGGTTTAAGAGGATTTATTGGAATTGAGTATTTTGTATTTCCAAAGATCTCTGTTGCTGCTGAATACGGTTGGGGCTTCTCAATGTCTTCACAAAAAGGAAGAACAGATGTAAACGAAGTGTATTTCAATGGACAAAATGGTCCGGAAGTTATTCAAGAAGAAATAGATGTGGATAGCTCAACAAAGACACGCGGTTTTTCTGTTGACAATAATTTCACTAACTTCGGTAACTCGATGAACAATACCGTGAATGGTAATACATCAGTAGGTGGTGGCTCAGCTTCACTAACTGCATTGTTCCATTTTTAGTAAATAGTAAAAACAAAAAATTTAACTTATAAAATAAATATATAACATGAAAAAGTCACTTTTAGCTATCGGACTTACTGCTCTTTTATTCGGAGCTTGTAAAAAAGAAGAAATTGAAGAGTTTCTTGCAACAGATATGACAGGTACATCTGTAATTTCTGGTAAGATCACAAATGATATCCGTTCTCAAAATGCTGGATCTGGATATCAAACTATCATGGTTCCTTCAGCAGGAATAGTAGTTCAGGCAAGGGTTTGGAATGACGATCTGTATCCAAATTCACCAAATGCACAAGGTTCTGAGGTTTATTCAGCGACTACAGATGCTAATGGTAACTATAGCATTTCTGTTAAAACTAACGGAGATGGTGTACAGGCTTATATCACTATTGCAAACAGAGTTGGAACTTTTGATACCATCGTAAATGGAGTTACTAAAACTGGTCCTACCGTGAATTTTTACGGTACTAACACTAACGTATGGGTTTACAAAGGGTCTCCTGCAACTTACAACTATAACATGTGGGCTTCATCTCCTATTGTAGGAAACCCAATGCCGGTTACTATTGGAACTGCGGTTATTTCTGGTACAATACAAGTATTGCAAATGGAAGAGGATACATTCACTGGTCCTATCTATTACTATAATGCATCTGCGTATATGCCGGTTGCTAACCACTCTGTAAGACTTGATTTTAACGTTGATCCTTTGACAATGTTGAGAAAAACTTACACTACAACAACAAATGCTTCTGGTGTATATAGCTTTACAGTTACTACAAGTGACGATCCAGGATTCAATCCATATGGTTACCTTAGACTGAATGATTATGTAGCAACAAGAGATACGCTTAGAGTTAATAAAACTACTGTATCTACAGGTATCTCAGGCGTATTTGATGGAAATTGCAGCACTTGTTTTTTTATAGGCGGTATTGATCCTAATGAAGTTATAAATCACCAAAATTATACTTATACAAACTTCCACTAGTAAATAGTTTAAGTTTAATAAAAAGGGCTTCCCAAACGGGAGGCCTTTTTTATTTTGTAGAATATTATACCCATTACGCTTCAATTAATATATATTTGCCGAACGCATAATGGGCGAATGAAAAATAAAAATGACATATCCTTAACTGTAAATAGTCTTCAATCCAAGATCGAAAAACTTATTCAGTTCCATAATCGGTTAAAGGACGACTATTCAAAGCTTGCTGTTGAAAATGAGATACTTATAAGAAAAATAGAAGAGCAAAAAAACAGGATCAATAAATTGGAAGACAGTAATAAAGTGATTAAACTTGCAAAGACATTACAGGCAGACCAGGTTGGGTCTGTCGAGATTAAAAATAAGATCAACGAGTTTGTGCGGGAAATAGATAAAAGCATAGCTCTATTAAACAGTTAAGTTAGTTTTTAGTGCCCATGGATAATAAGAACTCCATAAAAGTTACAATAGCCGGAAGAACATATCCCCTGACTGTTAAAAAGGATGAGGTTTCCGAAGTTCAAGAAGCCGCCATGCTTGTTAACAGCAGTCTCAAAGAGTACGAGAAAGAATATATGGTTAGGGATAAGCAGGATTTACTTGCAATGTGCGCTCTACAGTTTGCCAATACCAATCTTAAACTTCAAAATAAAAATAATTCTTTTCAAGATGGTATTGTTGAGCAATTGGAGGAGATGGAGGAGTTTGTTTCGGGTTATCTAAAGAAAAACTAAGCTTATTGTTTATTGTATTTCCGCGCAGGCCGTAGTGTAAATAACTATGGACGAATACTTTTTTTATAATATATAAAATCCCCCTTCTATGATAAATTTCGATATTACTACCATTCTACTTCTTGCTGCCGTTGCCCTTGTTTCAATAGGCATTGGAGCGCTGATTGTTTCCACGATGCTTAGAAAAGCGATATTGAAAAAGAGCGAACTAAAATTCAAGGAAGCTGAAGTAAAAGCTGAAGCATTAAAAAATGAAAAAATACTTCAGGCAAAGGAAAAATTTCTTCAGCTTAAGACTGAGCACGAAAAAGTAATCAATGAGCGCAATCAGTCTGTTGTTAATTCTGAGAATAGGATAAAACAAAAAGAAGGTACTATATCCCAAAAAACTGAGGAGTTGTCACGCAAGCAATCCGAAGTGGATACAATTCGTGAAAATCTTTCTGTTCAATTGGAGATTCTGAACAAGAAACAAGATGAGGTTGATAAGGTGCACAAAAGGCAGGTAGAACAATTGGAAGCACTTTCCGGGATGACCAGGGAGGAAGCAACAACTCAGATCGTAGAGTCTTTAAAAGCCGAAGCAAAAACCGAAGCCATGTCATATATAAAAGATATGGTGGATGAAGCAAAGCTTACTGCAAGTAAAGAAGCTAAGAAAGTTGTTATTCAAACAATACAGCGTGTTGCTACAGAACATGCAATTGAAAATTCTGTTTCTGTATTTAATATTGAGAGCGATGAATTAAAAGGCCGCATCATTGGAAGGGAAGGAAGAAACATTCGTGCCTTAGAAGCTGCGACAGGCATTGAGATAATTGTAGATGATACACCTGAAGCAATTATTTTATCGGGCTTTGATCCTGTTAGACGAGAGATAGCTCGTTTGGCACTGCACCAATTGGTTACTGATGGAAGGATACATCCTGCACGTATCGAAGAGGTGGTTGAGAAAGTAAAAAAACAAATTGAAGAAGAAATTGTTGAAACCGGAAAACGTACCACGATAGATCTTGGAATTCACGGTTTGCATCCGGAATTAATAAGGATGGTTGGTCGTATGAAATTCCGTTCATCATATGGTCAAAATTTATTGCAGCACTCCCGTGAGGTGGCAAACCTTTGCGCTATTATGGCCGCGGAACTTGGCTTAAATGTTACGTTGGCGAAAAGAGCAGGACTGCTGCACGATATTGGCAAGGTGCCTGATGACGAGCCGGAATTACCGCACGCTATATTAGGAATGAAACTTGCTGAGAAATTCAAAGAAAAAGCAGAAGTATGCAACGCCATTGGAGCCCACCACGATGAAATAGAAATGAATACGCTTATTGCTCCAATAGTGCAAGTGTGTGATGCAATATCCGGCGCACGTCCAGGCGCACGTCGTG
>CAZQIC010000046.1:0-31379 GCA_964593555.1 uncultured Bacteroidia bacterium | reverse complement strand
ATACGATTTTATTAGATTGTTTTTAACATTCTATTTTTAGAACTCCCCTAAAATTAATAAAATTCCAACTGCCCGGGTAGTTCCTTACTTGTTATTTATATGCAAATCTTACATGTGTTTGATCTGAAATTTTTTATTTAATTATTTCTTAGCCAAGGATGTTAATTCTTATCAAGATAATGTTGGTAACGAAACTTTTGTAAACGTGCCAAAGGCCTGTGTTTACGGTATTTTCGTCGTCCATCCAATTATAAAAAAATTAAATATGGCGAAACACAACCAAATTCTCGACACGGTAGATGAATGCATTTCCAACGGTGTAAAAAAGAAAATCTTACATCTAACAACAGATGATTATTATGCCGACGGCCGGACACTTAATATAGGTGGCCGCAAACTAGTGAATTTCGCTTCCTATAGCTACATGGGCCTCGAAACCGATAACAGGTTAAAGCAAGGAGGCATTGCAGCCTTTGAACGTTATGGAACCCAGT
Source organism: uncultured Bacteroidia bacterium (assembly GCA_964593555.1). GTDB lineage: Bacteria > Bacteroidota > Bacteroidia > JAFLBG01 > JAFLBG01 > CAZQIC01. The sequence goes on along the minus strand of CAZQIC010000046.1, from coordinate 30,885 downwards.
TTGGAACCACGCGTGCTTACGCTTCTAATTTTTTGTATGGTGAATTAGAGTCGTTGATGTCAGAAATTTTTTCTAAGCCAACCTTAGTTGCTCCATCCACAACGCTTGCACACCAGGCGGCTATTCCGGTACTTGTGCGCGATGACGATGCTGTTATTTTAGATCAGTTTGTACATGCAAGTGTGCAGGTTACCGTAAAAATGGTAAAAGCTAAAGGCATACCTGTTGAATTACTGAGGCATAATGATCTTGCAAAACTGGAAGAGAGAATAAAAGAACTAAGCCAAAAACATCGCCGCATTTGGTATATGCTCGATGGCGTTTATTCTATGTATGGAGATTTGGCTCCACTAAAAGAGTTGTACGCATTAATGGATAAGTATGAGCAATTCTATTGTTACATAGATGATACACATGGAATGAGCTGGATAGGTAAAAACGGATCTGGATATGCTTTGAGCCAAATTAATTATCACCCTCAAATGATATTGGTCACTTGCATGAATAAAGCATTTGCTTCTGGCGGAGGAGCTATTGTTTTACCCGATCAGGAAACAAAACGCAGAATAAGAACATGCGGTGACACGCTTATCTTTTCAGGATCTGTTCCTCCGCCAATGTTAGGTGTTGGAGTAGCTTGTGCAAAAATTCATTTGACAAACGAAATTTATTCTATGCAGGATGAATTGCAAACGCGTACTAACTATTGTAATTATTTGCTGAAAAAAAATAATTTACCTGTTGTTGCCAATAACAATGCGCCAATTTTCTTTGTGGGCATGAGTCTTCCGAGGGTTGGTCACAATATGGTAAAACGCCTGATGGATGATGGTTTTTATATAAGCATCGGGCAATTCCCTGCGGTATCAATGAAGTGTGCAGGTTTAAGGATGTGTGTAACACGTCACCAGACCACAAATGATATTGAACAGATCATTGAAGCAATAACCTATCATTATCCAAAAGCCCTGGAAGAAGAAGGCTGCACGGATAATGATATTCGCAAAGCATTTAAAATGCCTCTTGTTGAAGAGGTAAAAGAAGAAATAAAAATTGGGAATGAAAATGATTTAAAAGTAGAATCCACTGACAGTATAAAAAATATTAAAAAAGAACAATGGGATTCGTTGTTCAGTGATCGTGGATCGTTTGATTGGAACGGGCTTAGTTTTCTGGAGCGTACATTTAAAAACAATCCAGAGCCTGAAAACAATTGGGAGTTTAATTACATTACCGTAAAAGATAAACAGGAGAATATTGTCGCTTCTACTTTTTATACTGTAGCGCTATGTAAAGAAGATATGTTTTCGCCGGCTGCAGTATCAGAAGAGCTGGAACAAAAAAGGAAAAAGGATCCATACCATTTATGCTCAAAAGTTGTAATGATGGGATCGCTCTTAAGCGAAGGGAATCACTTATATCTCGATAAGAATCACCCGAATTGGAAAGGCGCTATGCTTATTCTTTTGGAAGAAGCAGGGAAGATCCAAGACAAATCAAATGCGAATACAATTACGTTACGTGATTTTGAAAAGGGAGATGGTGAACTACACGACTTTTTACTTGGCCAGGGGTTTGTAAAAGTGGATTTACCTGATGCACATGAGATGAGAAAAGATTTTATTGACTGGGAAACCCCTGAATATTATTTAACAAAATTGCCATATAAGGCACGTCATAATGTGAGAAGAGATGTGCTTAGGTATGAACAATTTTATGATGTTAAAATTATTTCAACTACAAGCGAGAGTGAGCTCAATCACATATACAGGTTATATTGCAATGTTAAAGACAGAAGTATGGAGTTAAATACCTTTTCACTCAATAAAAAAATAATTGCAGCAATGATCAACGACCCTAATTGGGAGGTAATCACATTAACCCTCAAAAAGGAATTTGATGACAGAGGACAGGACCTTCCAATTGCTGTTGGATTTATTTATAAGGCGGAGAATGTTTTTTGTCCGATGGTGGTAGGGATTGACTACTATTATTTATTCTCGTACAAAAATTACAAACAAATTATTTATCAGGTGGTGAAAAGAGCGAGGCAACTTGGGCTTAAAAAAATCTACTTAGGCTTTACTGCATCTGTGGAAAAACAAAAGTTTGGTGCAGTACCTGTTCCAAAAGTAGCTTATGTACAAAGCAATGATAGTTTTAATATGCAGGTTCTTGAGCTTAACAAGACACAACAGCGTGTGAAGTATAGTCTCCCGGTTGTTGAACAAAATGTTTTAGCAGAGGAAGAAGTGTTGTAAGGTTGGATAGAAAATAGTGGTCGGCTCTTGTTATTTGCAAGTCTGGCCACTATTTAATTTTAAAATGATGTGAAATCTTACATCGGTTATATATCCTTCCATTTTTGGATTTTTTCCTGCATTATTTGAGATAAATTAGATGTTATAAATGCAGAAAAATTATGAAGAAGGTGATAGTGTGTTCGGTTGCATTAGGATTGATTCTTAGTGTGCAGAGTTTTGGGCAAAGTGTGGTAAGGCAATTAATGGCTAAAAACATACTTCTTTTAGGTTGTTACAAATATGATAATTATGCCCTTAATCAATTTGTGGTGGGAAAGCAGGGTAAAAAAATTGAAACAGATTTTCTTGCTGGAGAGGGCCTTCCCTCTAAAATTGTATTCTGCCAAAACGGAATATACAATAGTGTGTTAATAGAAGTGTTTGACGGCAGTAAAACATCAAAGAAAAGAAAAAAGGTATATGACAATTTTCGTTCCACTAATCAGGCAAGCTGGATGTTTGAACCAAAAAAAAGTGGCAGGTATTATGTTGAATATACTATACCGTCAAGTGAAACTGATCAAAAAGCATATATACTAATGATACAGGGCTGCGATTATGGTAATTGCAAACAAGCTGGGCAAGCTGTTGCTCAAGGTAATTAACTATTTAAATTTTTTGGTGCAATACTTGTCGTTCGATAAGTTTTCCACTTTATTTACATCATAGTGTAAAATATAAAAAGAGGTATTCTTCTTATAAGGCAAGTCAAACTGTTTTTCACCTTCTTGGTTTGTTTGCTGCTTGTATTTTCCAAGCGCATGGCCTATGTACATGGATTGAACTCCGGAAACGTAAAATTCGTTATCGATAAAAAACTCGCCTTCAGCGGTCTCGCTTTTTGAAACAGAGATGTAATTGCGCAGTGATAGTGGGGTATTGTTCTTATCAAATTGCGCGGTGTAAACTTTTGTCTTTTTCTTCTCATCCTCATTACTAGTTACCATTTCATATTTGGTTTTGTCGATCGGAATAAATTCTTCGCTCATAAAACGAAACTGACTCCTGTAATAATTTGATTTTGGAGGGATAAAAGTGACCTTTTCTTTGTTATTAAAAGTGTTTGAATTCGCTACACCAATTTCTTCGCTCACATTATATCCAGGCGCCATAACAGGCCCACTATAAAAATATTTTCCATAATAAGCCGTAGCTTCATTCTTATCATCGCTCACCCAGTAATTTAATTTACTGCTATTGTAAATAAGGGAAGATTTTGACCAATCAATATATAAAGGGGTGCTTAGTTTGTTATAAATGGTAAATGACATTAAGCCTTGATCGTGCCAAAATTGATAAGTTATTTTTACTGCATCTGTTTCATAAACGTAATGATCATTGTCCAGCTTGGCGTTAACCGCTTTGGTCTCAACTATTTGCATATAATCGTTTTGGCATGCAGATAAACATAAAGCCGAAATCGCTAAAAATAAAATTCTCATGTTTTGTGTATTTTATGGGTATGTCTTGAACACCAAATTACAAATTTTATTTAATTATACAAGTCCATAAGGCATGAATTGCTACTTTTCATTAATAGAAGATTTACGTACAGTAGTTGAGCTTCCTTTCGGAAGTGAAACGTACTATAAGTTAATGCCAAAGGAGGGCGCTATTTCCGATTTTTAAGAAACGCGGAGGTTTCGGTATAAATAGCTAAATTTGTAGTCCTTTTAAACAATAGATCATAATGATAGAATTTATAACAAAGTCGCTCTCAAAGATATTTGGAAGTAAGTCGGAAAAAGATGTGAAAGAGCTCTCGCCGCTGGTTGACCAGGTGCTTGAAGTTTATGGCGGGCTGGCTTTACTTACCAATGATGATCTCAGGGCTAAAACCCATGAGTTTCGCAGGAGGATTGAGGACTATTTAAAAGATGAAAATGATTTTATTGCAGGATACAAAAAAGAAATAGATGACGAGGGAACCCCGGTAGCTCAAAAGGAAGCACTCTACAAAAAAATTGACGAAACCGAAAAGCTTATTGTTGAAAAAACCGAGGAGGTATTGAACGAAATACTTCCTGAGGCATTCGCGGTTATTAAAGAAACTGCAAGGCGACTCAAAGAAAATCCTGTACTTGAAGTTACAGCAACCCAGTTAGACAGGGATCTTGCGGTAACAAAGGATTATGTAGAAATTATTGGAGGAGAAAATATTGCAAAGGCAAAATGGAAAAATAACTGGGATGCGGCGGGTAATCGCGTCACCTGGGATATGGTTCATTATGATGTGCAGCTTATTGGAGGAATGGTACTTCATAATGGCAAGATTGCTGAGATGACTACCGGAGAGGGTAAGACGTTGGTTGCTACATTACCTGTTTACTTAAATGCACTTCCCGGAAAAGGAGTACACATTGTTACTGTAAATAATTACCTAGCAAAACGTGACCAGGAATGGAACGGTCCATTGTTCGAGTTTTTGGGATTAACGGTTGATTGTATTGATAAGCACGAACCAAATTCCGAAGAAAGAAGAAAGGCGTATATGGCCGATATCACGTACGGAACAAATAATGAATTTGGTTTCGATTATTTGCGTGATAATATGGCGCGCTCTCCCGAAGATCTTGTTCAGCGTAAACACAATTATGCTATAGTGGATGAGGTCGATTCGGTATTAATCGATGATGCACGTACTCCATTAATTATTTCGGGGCCCGTTCCTAAAGGAGATAAACAAGAGTTCCAGGCGTTAAAACCTAAAGTGGAAAAACTAGTCAATGCCCAGCGCACTTTTATAAACACAGTATTGGCGGATGCTAAAAAATTAATGACGGATCCTAAAAAGGATAAAGAAGCAGGAATGGCGCTGTTGCGTGCTTACAGAGGTTTGCCGAAGAATAAAGCGCTAATTAAATTTTTGAGTGAGCCAGGCGTAAGAGCTCAATTGCAGAAAACAGAAAATTTTTACATGCAGGATCAGTCTAAAGAAATGCATAAAGTTGATGCAGAACTTTATTTTGTGATCGATGAAAAAAACCATTCGATAGAACTGACCGAAAAAGGGATTGAATTGGTAACTACCAATAGCGAAGACGCTAAATTTTTTGTTTTACCTGATGTAGGGGCCGAGATAGCAGAGATCGAAAAATCCGGTTTGGGTGTTGAGGAAAAAGCAAAAAGAAAAGATGAAATGCTGCGCGACTTCGCTATAAAATCCGAGCGGGTGCATACACTTAACCAATTATTTAAAGCGTATACTTTATATGAAATAGATGTTGAGTATGTGATCATGGATGGTAAAGTGAAGATTGTAGATGAGCAAACCGGCCGTATCCTTGATGGACGTCGGTACTCTGATGGTTTGCACCAGGCAATTGAAGCCAAAGAAAATGTGAAGATCGAAGCGGCTACACAAACATATGCAACCATTACTCTGCAAAATTATTTCAGGATGTATAATAAGCTTGCGGGCATGACGGGTACAGCAGAGACCGAAGCGGGTGAGTTCTGGAGCATTTATAAATTGGATGTAGTGGTGATTCCAACGAACAGGGATATTGTGCGTAAGGATATGGAAGACCTTGTGTACAAAACAACACGTGAAAAATACAATGCAGTTATTGAAGAAATTGACAAATGTGTTAAAGCCGGAAGGCCCGTGTTGGTTGGTACTACATCAGTTGAGATATCGGAATTATTAAGCCGGATGTTGAAGCTGCGTGGCATCAAACACAATGTACTTAACGCGAAGCTACATCAGAAAGAAGCGGATATAGTTGCAGAAGCAGGAAGGCCCGGAGTGGTTACCATTGCAACCAACATGGCAGGTAGGGGAACGGATATTAAACTAGGGCCTGGCGTAAAAGAAGCAGGAGGCCTTGCTATCATTGGTACCGAAAGGCATGAGTCAAGGCGTGTAGACAGGCAGTTGCGTGGTCGCGCCGGCAGACAGGGAGATCCGGGCTCATCACAATTTTTTGTTTCACTGGAAGATAACCTGATGAGGTTGTTTGGATCAGAACGTATTGCTAAGTTGATGGACCGTATGGGAATTGAAGAGGGAGAAGTGATACAGCACAGAATGATCTCCAATTCAATTGAAAGAGCGCAGAAAAAAGTGGAAGAGAATCACTTTGGCACACGTAAAAGATTAATTGAGTATGACGATGTGATGAACTCGCAGCGCGATGTGATATACACAAAAAGAAGACACGCATTGTTTGGCGAGCGTGTTTCTGTTGATGTATCAAACAGTATGTATGATGTTACTGAGAATATTGTAAATGAATATCAGGGTGCAGGTGATTATGAAGGATTTAAACTGGAACTAATCAGAACCTTGTCTACTGAATGTCCGGTAGATGAAAATGAATTTCATAAAAATAATCCCGCTAAACTTACAGAGCACGTGTTTGGTCAGGTCGAAGAGTCATATACACGCAAATCAGATGACATCGCGAAAAAAGCATTTCCGGTTATCAGCAATGTGTACAATACCTCTGCTCAGCAGTTTGAAAATATCGTTGTTCCTATTACCGATGGAATAAAAACGTTGCAGGCGGTTGCCAATTTAAAAAAGGCATTTCAATCGAAAGGAAAAGAAGTTGTGCTTGCATTTGAAAAAGGGGTGATCCTCGCTATGATAGATGAATCGTGGAAAGAACATTTGCGCGAGATGGATGACTTAAAACAATCTGTTCAGAATGCCGTGTACGAACAAAAGGACCCATTGCTCATTTATAAATTCGAATCGTTTGAGTTATTTAAAACGATGCTGAACAACGTTAACAAGGAAGTTATTTCATTTTTAATAAAGGGTCAGCTTCCAAATGATTCAGCGCCGGGTGTTCAACAGGCAAGAGCGCCAAGAAATGAATCTCAAAATTTAAGGACCAGCAGGACTGAAGTGGCGCAGGGCGGAAACGCACAAAATAATGGTAACGGTGTTCCGCAAGGTCCCCCGCCACCAAAGGCGCAGCCGGTCAAGGTTGAAAAAACGGTTGGGCGTAATGATCCTTGTCCTTGCGGCAGTGGTAAGAAGTTTAAGAATTGCCATGGCAAATAAATAATAGGTTGCCCATTTATAAGTAACCTGTGATCATCTGTGCTATCTGTGATTAATTATTATTTTTTAACACTGATTACGCAGATTTACACAGAAGAAAAATGGATAAAATGCGAATCGATATTTCATATCCATATTGATAGATGAAGCGTAACGGTATATTAGTTTATACTATTGTTTGTTTTATTTATTTTTTTATTTCTTGTAACGAGAATGAAAAAACTCCACTAAGTTTTTCCAATTCCATTGCACCTATCATTCATGCTAATTGCACTACCTGTCATCAGCCCGGCGAGTCGGGGCCTTTTTCTCTCATCACCTATTCCGACGTAAAAAAACGTGTCGCAACGATTAAGTTTGCGGTGAATACAAATTTTATGCCTCCATGGCCGGCAGATAGGAGCTATGCTCATTACAATGGAGAAAGATATTTAACCGCCAGCCAGATCGATACAATCAATGAATGGATCAAAGCAGGTGCGCCACCCGGTGATACGAGCAAAATAAAATTCACGCCAATAAAACAAACATACAATGTATTAGGAAAACCAGACCTGGTTTTAAAAATGCCAGCTCCGTTTTTTATTAAGGGGGATAACAAGGATAAATTTTATCTGATGAAACTCCCTTATGAAATTGACAGGGATACTTTTATTAAAGCGATAGAGTTTGTTCCGGGAAATAGAAAATTGGTGCATCACGTTAATGGGCTCATTGTGCAATATGATTACGAGAAGAAAAAAAAGATGAATGAAGGAGAATGGGTTTTGGATGTGGAAGAAAATTCGGATCGTAAAACTGCCTATGAAAAAATGAAGATCCCCAATGACGATGGAACGTATCCAATGCTAACTACATCAGCATTTAATTATTTACCCGGAATGGAACCGATCATTTATCCGGAAGGATTAGGAGGCTATGCCATAAAAAGAAAAGGATATCTGTTGTTTCGCGATATGCATTATGGTCCTTCGCGGGAAGACCAATATGATTCTTCGTACGTGAATATTTATTTTAGTCAAAAACCTCCCGTTCGCAGAACGCTTGAATTGCAATTGGGAACATTAGGTGTTTCGGAGATTGTTCCACCATTGGTCATTCCACCTAACGAGGTTAAAACATTTACAACAAAATTTATAGTGCCAATTGATATTTCTGTTTTAAGTATCAATCCGCATATGCACTTACTCGGAAAAACATATCTCGCATATGCAATTACTCTTCTAGGAGATACTATTCCGTTGGTAAAAATCAACAAGTGGGATTTTCGCTGGCAATACACTTATACATTTAGAAATGTTTTAAAAATTCCTGCCGGCTCGGTTATATATGCTATAGGGAAATTCGATAATACAAAGAATAATCCGCTAAACCCATTCAATCCTCCGCAAATAGTTGGAGAACGCGAAGGAAGCATGCGCACTACTGATGAAATGTTTCAGTTTATAATTACTTATGTTCCGTATAAAAAAGGCGATGAGAATATTTCTTTGAAACCGGATTGGAAATTACCTCAATAAAAAAGCCATAAGAGATTTTCTCTTATGGCTTTCCTATAATATGATTATAGTTAATTTAAAACAAGGCTCGTTAACGAGTACTGGGAATCGAAACCAAGAGATGGAGGATGGTAGCGATAAACAAGGCCAATTCCTTTTTTATAATATTCTTTCTGTTGCAAAACCATCCCGCTGTCATATTGGGATATTTCAAGTAAGCCAGTGTAGGTGCAACCAGCAGTTGTTGCAGAAGCACTAAGATTAGTTACTTTTCTTGTATTGCCATAGTCAACAGCCCAGGATTGATTTAATGTAGGCGATGCAGGTATGTAAAGATAGTCTGTACTGCTACTATAAGAATGGATATTGTGAGATGTAGCATCTTCACGTAATTCATATATGCCACCATACATAGTGCTGCTTTGGTCTTCGAACTCAAAATAAGTGTAAGATCCGTGTGTTGTAGTTCCGGTAACAGAAGGACTTGGAGATATTGATTGAACCTGTGGACCTATTTTATAAGAATATGTCCAACTGTTATTTAATTTTAGAGGGAAGAACGAAGTGGTTCCGTTACCATCACACAAAACACTGGTACATGCGGTACAAGGCCCTCCGCAGTCAACTCCTGTTTCTCCCTGGTTTTGTATTCCATCACTACATGTTTCGGCTTCGTCTTTATTTTTCTTACAGTCGGTAAAAAAAAGAAGTAAACCTAAAAAAAGGCAATTGGTAAGAAGAAAAACAATTTTTGATTTCATTGGTAAGGGTTTTATAAGTGAAAAAAATATATCATTTTAAACAAGCAATTGTTGCAGATTATAAAAATATTCCGTTCCAATTAATAATCTTTAGGTGTATTAAAAAGGAACAAAAAAGCGCTTTCTTTAAATAGTAATGATCAGCGAAAAAATGTTGGTTATTGCGCAAAAAAATTGTAAATTAATAATATGTTTTGTTTCGTAAGGTTGGTGTTGGTTTTTCTTGCTGGAAATTCTGTAATGTATGGTATTGGCGTAAAGCAAAATGAGAATTATCGTTTGCCATCCGCGGTATTTACAGAAAATAAAGGGCAAATTGCTGATGAGAACGGCAATACTTGTCGCGATCTCCTTTTCCAATTTTCCTCCAATAATGTTGATGTCTACATTAAGAGAAACGGAATAGTATATGTTCACAAGGAAGTAAAAGAACCTAAACATATTGGCACCAGCTCTTTAGAAAGTGTGAACATCTCCCAGAATATTTCAATAAATAGAACGGAATTGAAATTATTAAATGCAAATACCAATATTGAAATTATAAAAGAGCTCAAACAATCTTTTTATTCTAATTTTTATTTACCGCAATGTTCTTCGGGAATAACCGATGTCGCGAGCTACAAAAAAATAACAATAAAGAATATTTATAATCACATCGATTGGGTTTTATATCCTTATACAAATAATAAAAAAGAAACTTTTCTTGAATACGATTTTGTTGTGCATCCCGGCGGCGATATTAAAAATATTAGTATGCAATATGAAGGGTATGAAAAAATATTTCTGAACGAACAAGGTGGAATTGTTGTGAAAAATCCCGTTGGTTTATTGCAGGAATTCCGTCCGTATGTATATCAATCGGAGAAAAAGTATAAAATCGAAAGTAATTTTATACTTAAAAAAAACGTTTTGAGTTTTAATGTGGCGCAATTTAATCACGAGGAAAATCTTGTAATAGACCCTTCAGTAGCATGGTCAACTTATTATGGCGGCAACAGCGGTGAGTTTGCTTATGGCATGGCATCGGACGATTCGGACAATGTTATTGTGACCGGTTACTTATCGGGAAGTGCTTTGCCTGTTCAAAATGGGTTCCAGTCGACGTTTGGAGGAGGTGCCTGGGATGGTTTTGTTTCTAAATTTGACAGTAGTGGAACATTGTTATGGGCAACATACTTCGGCGGCAGCAGTGGAGACTGGGGTACAGGAGTTGCTATAGATGGGGATGCAAATGTTATTGCCTTGGGGGCCACGCAAAGCTCCAACATGCCAATGTTAAATCCTTCTCAAAGCACATTAGGTGGAAGCACAGATTCCTATATTGCTAAATTTAATTCGGCGGGAACTCTTTTGTGGAGCACTTATTATGGTGGGAGTAATATTGAAAATAATTCTTTGCATAAAGGAATTGTTACAGACTCATTAAATGAAATAATATTTATTGGCAGTACTCAAAGTACAGATTTGCCTGTTGTTAATGGGTATCAAAGTTTTTTGTCCGGTTCGCGCGATGCCTTTATTGCCAAGCTTGATACGAATGGCGTTTTGCTGTGGGCCAGCTATTATGGTGGAGCAGGTGATGATGAAGCACTTGATGTAGCCTCTGATCTTTTTGGCAATATTGCATTTACGGGAAATACTTCATCGTCGGATTTCCCGGTAACAAGTGCAGCATTTCAAACTGCACAGCAAGGGGCTGCGGATGCATTTATTGTAAACTTAGATAAAAATGGAAGCAGAAAATGGGCTACGTATTTTGGAGGTAGTTCCGATGAATACGGACAGGGCATTTGTATGGATAAAAGTGGCAGCATAGCAATTTCTGGATTTACAGGCAGTGTGAATTTGCCAATACTAAATGCGGTTCAAGCATCACCTGGAGGAGGATCATTTGATGCCTTCGTTGCAAAATTAGATAGTGCCGGTAATTTAAATTGGGCTAGCTATTATGGTAGTTCAGGGAGTGATTTTGCGTATGATATTAACATTGATAATTGGAATAATTTTTTTATTTCAGGTTTTACAGATGGAAATAATTTTCCGGTCTTAAACGAAATTCAAAGTTCAAATGCAGGAGGATATGATGTATTCATTACCAAATTTGATTCAAGTGGTTCAGTAAAATGGGCTACATACTATGGTGGTAACACATCGGATTATGGATATAATATTTGTACGCGTAAATCAGGCTGTGTTTATGTTTCCGGAAATACTTCCAGTACAAACTTTCCAGTAAAGGAATCCTATCAATCTTTATTAGGCGGTGCCAGTGATGCATTTATTATTAAATTATCAGACACGGTATTTATTTGTTTGAGCGCCGATGTTCCAATAGTATCTGCGAGTAGCGATCCAATTTGCGCTGGCGATAGCACAAAATTGAAAATTAATGGTGGTAGTTTACGCGATGCTTCTCAATGGAGTTGGTATACTGGCAGTTGCGGAGGAACATTTGTTGCGACGGGTGATTCCCTTATTGTTTCTCCAACGGCCTCAACAACTTATTTTGTCAGAGGTGAGGGAGGGTGTGCCGCAACAGGCAGTTGTAAAAGTATTACAGTAACAGTGAACCAGGCTCCGTTTGTAAACGCGGGCAACGATACAATTGTTTGTAAAAATGATAACATCACACTTTCTGCAACAGGAACGGCAACGTCCTACTTCTGGAATAATGGGATCGTAAATGGAATAGCATTCGTTGCTACCAGTACTACAACATATATTCTTTCAGGAACAAAATTCGGATGTATGAACAAGGATAGTGTAACAATAACGGTGCATGATATACCATCCGTTTTTTTAGGTAACGATACAGCCATTTGTGTTGAGGCATTGTTGTCATTTGATCCGGGAAACAATGGAGGATCGTTTATTTGGAATGACGGCGATACAAATAGGATACATAATATAAATAGCGCACCCCTTGCTCAAGGACCTCATATATATTGGGTAAGAGTTACTGATAATAATGGCTGCGAAAATACTGACAGCATTGTTGTAACGGTATTATCGTGTGTGGGCATTAGCGAGAATGATTCGGCTGAAATCATTGGGCTTTACCCGAACCCGGCAAATGATGTTTTAAATATTAGTTCAGAACATTCAATTATTCATGCAATCGAATTCTATAATAGTATTGGTGAGCTCCTGATAAGTGACATATACAATTCAGGTTCTGTAATAATAAATGTTCGCACCTTCCCTGAAGGTATTTATTATATTAAAGTAACACTACCAGGATCTTCTACTATCGTAAAAAGGGTTATTCTCAGAAATTAGAAAAACAATAATTCCTTTTCGGACACCTATTTTTAAAATTGCGGTGGCAATAATTCCACAGGCTGTTGCCAACAATACTCATCGCCAAATAAATTTATTTTAAATAAAGGCCACAAATGCATTTTAATAATGCGGCACGTTAATTTCTTGTTATTAAGAACATAAATATTTAAAAAATAAAAATATGGAAACAACAATTGTCGGAAAAGACACAGGTACAGTAACAGGCGTTTTTCTTAATAGAGCAGACGCTGAGAAAGCATATGACTCCCTGATTAAAAGGGGTTATAAGGCAGAAGAAATTATTTTATTAATGTCGGATAAAACGCATAAATCTCATTTCAGAGACAATAAAGTTGACTCTGATCTTGGAACAAAAGCTATGGAAAAAGCAGGCGTTGGTTCGGCTATTGGCGGAACAGCAGGTGCTATTATTGGCGCTATCGCGGCAATTGGAACAGCTGTTGCATTGCCGGGACTTGGATTAATCATCGCGGGACCAATTGCAGCGGCGCTTGTTGGTGCGGGTGCGGGTGGTTTAACCGGAGGATTAGTTGGTGCCCTTGTTGGTGCGGGAATTCCGAAGGATAGAGCAGCTATATATGAAACTTCTTTAAAAGAAGGTGGTATTGTTGTTGGTGTTGTTCCTAAAACCGGAGATGACAGGTATTCAATTGGACAAGAATGGAGTACTTATGGTGGCAAAAGCATTTATGGTGTAGAATAAATTAAACGAAAAAATAAAATAATGAAAAATATAATTAGATCAGTAGCTTGCGTGGCTCTTTTAAGTACTTCTTTGTTTGCACAAAAAAATGTGAATAATACAGATAAGGAAATGAATAAAAAGCTACAAAACGACCTTAATACAAGGTATCCGGCAGCATCAAAAAGTATTGTTGTATGGGATAACAATGATTATGGTTACTACGGTAGTTATGCAGTTGATAACACAAATTTTATGGCGAGGTATGACAAACAAGGAAAATACATTGAAACACTGACCAGAAAAAATTGGGATGACAATGTTCCAATGAATGTCAGAGATTCATATGATAATAGTCCTTACAAGTCATATAAGATCGACAGCTATTGGGAAGTAAATGATCCAATGAGAAAAGGATATTACATTCGTGCTAAAGACACCAAAGGAAAACTTCAGGATGTTTGGATGGATGATCAGGGAAAAGTATATGATAAACCTGATTATAAAAAGAACGAAATGAAGAAAAAAAAGGAAGATGAAAAAAGTATGGATTAATTAAACACTTCGTAAAATATGTACAAAGCCAGACTTTTAAGTCTGGCTTTGTTATTTGGCATATAGCGGAATATAAATTACACTTGATAAGGACATCATTTGATACTTAAGTTATTTAAAGAAATTTTATTTGTAGAAATAGGGTTAACTATTGAACTTGACAGTTAATAATAGGGCTATTGTTTTTTTACAATTTCCCTGATAAAAGGTCTCTTTACAAGTATACATCCTCCTACATATGAAAAAAAATTGTTGGTATTTACTTTTGGTGATTTTTTCACTGAACAATACAATTGCTCAGCCGGTAAATTATATTTCTTCGTTTAATTTCCCCTGTGATAGTTTGTATAAAATAATTCCGGGTACAGGTTGGACAGGTGCTACACCGTCCGGGGTTGTTGGAAACTCTTCCTTGCATGGATATGATGCTAAAGCAATTGCAAGATGGAATGTTGTGCCTTTTCAGGATGTTACAGACAAGTTACGAATTGGTGTTGTAGCCTTCCATATAAATGGAATTGACAGGGTGGAATTTTCTGCGGACAATGGTGCATGGGTAAGTGCAAATAAAATGACGTTCAATCCTACATCCGGTACCTGGGAATACCAGGTAGAATTGGATGCATCAGATTTTACTGACGGTGTTACGGAAATTCGTGCGGTGGTATATCCACAAACAGCCGGAGAATGCAGAGTGCTTGATGATTTTTCAGGAACAGATCTTGGAGAACAGTCATTGCACCTGTATGCGAATAGCGGCTTAACCCTTGCTAATACTGGTGTTATAAAATATGTAGACGCTACGAACGGCAACGACACAACAGGTAATGGGAGCGTATCACTTCCCTGGAAAACGATAGCAACAGCAATTACAGCAATAGGTAATGCAGCTTCTCTTAATGTTTCAGGCGCAACCATCCGGCTTTTTCCCGGTAGTTATGAATATCCAGCGGTAGATTTTGCATATTCGGAAGACCGTTGGTTAAATATAGAAGGCCATCCTTCGTATCCAAAATCAGCAGTTGTGATGACCCAAATGTTAGGGCCGGGCTCACTACAAAAGCGCGTATGTTTTCGTCACTTGCGGGTTGCACTTCCGGAAACGGGGGTTGCATTCCTTATGCGGAGCGGGCCATATGGTAATATGTTTTGGGCGGATAATTTAGAAGCCAGAGGCCTTGGTCATCTTTGTGCTGGCGGGCCTGGAACTTGTTCGACAGGAAGTATGACAGATGTACACATACGATTTTATACAGGAATAGATGTCTCTGATACACGAAATAGTGAATTTCATGCTGATGCAATACTTGTGAGAAATGTTACAGCAAGAAACCTGGGTGGGGATTTTTTAAACACTAATAAATTAGTAGTCAATTGTTCCGTTAATCACATGAGATTTGATGGTGGTGTTCACCCTGACGTAATTCAGGTGATTCAGGATACTCGCAACATGATTGTTTACGGATTACAGGCATATGACTTTTCTGCTCAACTTGCAATTGGCGGTGGTAATGCTTATGCTGAAAACATTGCTCTTGTAAATGTGGTCCTATCACAAAAATGGGACGACCCTCAAATATTTTGGATGCCGGGTAATTCAAATGGTGTATATAATCATATTTTACTTTGGCATATAACCACGCGCCAAATGGGATTTTATGTGAACCAAGGCGGCGGTAGCAATGTAAGTATACGAAATTGTATGTTTGATGAGTATGTTATTAGCAATCCGAATTTATTTCCGTTGGATAATGCAACCTTTCCGGGTATAATAGCTGATCATAATCATTTTACCGGGGTTAATACATTTGGAACAAATGTAACTTCTGGTCCGATTGTGTATACTGATACAATAAACTTGAATTTTACCCCTGTTGCCGGCAGCCCCTTGATAGGGAACGCTTCCGGGAATCTTGTTCCTGTTGATGCGACAAATATGATACGTTCTAATCCGGCTTCAATTGGGGGATTGGAATCCGCTGATTGGTATAATGCATTTTCATTTTCGTATTCTGCAGATGATACTATTTGTGCAGGACAAGCTGCCATGAGAGAAGTAAATGGTGTAGATACATCAATATTCAATGTGTACTGGAATAACTCTGCAACAAAAGGCGACACTTCTTTTGTCTATACTCCTGGTGCAAGTACTGTCTTACCTGTAACCATACAAACTAAAAATAGTTTTGGTTGCGCTACAATTGACCATTCATTTAACATTCACGTTGATCAGTGTTTGTCACAAAATGAAATCAACGAAAATACAGTGCGTGCCTATCCGACAATTACTTATGGCGATGTAACATTGGAAGGTTTAAATGAAGTTTTTGGTGATAACGTTATTTTATTACAGTGTTATAATTTATATGGTCAGCTGGTATTTACAAAATCAATATACCAGCCGGGCACAGTATACAATTTAGCCACGGATAGTTGGTTAACAACGGCAGGAATGTATTCAATGCTATTATCATCGGGCGATATTTCTGTTACAAAGAAAATTTTATTTGTAGAGTAAATTGTCTTAATACAACTATAGTCTCAAAAAATAATTTTGTGAAAACTAAAATTATCTATTTCTTGTTTTTTATTGTATTAAATGTAGTTGCCCAGCCAACAAATTATATTTCACAATTTAATTTTACATGTGATAGTATTAACAATTTAATGCCGGGTAGTGGCTGGACAGGCGCAACAATAACTCCTCCTGTAGTAGGCAATGCATCATTGCCGGGATATAACGCGAAAGCGATTGCACGATGGAATGTTGTACCATTTCAAGATGTTATAAATAAATTGAGAATTGGTGTAGTAGCCTTTCATATCAATGGAATTGACCGGGTAGAATTTTCTGCTGATAGCGGCTCTTGGGTAAGCGCTAATAAAATGACGTACAACCCTACATCTGGTACATGGGAATACCAGCTAGAATTAAACGCATCTGATTTTCTGGATGGAATTACTGAAATACGTGCCATTATTTATCCTCAAACAGCTGGAGAATGCAGAGTGTTACAGGATTCGACAGGAACAGATCTTGGGGAACAGTCATTGCACTTGTATGCGAACAGCGGCTCAACTCTTGCTAATTCAGGAGTGATAAAATATGTGGATGCAACAAATGGAAACGACACAATAGGTAATGGGAGCGCTCAACTTCCTTGGCAAACCATCGCCAAAGCCATTACGGAGATTGGTAATGCTTCGGCGCTGAATGTTTCAGGATCAACTATCATGCTATTTCCGGGGAGTTATGAATATCCTGATGTCGGAAATGCATATGCTGAGGACCGATGGCTGAACATTGAAGGCCATCCTGGATTTTCAAAAGCATCAGTCATCATGACTCAAATGCAAGGCGCAGGGTCACAACAAAAACGTGTTTGTTTCCGTCACTTACGTTTTGCTATTCCTGAAGCAGGTGTTGTGTTTATGATGCGAAGCTCTCCTTACGGAAATATTTTTTGGGCTGATGACGTAGAAGGTAGAGGGCTAGGCCATCTTTCTGCTAGTGGGCCGGGGACGTACTCAGAGGGCAGTATGACTGATGTAGACATACGTTTTTATACAAGCCTAGATTTATCAGATGTAAGAAGCAATATATTTCCAAACAGTACAATACTCATGAGGAATATTACTGCGAGAAACCTGGGAGCAGATTTTATACGCACTAATAAATTAATAGTCAACTGTTCTGTAAACCACATGAGATTTGATGGGCTGGTTCATCCTGATGTAGCTCAGGTTATTGAGGATACACGTAACATGATTATTTATGGATTGCAGGCATACGATTTCTCTGCCCAAATCGCAGTTGGAGGCGGTAATTCATATGCAGAAAATATAGCGCTCGTAAATGTGGCCCTTTCGCAAATGCCGAATGATCCGCAAATATTTTGGATGCCGGGTAATTCAAATGGTGTATATAACCATATTTTGCTTTGGCAAATTACTGCGCGTGGAATAGGATTTTATGTAAACAATGCCGGTGCCGAAAACGTAAGTATACGTAATTGCATGTTTGATTACTATGGCGCCTTATATCCTTTGGATAGTGTAAACTTTCCTGGGATAGTAGCGGATCATAATCATTTTACAATTGGAAATACATTTGGTACAAATGCTACATTGGGTAACCATTTGTATACAGATACAATTAACTTTAACTTAACCCCTGTTGCCGGCAGTCCTTTGATAGGGAACGCTTCCGGGAATCTTGTTCCTGTTGATGCGACAAATATGATTCGTTCTAATCCGGCTTCAATAGGTGGATTGGAATCCGCTGATTGGTATAGTGCTTTTTCTTTTTCGTATTCTGCAGATGATACTATTTGTGCAGGACAAGCTGCCATGAGAGAAGTAAATGGTGTAGATACATCAATATTTAATGTATACTGGAATAATTCTGTAACTATAGGCGACACTTCTTTTACCTATACTCCTGGTGCAAGTACTGTATTGCCTGTTACCATAAAAACAAAAAATAGTTTTGGTTGCGCTACAATTGACCATTCATTTAATATAAGTGTTGATCAGTGTCTATCTCAAATAGAAAACAATAGCAACGGTGTTCTAATTTATCCAACGATAACAAAGGATGAAATTACATTTGAAGGTTTGCAGCAAATGTTTGGAGAAGAACCAGTTATTCTGCAATGCTTTAATTTGTATGGGCAATTAATATTTACAACTTCTATAGCTCATTATGGTAATAGTTCCTATAGATTGGGTTTAAACTCCAGAATAAACGCTGAGGGAATGTATTCAATTCAATTATCTAACGGAAAAATTTCCTCAACAAGGAAAATATTATTTATAAAATAAGTTTGTCCGATTATGGTTTGGATAATTGCTTCAATAATAAATAGTGAGAATTAAGCGCCTGAGGAAAAGATAATTCTTGTAATGGAATTTGAAACTCCTTAGCTCTTGCCCTTATTATATTTGCAACTGAAGGATAATGTATATGACAAAAATTAGGGAATATGTGATGAGCAATTCCTAAATTTATTGCACCAATAGTATACGCTCCTTTATCGCCCCCAATATTAAAATCCAACGTTGAGCGTATTTGCCGCTCATGCCAGTTTATTTGTGTAGTGGAATTATTGTCATCATAGAAAAATGAACCACTAAAATAATGAGAAGGCATAAAAAGAATCGCAAGAAGAAGACCATTAATTAAATTTATTGTCAGGAATGCAATTAGCGCGTGAGTTAAAGAGAAATGACCAATATAAATTGGAATAATAAATACAAGTGAAAAATATAATAATTTACTGGCAATAAGGATCAACCATTCTTTTAAAGGGTGCCAGAGGGTATACTTTTTGTCAGCGCATTGTGATAAGATCCGGAAGTCCGTAATACAAATTATAATAAGTGAAAAGAGCGGATAGATAAAAATAAAGTAAATATGTTGCCACCTGTAATTCATACGCCACTTATGCAGGGGAGAAAACCTAAAAATGGGATCAAGATCAAAATCGAAATCTTTACCCTTGACATTTGTATGCGGATGATGTGACTGTACGTGTTGAAGCATCCAGGAATATGAATTGCCGCCAACAATATTAAAAGTACACCCCAGTAATTTATTTATTCGTTTATCCGAGGAAACTGAATCGTGTACAGCATCATGTCCAATATTCAAAACAATAAGCATTGAGGTTAGTCCCCATAATATTGCGGCAATATAGCTCCATGTAAGGCCGGGATTTGAAAGTATAACAAAAAGATAAAGAGTAATCCAGGATAATAGAAGTATAATCGCCTTAACCCAAAAGCGGTAGTCGGCATACTTACCGTCAGGTTGGTTGGCCAGGTATTTCGCTACATCCGCATTGACTAGATTCATGAATTGTGCAAAAGAATTATTCTCTGATTTCATCTGGCAATTGATTTTAGAAGCGTTTCGTAATCAATTTTTGAATTATGTCTTGGGTCCCTGGGGATTTTAGTGATCAGGATTATTTTTTCGAAAAACAAGCCTGAGTTTTTTATTTTGTTTTTTACCTTCTCTTTATTTGATTTGTCGGCTTCTGCAACAACTGTTGTTGTGTTATTAATATTCATTACAGTTCCCATTCCTGAAATTTGCTGCAAATAATTTTCATATATAAATGGAGCTATTAGCTTTCCATTTGCGTAAAATAAGGAGTTGCATCTGCCCGTAAGAAATAAATTGTTTTCAATGTCAAAATAGCCGCTGTCTCCTGTACGGTGCCAAACGATATCGCCGATAAAAATTTTGTTTCTCTTTAAGGCAGCATCATTATTGAAGTATTCTTTTAATACATGTGGGCCGGAAACAATTATTTCACCCACTTCTCCTGATTTTAATTCTAACGCATTTAGTTCTGTTTCGTTGGTCACTTCAATAGAGTCGTTGGTAATTTTAATAATTTTTGCCTGGGTAGTACGATGAAGTTTGCCCACAAGTAAACCTATTTTATTCTCTCCCTGTTGAGTTGTAACAAGCTGTTTTGCTTCAATAGAACTTATCGGTTCCGCCTCCGTTGACCCATATACAATTTGAACATCAGTATCTGGGAGTGCTTTTGTATAAATGGCGGCTTCATTAGGAAAAACCGGCGCGCCACCTGTAAATGCTTTTTTCAAATGAGGAAGTTTGATATTATTTTGGATCAGGTGTTCGCTGATTTTTTTTAAGAAGAAGGGAGAGGATACTATGCGATTGACTTTGTTTGTTAAAAGTTGTTTGACTATTTTTTGAGGATCGAGCGAATCGGGTTTGCTTGCTTTGAATTCTGCTATAACAGAGGTATTGCCGACTCCCAGGTTTATCAATAAAACAATTGGTAAAACGGGCATGTCAATATCATTGGGCTGCGGATCTATTTTTTCGAGCAACGCATTAAATTGTTCATTTAAAAAACCATGTGTTCTTTTTGCAGCCTTGGGTGTTCCTGTGCTGCCTGTAGTAAAAGTTATCAGAGCGGTATCAGTTGTATTGGTGGAAGGAAATGCTAAATTGTTTTTTGTAGTCGAATAATTTGTACCAAGCTTTATGGGAATCTTTCGCAATTCTTTTGAGAATATTCCCAGCACACGTGCTTTTAAAATACCGATGAATGCTTTACACTGTGCAATTTCACAACAGGCTTCCAATCTTTTTTTTCCAACCCATTCATCAAGAAAAACGGCAACTGCTCCTATCCGGAAAAGCGCCAAAACAGTACGGTACAGGTCCATGCTCATGGGAACGAATAGCATTACCCTATCACCTTTTTGAATTCCTTTCGAAAGAAAATAATTTGCCGTGTCACTGACCTGCTTTTCCAGTTCAGAAAAACTAATTGAATTTCCCTGATATGCAATGGCAGGTTTATTCGGATATTTTTTAGCCGAATAATAGAAATGATCAACGATATTAAAAGCAGCATCCATCTTGTCCAGTAACTGTATTAATATATTTACCCGTCACCCTGAACTTGTTTCAGGGTCTTTTGTTTTAATTCCAATCTTTAGCTAAATCGTTCATGTTTGGATTGAGTTCCCTAATAAGATTTATTTTCCATTCTCTGTGCCATTGTTTAAGTTGTTTTTCTCTTTTGATGGCTGTTTTAAAATGTTGTATGATTTTTATTTGCCATAATGTATACAAATGCATTTGTCAGTTTCATTGTTTTCTTCCCCCAGATAGATGCTGAAACTAGTTCAGCATGACACGCTTCCGATTCATTTAACTAAGTTCTTTTCCATATAAAGCATAGTTCTTATAAATCTCTCCTGCAAAACTAGTTGATAGTTTTCTGGAGGTAGCATTTTCTATCATTAAGGCGTGTACTACCGAAGTGTAATTTTCTGCCGCAGCCTTTCTAAATACCTTATTTGCCAATATACTGCCAAGTCCGCTCCATTTTTTTTCATTTTTACGTGCAATCGTTTTCACAATGAAGGAACGTTGTTTTGTATCATACAGATCGTCTATGCAGAATATAAAACCGATCAAATTTTTATTCGAATCTTCTGCCATCAGAATAAATCCCTGTTTTGCTACCTGTTTAATGGCAAGGTATTTTTCTTTGAATGAGGATAAGCTGATTGGGCTGTATAAAAAATTTGTTTTAAATGCTTCGGATGATAATGCATAAACTTTCTCGAGCTCGGTTTCATAATTGTTTAAATCGATGTCACGAACAACAACTCCAAGAGCTGCGAAATGTTCATTCAGCTTTAATATTTCAGGAGTATCGTGAATTACCTCTGTGTCCAGGCTGGAAATATATTTGGCAATTGGTTCAAATCCTGATTTTTCAAATAACACGTTATAATAAAGATGATGGTAAGGTTCCAAAAAGAAGTTTGGTGAATTGTGATGTAAACTAAAGCGGTAATTATCCCATGTTGAGCCGTTCATGGGTCCAATGATAAAATTTAATTTTAATTCGCTTTTTACAATTTGTGTCGCCGTATCAATTATTTTTTTTGCTGTAGTAATGTCGTTAATACACTCAAAGTTTCCGATACAGGCTGCTTGAGTATCATTATAAATCAGGTAAGGATTATTATAGATAGCCAGTCTCGCCACAGGTTCATTGTTTTTTTTGGCTATAAGTATTTTGTGCAGATAATCTTTATTAAAGCTTTCTTTTTGTTTTAAACGTAAGCTGTCCGCAGGATAAATAAGTTCAGTTGACTTCTGAAGAAGTGCAATGGTTTCAGTATTAAGATCTGTTTCTGAAATCTCAATCATAGTTTAAATGCTTTTTTCAATGATAAGAATGATCAATGACATTATAGGAATAGAAATATTATCATATCCGTTTTTACTAATGGCTTCAACAAAAGTTGTCAGTGCTGCGAAAATAAAGCATAGTAGAATAAGGGAAATGCCAAAACTAAAGCCGCCGGAGTAAAGCACTAAAAATACTGAGAGGATAAAAGAACTCAGAAAGAACATAGAGGAACCCATAAGTGTTTTGTGATCATTGCCCACTTTATATTTTCCTAAAGGCCATGTTTTTCCGCAAAGCGCTGCAATGGGGTCGCAAATGGCAAGCGTTAAAATAGGCAGATAGAAAAAATAATATGCGTAACCATAATGCTCATAAACTAGATAACATAGATATACAGAAACCGGATAGCATATACTCCCCGCGGATTTTCTATCAATTGCATTGATCGACTTAAGTAAATTAAATTTTAAACTGACAATAAGAATAAGGGCGAATGAACTGCAAAGAAAAAGAACTAGCCAATGATTGTGAAGCATGACCGGGAAAAGCAACGTAAGTATACCTGTGCCAAAATGAACTGTTTTCCTCGTAAGTTCAACTTTAATATGCATGTAGTGATACATAATTTCTGCAAGTGCGAATAAAACAAGGAATGATCCTGCGAGTATACCGGTATTAATTATGTTCTCATTCATTGTTACAATTCGTTTTTGAAACTTAGCACTTTCTGTTTCTACAAATTTTCATTCTTGCCGTCATTGCGAGGAACGAAGCAATCTCTACCATCGATAGATTGCTTTCCCGATAGCTATCGGGATACCTCCTTCGCAACGACGCTCTATCTTTAAGAATTTCATTCTTTATTTAAACTTATGAATTTTCAATCCATAGTGGTTTAGTTTGCTTCATCAACAATGAATTGATTGTAGAAAAATCCTCTGTCAATTTTTGATAATTTCTCGGATAGCTCTTTTTTATATTCCATTGAATTGGGTAGGATTTGCGAAATCCTTCTCGGCACCATTAAATTCCAATAGGCAATTCGCCCCTTCTCTTCCAGATTTTCACTGAGAACCTTTCCTGTTTTAAGAAAAAGTTCATCATCCATGTATTCAAAAATGTTAGAGAGGTTCATATAATGGAATTTTCCATACTTATTAAAAGCATCTTCGGCAAATCCTTCGAATACAACAAGTTTGTCAATGTTTTTTTTGATCACATCGTAATTCTCTCTCTGAAGATAGGGAGGGAGTAGGTTTGCAAAACGACCTGTTAAATTGAAGCGCAACATAAAATTCGTTTGTGAATGCTTGCTTTTTAGGTGATGTGCTGCTTTTGCATAAATATATTCTGAAACTGGAACTTTTACTTGTTCCAGGAATTTGGGATCACGGCCAAATTTCCCCATAACATATTTGCTGAAGAAAATTTTGAAAAGCAATCTCCACTGTAGATTGTTCCATTTGTTATTGTAAAATAATGTTTGTTCTTCTTCGCTTTTTTCTTCAAATAATTTAGAAGTGGTTTTGCGAAAATGTATAAATGGTAAGATCCTCTTGCCAAAAAGAATAAAATATTTTTCGAATTTACCCTCGTAGATCACGCCTTTTTTTAGTTGTTTAATATTTTTCTCCCAATAATTTCTACATTCATTAGAAAGGTGATTCTTTATGGAATCAAATGTTGAGTATCGGTCACCGCTGCCACGTTTGAATCCCAGAAATTGTAAGACTTCCTCTCGCCCCATATGTTTAATGCACACTTTCTTTAATTCTGTTAAATACAATTGTGTTTTATTTACATCCACCGCGACTAACAATTCGGGAGAAGACTTTAGCAATAAAAAACTATTATCACCTGCAGATGCGATAGACAATATTTTTTTTCCCTCAATGGGAGCGAGGCCCTGGAATAAAATATCAGCGTCTTCCCAACAATTGGCATAACGTATGATACTGAAATCAACTTTTTTATTTAAGTCACTTTTCATTGAGCAATAATATTCTTTTTATGGTATCGTTGGCTGGTACTTTAATTTCATGGGCTATCCCAAGGTAGTGAAGAAGTTTTATTATGTAAAAAGTAGGGTCAGGTTGATTATTTTTTAATCCGAGTTTTGCGCTATCGGGGAATAAATGATGATTGGCATGCCAGCCGTCTCCCATAGTTAGCAAGGCGATGATAGCGTTGTTCCTGGAATGATCGCTGTTTTTTTTATTTTCGTCCCCATATAAATGTGTGATGCTGTTTAATGAATCTCCCAGGTTGAAGATGATAACCAAAGTAAGCCAGAGAGCAATTATGCCGGCTGTCCCCCAGAAGTAAAAAAATAAAACTATACCTGTAAGCGCCTGAAGTAATGTAATAGTTTGAAAAACATAAGGGGTGCTGATGTATTTATAGAAAGAATTTTTCGCAATATCATCTGCCATGTAATTATACTCCAGGTTCGTGCGTGGTCTGTTCCATCCATCCCATAATATTCTTAATGGTCCACTAATGGAATATAAAATACAAATTAGTGGATTATAAGAATTTATGTACCAGCCAGAATGCGCATACCAGAATCCTTTTGACACAGGCGAATGCGGATCTTTTTCCGTGTCAGAAAATGCGTGGTGAAATCGATGATTGCCAACAAATTGTATTGGTGTTCCCGCAGGCAAAGCAAGAATGACTAGTATCTTTTCAAACCAGGGCGAAAGTTTTAATGACTTGTGTGTGAGTGCTCTGTGGTAGACAATGCCCACTGATAGCGCCGCAAGCATGTAATAAAAAACACAACATAGAAATAAAGATATCCAGAAGCTCATGATATTATTTTTATTATACCTGTGCTGCCGTCCATTTCTACCAGGTCCCCGGTTTTAATTCTTTCAAGTAATCCAGTTACACCAACTATGCATGGTTTTCCCATTTCACGGGATACAATGGCGGAGTGGCTCAATAAGCTGCCACGCTCTACCAGAATTGCAGAAGCTGTTGGGAAGAGTGTTACCCACCCCGGGTCGGTGCTCGACGTAACTAAAATATCTCCATTTAAATTTTCAACTTCATCGGGCGAATGAACAACACGTACTTTCGCTTTCACTATTCCCGGGCAGCAGCCTAATCCTTTTAGATCTCCTTCTACAATGTTACCGCCTGGAGTTGTAGAGAAATCGTTTGCATGATAAACGATACCATACGTTTTAATTCTCTCGACAGTATTTGTTGTTTCGTAGTATTGATATTCCTCTTTCCGAAGTGTGATCAGTTTTTTAAGATCGTCATTAATTGAAGTTCCTTTTATGTGATTAAATATTTCTTCCATGCTCAAAAAGAAAATATCGCGGCGCTCATCAATAATCGCTTCGGCATAAAAATGATCACCGATGGCGCAAAATATTTGTCGCACTTTTCCAAAGCCTCTTGTACGCTCGTAGCGTAAATTCTCCCTCGAGCTTACCAACACACGTGCCCTTTTTAAAAAATAATTGAATATTAATTTTTTAAGTGGTCTTCCTCTCAATTCTTTTTTTACCGCAGCCTCTGCGTTCTTTCGTAATTCTTGATCTAAATTTTTTAAGGTGTTCTTTTTTGTAATGCCTTGCTCAACATATGACTTTATTATTTTTACAAACAATAATGGATTTTGTTTGTAAGTAATGGTTTCCAGCTTTAGCTCGCCTACGCAGCGTTCTCCGAATTTTATAATGTATTCATCAATTAATTTTTTTACCTCCGGGAAGGCTCCGGCGTTCAATTCATTCCATATTATTTCCGGTTTGCTCTCTAGAAATAACGCTTTTGATTTTTCATTTGCTGCTATTTGTGTTGCAAGTTCGAGGCTCCGATGCACGGGCTCCACGGAAATGATATCTTTAGCACCGCACAGCAAGTCATTATGAATATTAGGCTGTTCAGGAAAATGCTTAAGTGATAATTTTTGTGTCACACCAAAATAGATCATAGCAAAAAAATCGTTTACCAATGGAGCTTTCCATTTTTTTAGCAATGTTTGCTCAAACTCTTTATACAAATTCATGAGTTCGTGCGCATCACATTTGCTTAGATCAATGGCATTGTATTTTTGCATTACTCCGTTAAAATCGTTTTGAAAATTTTTTCTCATGCCTGGTAATGCATTCAAATTTTTAATCATCAGCCAGATCATATTAAGTACACGAAGCTTTTCTTTGAACCTGGAATTTTTTATTTGATTTTTTAATTCGAATCGCTCCTTAACTCCCATCATTTTTTCCATGAACTCTGCATTGAGCGAATAGCCGGGTAATAATGCAAGCGCTTTATACCAGCTTAGTAAATTATAATATACGCGGCCTTTTAATAATCCGAGCATGTTTGCGTAAACTTCCGAGTTGTTATCAATTTCTTTTTCCTTTACGCCCATCAGGAGTGAGAACTGTCGATATACTGCCTCATACATTTTTATAATAAATGAGAAGGTGAGAGGAGAACTGATTCCTGGATAGGATTCAATTATATTACTGTTGTCCCAGATAATAAACTCACCATTTTTATCTGCGATCTTGTTTAGGTTGGTAATTGGTCTCGCCTGGAGTAAATATAGTTGCCCATGACTCAGCGCAAATTCTATATCCTGCGGTTTCCCGTAAAATTTATAACAGGCGTTAAGAATGTTTGATAGTTCATAAACGTGTGCATCACTTAAGGCTGGAGACTTTTTTTCATGATCGGATAATTCTTTTTTTATGGTCCCGCCATTCACACTATCAACAACCAACTTGTGATCTTTTTCTGCAGGAATAAAATTGATATCATTTCCCTTTACAATAAAATTATCCGCATTCAACTCTCCTGACACCAGCCCTTCGCCAACGCCAAAAACGGCGCTAATCAGCTGTGCTTTTCTATCTCCGTTAGTCGGGTTAATTCCAAAGGCAACTCCTGCAGCTTCAGCATCGACCATGCGTTGGACAACAACTGCTATTCCGAATTTTTCACTTAAGCCATTGTTCTTTCTATATTCAATTACTCTTTTTGAAAAGGCAGAGATCCATACTTTTTTTATTTTATTTGCTATGTCTTCAGGCTTCACATATAAATAGGATTCAAATTGTCCGGCGAAAGAAAATTCTGAACCATCTTCGTCAATAGCAGAAGAACGCACAGCGACAAAAATCGGGTTGTCAAGATCAGCAACAATATTGCGGATGATATCGTTTGATATTTGATGCGCGTTTATTTTTTCTAAAGCAGCGTTTATATTTTCCGTATTAATTTTTATTCCTGAAATAAGTGACAAAAAATTTTCTTCAGGGAAAACGATCCA
Source organism: uncultured Bacteroidia bacterium (assembly GCA_964593555.1). Classification (GTDB taxonomy): domain Bacteria; phylum Bacteroidota; class Bacteroidia; order JAFLBG01; family JAFLBG01; genus CAZQIC01. The sequence continues at coordinate 2,770 of CAZQIC010000046.1, read as the reverse complement.
ATTAGGCACGGGCAAGCCTGCTTCTCTTAATTTAAAAAGATTACGCGCTTTTCCCCCGATACCTTTTTCGGAATGACCATTGACCTTATCGTATTTAATATAGTTCATCAGGAGAAAATAAGTTTAATGAACATAGGAATTCCACCGAGCGTTAAGTACATGGCAATTGTCCAGACAGCAGAAAGAGTTTCGATTAGTTTGGATAATTTTGCAGTTCTCTTTTTAAGAAATAATAGTGCAGGGATAGAGCAAAGGACAAAAAAGAAAATTAAAACTGAGTAAGAAATAATTCCATAGCCGGCGAACCAGCAGGCTGCTATACTAAGTGAAAGTGTAACTAAAAGAATTCCTATCCAAAGTCCAATCGCTTTATTTATACCGAGCATAGATGAATAAGTGAGTACACCTTCTTTTTCATTTTCAGGGATGCGTATTTTTCTTCCAACCTCAAGCACGATCCCATTCATATAAGAAACACCAAAGAAAAATGCCAGGCCTTTAGGCGCATCAACTCCGGCCAGCAGCCAATCAAGTCCGCTGGCATAAATATCTATCAATGGTATAATAAACATATGCGATGTCACATACCAGAATTGATTTTTCTTTAACCATTCAGCGATAAAAAATTCTTTTCCCATCAAACTCAGGTAGGCGATAACAATAAAATAGATCAGCAGCATTTTTGGGAACAGAAGTAAATTGATGCCTATTTGTAGCATAGCAACAATAACTCCGGCAATTGCTAATTCTTTTAGTGATACAAGTCCGCGCGGGACAGGTAACTCTTTACGATATTTCGCATCATCTTCTGCATCCTTGAATTCATCGAAAACTCTGACAAGGAAAAAAAGTGTAATGGTGGTAAAAATTCCGGTGAGGTAAATGTGCCACGGAACAAAGCCTTCAACGCCTCTACAAATACGTGAGTAGGCAATAGCAGAAAAACTGAATGACGCGACGAGCATCCCGTGGCCCAGAATAGGAAATCGTTCCTTTTGATAAATGTAAAATCTTTTTAAAAAAGATTTATTGTTGTCTGCTGTTGTACTCATAAAATGGAATTTACATTTCGCAAAAACATTTTTCTGCCAATGTAATTAGCAAGCATACCTTGTATCAGCCAGATGATAATACTCATAAATGATGGTCTTAGTATTGCAGCAATATTGGTATTTTCTGTGAGATCGAAGAAGTTTAATATCTGCTGGTTATTAGAAGTGATAGTGATTCCCATTTGTGAAATTATGGGGATCCAATATGTTTCCAGGAATCCCTGGAAAATGGCGAGAAAAAAAATGGGAAAGATTTTCTTTTTATGGATTAGTTTCTTGCCGAATAAGGAATAAAGGGTTATGCCCGAAAAAACAGAATGAATAATACATACCCATAAATAACCAATATATACAAGTGCTACGCTCATAATTATTGTTTTTTCCTTCCGAATTTTTTATGTGCTGAAGAGAAGTGGCCGGCCGAAAGTGCGGCTGCAATTGATAATTCTCCGGCTAATACAACACCTCCGCATATTTCTGCATATTTACGTGCATTGCCAGTACCTGCACAGCCCATTATTTTTAAACATTCCAATTGTGTGGGCATGGAAGTTCCACCGCCCACAGTTCCCACAATTAAGTTTGGCAGTGTAACGCTCACATAAAGATCTCCTTCAGGCGTTAGTTGCATTCTTGTAATTCCAACTGCGGCTTCTGCAACACAGGCAGCATCCTGTCCTGTTGCCAGAAATAATGCGGTTAAACCATTTGCGTAATGTCCCTGTGCACCAATGGCGCCACTTTGTATTACACCGAGCGTTGATGTTTGCCAATATTGCGCCATCATTTCAGGAGTAGTTTTTAATACTTTTTCTACTACTATTTTTGGAACAACGACTTCCGAGGTAACTTTTTTTCCGCGAACAGTAGTGAATGATAAAGCTGTTGCTTTTTTATCGCCGGAGTAATTTCCTTCGATGAACCAAAACGTTGGCTTAACCGGAGAATTCTCTACAATGTATTTACAGATCTCATCTGTACAAATGGTAACCATGTTTTGTCCTGAAGCATCTCCGGTATGATATTCAAAAGTTAAGATCACATGATTGCCTTCTATATTTGTTTTTACATCGTTAAGTTTGGCGAAACGGCTTGTTTGAGATGTGATCTTTTCAAAAACTTCTATTTCTTTTAGAAACCATAAAAGAAATAATCCGATATCACCAACGTTATTGAATTTGAAAACCGGGCTGCGCTGCACTCCTTCCACAAGGCAGATTGATGTTATTCCTCCACTTAGCCGCGTTGCTTTTGCACCCCTGTGATATGATGCAACTAAAGCGCCTTCGCTTGTTGCGAGTGGAACATAAAAATCTCCGTTAGCTGCAGATCCTGTGATTCTAACAGGGCCAATGATACCTGTTGGGATCTGGGTCATACCAATAAAATTTTCTATGTTGCCATCGAACTGCGTAAATTCAGAAATGTTTTTTATACCGGTTAACTGATTTACATCCAGACCCGGAATTTCTTTTTTTAAATGATCAATTCTTTTTTGCTGACCGGCGGCCGATGCGATCTCTTCTGTTGGGAAAGAATCTTTTTCAATACCAATATTTCCCTTGTTGCGGATATTGTTAATTAGGTTATCCACATTTTGCATTGCATTTATAATGTGCAGTGCCTTACTCGCTTTATCTGATGATGATGCCATTGAAAATATTTATTAAGGGGAGTTCTAAAAATCAAATTGTTAATAAATAACGATATAACTAATT
>CAZQIC010000045.1:0-31476 GCA_964593555.1 uncultured Bacteroidia bacterium | reverse complement strand
ATCAATTAGTTATATCGTTATTTATTAACAATTTGATTTTTAGAACTCCCCTATAGTTTGTTTCATGTCTAAGGTGTTAAAATGCAAACTCCCATGCGCTTTTGTAAGCCCTGATAGATTCAATATAATCTAAAAAATTTTCATAAAATGAATGATTTGCAAGTGTGGCGCTATCACCGATCACCACTAGTTTTTTCTTTGCTCTGGTGAGCGCTACATTCATTCGCCGGGTATCACTCAAAAAACCAATGTCTTTATTGTCGTTACTTCTTACAAGGCTAATATAAATAACATCTTTTTCCTGTCCCTGGAACCCATCTATGGTTTTAACAACAATACGCGAAGGATATTTTTTCAAGTCTGTATCCGCATCAACCATTGTTGTAAGCAGTTGAACTTGTTCTTTGTAAGGTGATATTATCCCAACAGTTAATGTCGTGTCTCTGTTAATGTAGTATTGTTCCAAAAGCATTTTTAAATGCCGTATAAGTAATTGCGCTTCTTCGGGATTGGAGTTGCTAAGGCTTTCGGGGTTTAACAATTCATTATATCCGCAGCCTGCAGTATCAATAAATTCTACAGGGGTATTTAGTAATAAATCATTTACATCAAAACTAAGCAAGGTGTTTTTTACAGATTCGTGCGCCTTTAAATTCGATTCATAAAATACCTTGTTGGAAAAATTCATGATGTGCTCATGCATCCTGTATTGTGTATCAAGCATCACCGAAATGTTTTTAATTTTCATGCAATGCTCGAACAGTGTTTCTTTTAGGCCGCCGTCTTCAGCTTTTTTTGATTTTACTGTTGGAGGCAACTGGAAATGATCTCCGGCAAAAATTACCCGCTCACAGCGGGATATAGGTATCCAGCACATGGGTTCCAACGCCTGTGCTGCTTCATCGATAAACAATGTACTGAATTTTCTGTCGCGCATCATGCGGCCAGAGGAAACTATCGGTGTACATGCTATTACTTGAGCTTTGTTGAATTGATCGTCGATAATGTAATCTTCCAGTACTCGTGCTTCTCCCAATAACTTTCTTGCCTCATTGTACATTAATTGTCTTTGTTCCCGTTCTTCTTTTCCGAATGTGCGTTTATATTTTCCTGCCATACGAAAATATTCATCAGCAGTTTTGCGATAGCTTTTTAAATCTTTGTACGACTCGTGGTTGCTTAATTTAGAGTCAAGTGTATTCATTAGTACTTTTTCTGAAATACGGGCAGGGTTGCCAAGACGTAAAACGTTAATTCCTTCACGATGCAATTTTTCGGTAAGCAGGTCGACTGCGGTATTGCTTGAACTGCAAACCAACACTTGTTTCTCATTTTTTAATGTTTCACGTATGGCTTGAACTATGGTTGTTGTTTTGCCTGTCCCCGGAGGGCCATGAATAATAGCAATATCTTTTGCGGCGACAATTTTTTTTACTGCATTGAGTTGTGATGTATTTAGTTTCGGGCTCTCTAACGTTTCATTTTCTTTTTCAAAAACGGGTTCTTTCAATTCGTACATTACATCCCGCAAATGAGCCAATCTATTTCCATCCGCATTGATCACTTTTTTCATTGCGATATCCATTTCGCGGTAACTGGCTTCATCAAATAATATATTTATTCCTAGTTTACCATCATCACACCATTCGGGTAATTCATCAACGGTTAATGAAAGTCTTATTTTGTTCGGACCTAATACCTTAATTGTTCCTGTCAGCGGTTCTTCATCAATATATGTATTCGAAAAAAGCGCAGCCATTTTTCCCCCTGAAAACTGGTGAGGTTCGTTATGATTGGTGGTACGCTCAATATCAATATGCAAATATTCTCCTAAGCCTATTTCTGTATTTGAAATAACAATAGGGTACCAGGTAACTCCGTTTTGCTTACGATGATTAATATTGTTGCGTGAGAAAAATTGTTTGTATTGAGCGTAATCTTCATCACGCTCAATCTTCAGAAGTTTCACCAATTGTTGTAATCGTTCAATGTTTTGCATACAATTCCCTTAATTTCTAAAAATTATTTCATCCACCGTTCTTCCCTCCATTTGCTTTGTTGCGATTGGGTTAAGAAAGTCCATGCAACGACACGACTTGCCTTTTGGCCTTGCTTCATATTTATGGTTTTAATATCCACAGCTTTTGCTTTTTTTAAATAGTTGTAAACACCAAGAAGATTTTCTTTTTTAGAAATAAGTGTTGAGTACCAAAAGCACGTTGTAGAAAATTGCGCACTTTGCTCAATCATATTCTGCACAAATGTTTGTTCACCGCCCTCATACCATAACTCATTGTTTTGCCCTCTGAAATTCAACATGGTTTCTTTTTCTTTTTTAATTCCTAAGTTCTTCCATTTTCTTTGGGTTCCTGCGCTCGCTTCTTCTAGAGATGAATGGAATGGCGGATTGCAGATAGTCATATCAAATACTTCACCTGCCTTTAGGATATTACTGAAAATGTTTGATGAAGAAGATTGGAGGCGACACTCAATAGCTTTTCCCAGTATATCATTTGATGAAATGATTTGTTTCGCAGATTTGATGGCGACGGGATCAATGTCCGAACCAACAAATTGCCAGCCATATTCCCTGTTCCCGATAAGAGGGTAAATACAATTGGCACCAACACCAATATCAAGAATGGTAATGGATTTTCCCTGGGGTAATGTGTTTTTGTTTGAGGAACTAAGCAAATCTGCCATGTAATGAATATAGTCTGCTCTTCCCGGAATAGGGGGGCAGAGGTAATTGTCAGGTATGTTCCATTTATCTATTTGATAAAAGTATTTGAGCAAGGCTTTGTTTAATGTTATGACTGCCTCTGCATCGCTGAAATCGATTGATTCGTTATTGTATTGATTTATTGAGACAAACTTCACTAATTCGGGACAAGCCAAGGTAAGTTGAGAAAAATTGTACCGCTCAAGATGCTTATTGCGTGGGTGTAAGCCGCTTTTTACAATTGGAAATATTTTTGATTTTTGTGGCAATGATGATTATCGTTTTATAATATTTTTACTATAATTTTGGTTGCGTTAATTAAAACGTTAAATTAGTTATTCCTCTTCATACAAACAGCATTGCGCAATTTTACTAAGTATTTAATCCCTTTTTTTTTATTTAGTATACCACAGTTAATGCTTGCGCAGCCCAATGCGAAACTGGATATGATAACGCTTGGGCGTTTTCATAATTTGTTTAATTATATAGATACAGTTAATACATGCGATCAGTATTATCCCTCCGATAAAGCGTTTTGTGCAGATACAACGGGCAACAGACCGGCAGTAGGGGATACTACTTTTTATTATTTTAGTTATGATGGAAATTATGATACGTTATATGTCTTAAGCAATGGTGCATACGGTCCGCTTCCACAGGCAAATATTGCGACAGCCAATATTTTCAATCAGAGTTTTAGTTTTTTGATCTCGTCCGGTTGTAATAATGCATATTTGATTGTAAAAAATTTAACCGGCCGTGATACTTCTAATCTAATGATCTGTCGGAATGCTCCCGATGGTACGCTTCAGAGAATAGGCTCCACAGATACGGTTTGTTATCAATCAAAAGATACATTGTCCTATATTATGAATCCTGTAAGTGGGAGTATTGATTCTGTTGCCTGGGATTTTGGTGATACGGCTTATACTACGATTGGTTTTAACACTTCACATATTTTTTCCTTTAATGCTTTTGGTAAACGTATTGTGAAAGCTACAATTTATGATATGGATCTCGCCTGCGGTTCCACAGATTTTTACGATACCTTATTTGTTGTATTCAATGGGAATATTACAATTACAGATTCTGCAGGTTGTCCATGTAATAATATTATTTTGAAAGGAGTATCACCAATAGCTAGTGCTTTTACATGGACCTTCCCTGATACTTCGATGGCAGGCTCTAGAGTGCATTACACATCTGCTATGCCCGGAGGCAAATATGTTTCAGTGATTGGAACTGCCGCAAACGGGTGCATTGTATCAGCGACAAAATATTTGGATATATGCCCGGGAGAATACATTTCTTCCGAATCTAATAACGTCTGGTACTTTGGAGGCCCGGGATTAAATCATAATACGAATCCACCAACTACTATGTCTAATGGAAGATTAATTGCATTGGAAGGATGTGCGAGTGTTGCAGATCCATTTACAGGTCAGTTGCTGTTTTATACAAATGGTATTTATGTTTATGATCGTAATCATAATCAAATGCCAAACGGATTTGGTTTATTTTCGCATGAATCTTCTTCACAGGGAGCGTTGATTGTTCCAGTGCCGGGAAACAAAAATCAATATTATATTTTTACGGTTGGAGGTGCCTTTGGTGTTACAACAAAAAGATTACATTATTCAATTGTTGATATAACCCTCAATGGAGGAATGGGAGATGTGCTTACTAAAAATGTACAGGTGGTGCCGGATGGCCCCGGTAATTCATCTTCGGAAATGCAAGCCGGTATTCAGAAATCATCTGCTGATTGTGATTCAACAGATAAATATTGGGTAGTTAGCCCTATTGAACTGGCTGGTGTCTGGAATTTTCAAGCGTATGAGGTCACTGCTGCCGGGCCAATTTTAAAACAAAATAATCCATTGACCGTTGGAGCCCATAGGCATACCCAGATTATGCAATCTTCGTTTTCTCCAGATGGTAAGCTTTATGCTGCTGGAAATCATGATGGAGGATTTGATCTTTTTGATTTTGACATTACTACCGGTATACTTTCTAATTTGCGCCATATAGAAACAGGCTCCCCAAGTTATGGTCTGGCATTTTCAGCCGACAGTAAAAAAATATACATAGCGCGTTTTTTTGATAAACTACTTCAGTTTGATCTCTTAGTTCCAACAGCTGTTGCAATCTCGGCTTCTGAGGTAAAGCTGGATTCTGTGAGTGTGCTCAGGGGTTTGTATCGTGGACCCGATGATAAAATATATGTAAATGAACAGGGAGCAGTAGGTGTTATTCATTTTCCTAATATGCCGGGCCAGGCTTGTGTGTATGAAAAAATAAAATATACTTTTTCAGCACAATATATGTTAATGGGTTTGCAAAATCTGGTTCCCTTATATCTTGATACAAACACAACCAAAGTGATCAATGCTGATTATAGCTACACACAACAAACCTGCCCTACGCATTATACCAGTAGTTTTATAAATCATACAGATAGTATTCTACCTGTTTCTACTTACGATCCCTGCATGTTTAATCCACGCGATACTATGTTTTACGAGTGGGTTTATGGAGATGGAAGTCCGCGCGATACTTTTTTAATTGTACAAGGTGGTAATCAGCAGCATGTTCATCCAACTCATAATTATCCTGGTGCCGGATCTTATAACGCACAATTAATTTTCTGGTCAACGTTTACTTGTAGGCCGGATACCTTTCCGCAAACTATTGTCTTTAATGCTGCTCCAGCTCCAACAGTTGTTAATCCGCTCCCGTATTGTGATAGTGTTTTGGTTTCCGGAACATGGTATTATAATTCCCAAACAGTAATGGATACATTAATTGGGGCAGGATATAATGGATGTGATAGTATTGTGCAGCGTAACCTGGTTATTAAGAACAGTTCTTCTGTTGCAATTAATCCCACCGCATGTTCTGTTTATACAAGTCCTGCCGGTCATGTTTATTCTTTAAGCGGTACATACATCGATACGCTTTCCTCTTTTAACGGGTGTGATAGTTTAATTACTATTAACCTTTCTATTGGTTCAGCCTCTACACATACTGTTTCTTTGATAACTTGTGATAGTATACAGATAAATAATAATTGGTATTATGGCTCGCAATCAATTAATGATACAATTGTTGGCGGAGCCTTTGGTGGTTGTGATAGTATTGTAAATACCCTATTAACATTAAATTATTCTGTAAGCGGTTCATCGGCAGTATCGGCCTGCAGTGGACAGGGTATTGTGATTCACGGCATAAATAGAACACTTGCTGGTATATATACTCAGACTTTTTCAAGCGCGTCCGGGTGTGATAGTATTTCTAGTATAACACTAAACGTATTACCTGTTTCAATAAGTAATGATACCCTTAGCAATTGTGATAGTGTATCATATAATGGTACCTGGTTCACCTCTACACAAATAGTTAATGATACACTCGCAGGTAGTAATGGCTGCGATAGTATACTTAATACACATATTAATATTATAAATACTCCTGTGCTCATTGTAATGCCTGCAGTGGATACAATTGTAAAGGGAGAAAGTATTACAATTAACGTTTCAGGGGCTTCAACTTTCTCATGGAGCAATGGCAGTACCACTTCGTCCATTGTGGTAACACCAAATAGCAATACAACTTATTGCGTTGTATCCCGTATTGGTGATTGTAGCGATTCAGTTTGTGTGGAAATTGTTGTTATTGACGATGAGTGTGGAGGTGAATTGTATGTGCCAAATGCCTTTTCTCCAAACGATGATGGTCAAAACGATAAGCTTTGTATTTATGGAACTGCCTGTATGAAAACAATTACATTAAGCATTTATGACAGGTGGGGCGAGTTGGTGTATTCATCATCAGATTCTTTGCAATGCTGGGACGGAACATATAAGGGGAAAAAGCTCGATGCAGGTGTTTTTATGTTTAAACTTACAGCAGTATCAAAACAAAAAGAAGAAATAAATTTATCCGGTAATATTTCTTTGATCAGATAGTAGTTTACCTGATCACGTTTATGGAACCTGTTTTACGAAATTTTTGTCCGTAAATATCTTTGAAGCTTAGTTTCCATATGTAAACACCTATGACTCGTTAGAATGTAAAAGTGTTTTTTTTGCCAAATTTTCATACATTTGTAATATTCAACCCCACTTCAAAAATATTCCATATCTTATATCTGATGAAACGAACACTATTATTACTTCCTGCAATTATAATTTTGACATTTAACACGCTTCGCGCAAACAATGTAATTATTACAAATATTTCAGCGCCAAGTACTACAACCGTTCAGTTTGATATCACTTGGGAAAATAGCTGGTATGCAGCGGCTCCGTCTAATAACTGGGATGCCGTGTGGATATTTGTAAAAACGCAAGTATGTGCATTGGGATCTAGTCCTTGGATTCATGGAAATGTAAGTACAGTAAGTGGAGACCATAGTGTTACCGGGGGTGTTTTACAAGTTGATGCTGTTGCGGATGGTAAAGGTATTTTTCTCAGAAGAAGCGCTTTAGGATCAGGCAATATTGCTTCGGCTACAGTTACACTGCAACTTTCAAACACTTATGTAATATTAAGTACAAACTACGAAGTAATCGGAATTGAAATGGCAAATGTTCCTTCTGGAAGTTTTACTGTAGGCGATGGATCTTTGGTTTCTACCCAATCTACAAATGCATGGGGTACCAATAATACGACAACGGCTTATTCTATTACCAGCGAAGCGGGAATAGCTTATGATGGATTAAGGAATGATGCTGCATCCTCTCCTTTATATGCATCAGCGCATAACGCGATCATAGCAGGATTTCCTAAAGGGTTCAATGCTTTTTACTGTATGAAGTATGAAATAAGTCAACAACAATACGCAACATTTTTAAATTTATTGGATTTTAATCAACAGATAAACCGTACAGCTGTTACTCCTGCTTCTGTTATGGGAACTGCTGCATTGGCCGCAGTATCTGGGAATAACAGGAACTCAATTGAAATAAGAACAGCAGGAGTTCCATTCTCTACTCCGGCGATTTATGGAAATGATCTCAATGGTAATAATACTTATGATGAAGCTGCTGATGGAGGAAATATAGCCTGTAATTATTTATCATGGGATGATTTGCAGGCTTATCTTGATTGGGCGGCGCTTCGTCCTATGACTGAATTGGAATATGAAAAAGCGGTACGTGGTGTGAACGCTCCACTTTTGAATGAGTATCCCTGGGGAAGTACAACGATAAATCAGGCTGTTTCAAGTGCTTTAACAAACGGCGGTCAGACAAGTGAAGTTTCAACAAGTACCGCTGACGGGCTATGTACTTCTAATGGTGGAGCGAGTGCTGTGCTTGGTCCGCTCCGTGTTGGTTTTGCAGCAACCGCGGCATCTTTACGTACCGGTGCAGGTGCTTCATATTATGGCATAATGGATTTAGGAGGGAACGTATGGGAGCAGGCATTTCAGTGCGGTTATTATACCGGCGCTGCAGGAAGAACATCTACGCCTACTTTTACAGGTGTACTGGGTGATGGTGCTTTAGATGCGGGAGGTAATGCAAATGCAACAAATTGGGGAGGGGGAGTTAGCATGTCGATAGTAAGAGGTGGTAATTGGGAATATGCAAATCAACAGGTACAAACGTCTGATCGTTTTTATGCTACAGTTACTACTGAGAACGCAACAAGAGTAAGAAGGACCGGCGGAAGGGGGGTAAGATAAAGATTAAAAATCTTTTGTGTTTTCACACAAAAAATACACATGATGAAAATTACTTTTTTTATTGTATTTTTTTTATTCTTCATTCATTTAAGCTACGGTCAGTTTACCGGTGGAAATTCGGATGGTAATTCTAACATGAGATTAACCAATGCTGTTTGCCCTGTTACGAATGTTAATCCGTTTTTAGGTGGAAATTCTGACGGACATTCTAATCAAAGACTAACAAATGTAGCTTGTGTTGTAGTTAACGTCAATCCTTTTACGGGTGGTAATGCTGACGGACATTCTAATCAAAGAATAACAAATGTGGTCTGTGCTGTGGTTAATGTTAATCCTTTTACTGGTGGTAATGCTGACGGACATTCTAATATAAGGCAAACCAATGTAATCTGTACGGTAACCAATGTTAATCCATTTTTAGGAGGTAGCGCTGATGGCATTGCGGATGCAGCGATAACGAACGTAAACAGGGCAACTTGCACAAGTATTGTATTGCCAATAGAATTACTTTCTTTTACTGCATCATGTCATGACCCCAACGTAATTATTAACTGGAGTACTGCCAGTGAAACTAATAATGCTTTTTTTACTATAGAAAAATCGTTTGATGGAAAAATATTTGAATCTATTGGTAAAATAAATGCTGCCGGAAATTCAAGCCAGGTCATAGAATATTCATTTACCGACAAAAATTATCTTGAAGGAGAATTATATTATCGCTTACTACAAACCGATTATAATGGAACACAGAACTATTATAATATTGTGTCGGCAGTTTGCGGAGTTAACCATAATCGTATTTCAATAGTTCCGAATCCTAACCTGGGTACCTTTGTTATTAAAAGCCGCACAACTATTTTTAATGTATCTATTTCAAATGCCTTAGGAGAGATTATTTACCGGAATACGACGCCTTCCAGCGGATATACTATTGATTTCGAAAAAGAAATGCCTAATGGTGTTTATTTCGTTGAGTTACAATCTGCAAATTCAACTATCGTTGAACGAATAGTGGTAAATCGCTGATTTTTATAATCGATTAAAGGCTGTTTTCCCTAATTTCTCTTGTTGGTTTATGTATTAACTTTGTTTTATGTCAAAAAAGGTCCTGAAAGAGGCTAAGGCGAAATCCAATCTTCTGATGCCGGCATATATCATAATGCTGCTTACTTTTTTTATCTATTTGTCCTCGGTTATTAATAACGATTTTATTATTAACTGGGACGATCATTTATATGTAACACAGAACGATGTTATCAAAACACTTTCATGGGAAACGATAAAAACAATATTCACCACCTTTCATTATGAGAATTATCACCCCTTAACAAATCTTTCTAATGCCATTGAATATCATTTTTTTGAACTGAATCCGCTTCCTTACCATTTTATTAATCTTTTATTGCACCTTGCCAATACTTTGTTGGTGTTTATTTTTATTAAAAAGATTACATCTTCAAAGGAGGTCGCCATAATTGCTTCAGCATTGTTTGCTATACATCCTATGCATGTTGAGTCAGTCGCATGGGTATCAGAAAGGAAGGACCTGCTGTATACTTTGTTTTATTTAATTGGTTTGAACAGGTATCAAAATTACATTGATGGGAATAATAAAATTAAATTGTTGATTGACTCTTTTTTGTTTTTTATTCTTTCCTGTTTGTCAAAGTCTGCTGCTGTTTCGTTTCCAATAGTATTAATACTATTGGATTATTATCACGGTCGTAAATTTTCGGTCAGAATACTAATTGAAAAGATTCCATTTTTTCTTATTGCTCTTTTGTTTGGATTTATTGCATTAAAGTCGCAATCTTCAACAGGCGCAACCGTTATGGTTACAGATCACTATAGTTTAATTGATCGCTTTTTTCTTTGCGCGTACTCACTCTCATTTTATATTTTAAAGCTTGTTTTCCCGATAAGCCTTTCGGTCATTTATTTATATCCAAAACATATCGATGGTTTGCTTCCCTATATATATTATTTGTCGGGCCTTTTTATTCTTGCAATAATTTTTATTATTTATAAAACGAAGGAAATGCGGAAGATTCTTGTCTTCGGATTTCTTTTTTTCTTTGCAACGGTTGCATTAATGATCCAGTTTATCCCTGTTGGAAGAGCCATTGTTGCCGAACGTTATTCTTACCTAAGCTATATTGGATTGTTTTTTATCGTTGGTAAAATTATTGTTGATGTAAAATGGAACAAAATTGGAGTAAACAAAACATCATTGAATGTGATTTTGATCTTGACAGGAATGTTTTTTTCCTGGATAACATTTTCAAGGACAAAAGATTGGAAGGATGGAGATGCTTTGTTTTCCGATCTGATCAAAAAAGATCCATCAGCAATTGCCTATTATAACCGTGGGTATGTAAAGCAAATGGCAGGCGACCATAAATCTGCATTGCTGGATTTTAACAATGCTATTGTATACGATTCCGTTTACGCCCTTGCTTATAATAACAGGGGAGGAGCTAAGTTTTTTCTTAAAGATTATAAGGGCGCTATTGAAGACTATACAAAAGCTATCAGGTATGATACAGGTAATGTAGATGGTTATTATAACAGGGCGTATGTAAAGCAGCAGACCGGTGATTTCAATGGGGCCATTGATGATTACCGGAGATCTTTAATTAAAAATCCGGAAACCGCTTCAACAGTTTATCTAAGTATGGGCAACCTAAAACAGGACAACAAGGATTACAATGGGGCAATAGAGGAGTATACAAATTGTTTAAAAATAGATTCATTAAATTTTTCTGCCTATTTTAATATGGGCAATGCATTGTACTATCTCAAAAGAGATTCTTTGGCAATTATAAATTATGATAAAGCTGTAAATATTAAACCTGATTTTGCGGATGCGTATTACAATAAGGGGATGGCATCGTTAAATTTGAATATTACTTTACAGGCTTGCAATAGTTTTAGATCTGCTCTGAGTTATGGAAAAAATGAGGCAGGATCAATGGTGAATACATATTGTAAATAATACAATATTTTGATAGAACATTTAAGAAATAATATTCGATTTTATTTGTTACTCCTTAGTTGGTGGATAGTAGGAAGCTATGCTCCATTTGCCGGCGTAGTACTGGTCGTATTGTCGTTGATCTATTTTAGACAAAACGATAGTAATGAGGAAATTCTTATAGGTTTCATGTATATTTTATTACTTTCTGACCGCTTTATTTTTGCGGGCGATGTAAAAGACATATACATGATTCTCTTTTCGCTGTTTTTGTTCATGAGCGGAGGAAGAATGCAGCTTACAAATAAATTTTATCTGCGCTATATTCCCTTCTTCATTTTTGCTTTGTTTTGTTTGCTTTTCTCTCTGAGTTTCAGTTCAGCCTTTCAAAAAACCATATCATATATTTTGCTGTTTATTACGGTGCCCAATTATGTGGAAAATATTTATAGGGAATCAGGGCGGGATTTTCTAAAAAACATAGCCTATTATATTACAATAACCCTGGTAATAGGATTGTTACTTATATTCTTTTCACCTGCTATGGTGCATCTTGAAGGACGTTACAGGGGTGTATTTTTTATTAATCCAAACGGACTCGGTCTTTATTGTATGTTGGCATTTTTATTGTTTTATGTATTGGTCGAGTCTTATCCAGACATGTTTGAGAGAAGAGAAAAAATAATAATTTTTGCGATCATATTACTTTCATTATATCTTACCAGGTCAAGAAATTCATTGGTAGCAGCTATTATATTTTTTCTGTTCAGGTACTTTTATAAGATATCTCCCTTCCTTGGCTTTGTAATTTTTGTCATCATATTGGTTCTTTATCAACTTGTTCTTGAGGATTTTCCTCTCATGTTAGCTTATCTTGGCTTGGAAGAATATTTTCGTATTGATACATTAAGTACAGGATCCGGGCGCGTAATTGCCTGGAATTTTGCCTGGAAGCATATTGAAGAGAATTTTTTTGTTGGGAGAGGGATCTCCTATACGGAAGTGCTGTATAAGCTGAATTATAATTACCTCGCAAACCTTGGCCACCAGGGAAACGCTCATAATTCTTATTTAACACTTTGGTTAGATACAGGCTTAATAGGATTGGTTTTATATTTATTTGGATTTATATCGGTATTTATTAAAGCAGCTTCTCAAACCAGGTTAGCAATGCCTATCATGTATGCAGTTCTTTTTTCTATATTTTTTGAATCCTGGTTAACTGCATCGCTTAATCCTTTAACCATTGTGTTTCTTGTTCTTGTAACTATTATTGGCTCTGAAAGCATTGAAAAAACAGATACCGTTGATGATCCGGTAGATGAGATAAGTGAGGATGTTGTAATTGCTGAAAATTAATAACGGTGAATTGAAAAATTCTGATAGAAAAAAAATATTATTCCTTTATACAGAGCTTGCAGGTTATTTTATATCCTGTGTTAAAGAACTTGCAGAAAAAAATAATGTCGAAGTTCATATTGTGAGATGGCCAATTAATAAAGAAGCTCCATTTGGATTTAATTTTCCGGGATCAATAAAAATTTATGAAAGATCCGGCTATGCCGAAAAAGAATTGTATGATCTTGTTGAGGAAATTTCTCCGGACCTGATCTATTGTGCGGGATGGATGGATAAAGGATACCTAGGGATTTGTAAAAAATGGCGTGGTAAAGTATCAACTATTTTGGGTTTCGACAATAAATGGGAGGGAAGTTTAAAGCAACGATTATCATTGATCTATGCGAAAACAATATTTCTTGATTCTTTTTCTCAATGTTTTATTCCAGGCGAGCCTCAGATTTCTTTTGCAAAAAAAATGGGATTTAATGCCGGAAATATTTTAACAGGAGTGTATTGTGCAGACGTATCTTATTTTAATGGTCTGTATTCAAAATATATAGAGCAAAAAGAAAGAAATTTTCCTAAACGGTTTGTTTTTGTCGGAAGGTATAATGAAGCAAAAGATGTTGAAACTTTATGGAAAGCATTTATTGAGATTCAACAGGAGCAGCCGAATGATTGGGAATTATGGTGCATTGGTACAGGCGATGTTAAACCTATAATCCATCCAAAAATAAAACATATGGGGTTTGTCCAGCCTTCTGATATTTGGAATTATATCTCTGAAACAGGTGTATTTGTATTGCCTAGCAAATTTGAGCCCTGGGGCGTTGTTGTGCATGAATTTGCCGCTGCAGGTTTTCCATTGATATGCAGTAACCGGGTTGGTGCGGCCTCTTCGTTTTTAGAAGAAGGATCAAATGGTTTTATTTTTCAAGGCGGAAATGTGGAGGAGCTTAAAAAGTGCTTTAATAAAATTATTGACATGAATAATGGTACACTTTTGGCAATGGCCAAAAAAAGTGTTGAATTATCTCTCAGGATCACTCCGAAAAAATGGTCAGAAACATTGTTAAAACTGTTAAACTAAAATATCATAGATCGTGTGTGGCATTAACGGAATATTTGGAACTGGTGAAAGAAATTCATTTGTGAATTCGGTTTCGCTTATGAATAAGTGTCTTGCCCACCGTGGGCCGGATGATGAAGGACTTTTTGATGAAGAGAATATTGCCTTTGGGCACCGAAGACTTTCGATTATTGATTTGTCAAAGCTGGGTCATCAGCCAATGTTTTCTACTGACAACAATTTAGTGATTGTGTACAATGGTGAGTTATATAATTATACAGAAATAAAAAAACAACTTGTTGATTACCCTTTTAAAACAAATTCTGATACTGAAGTTATTCTTGCCTCTTATGCTAAATGGGGAAAGGATTGTTTACAGCATTTCAATGGAATGTTTGCTTTTGCAATTTGGGATAAAACGGCCAAAAAACTTTTTATTGCGCGTGACCGCTTAGGTATAAAGCCATTGTATTACCACGCTGACGAAAAAAATAAGGTGTTAACCTTTTCTTCAGAGTTAAGAGCAATATTGGGTTCTGGAAATGTAAAAAGAAAGCTCGATGAAAATTCGTTGGTGGATTATTTGCGTTATCAAACAGTATATGCCCCAAATACAATTGTTGAAAATGTGAAGATGTTATTGCCGGGTCATTACCTGTTTGCTGATTTAAACGGAATTGAAATTAAAAAGTATTGGGACCTCAATGAAAAATACGACAATAAAGTTGCTGATCAATCGTATTCTGAAATTTGTAAACATACCAGGCGGTTATTATTGAATGCCGTTGAAAGGAGATTGATTTCGGATGTGCCATTCGGAGCATTTCTTTCCGGTGGAATAGATTCAAGTGCTATAGTGGGGCTAATGTCTGAAGTGATGAGCAAATCGCCCGATACATTCTCTGTGACATTTGATGAAGAAGAGTTTTCTGAGGCAAAGTATGCGCAAATGGTGGCCAAAAAATTTAATACAAGGCACCATGAAATTAAATTAAAAGTTGCTGATTTTATTGGAGAACTTCCGTCTGCGCTTCATGCAATTGATTTTCCAAGTGGCGATGGGCCAAATACATATATTGTTTCTAAGGCTACAAAGGAAGCCGGAATAACAATGGCGCTTTCCGGATTAGGCGGCGATGAACTATTTGCAGGCTACGAAGTTTTCACTCGAACTGCCCGGCTAAATAAACTGAATTTAATTTCATCTTTGCCAATAGGTTTAAGAAGGCAATTGGCAAAATTGCTGACAATAAATAGAGAAGGAATCTCTTCTGATAAATTAATTGAATTAATGAGCGAAGAGAATTTTGATATTGCTAATACATATTATTTATCCAGAAGGATGTTGCTTGATAAGCAGGTGAAAAATATTTTGAGAACCAAAGAACTTCCGGGTGATTTTGTAAAAAATATGCTTACTCAGGTTAAATGGCCCTTTGACAATGATTTTCTGTTAAGCAAAGTGTCGTACGCGGAGATAAACACGTATATGCAAAACGTTTTACTTAGAGATACTGATCAAATGAGTATGGCACATGCATTGGAAGTGCGTGTTCCATTTTTGGATTATAAATTGGTAGAATATGTTTATTCTGTTCCGGATAAATACAAATATCCTGCAACTCCCAAAAAGTTGTTGATCGACTCATTAAATGAGTTGCTGCCACGCGAGATCGTGAATAGGCCAAAAATGGGTTTTACTTTACCATGGAATAATTGGTTAAGAAATGAATTAAAAAGTTTTTGTGAGGAAAAAATCAATTCATTTGCATCGAGAAAAATGATTAATTCTGCAGGTATTTTGCATCTTTGGAATTCGTTTTTGAAGAATGATAATTCAGTTCAATGGTCGAGGATCTGGTATTTAATAGTATTGGAAAACTGGTTACAGCAAAATAAAATTGAAGAATAAAAAAAATATTGTTGTGTTCATTGATTGGTTTACGCCGGGTTACAAAGCGGGCGGACCAGTGCGGTCTTGTCTTAACCTCATTGAGCATCTAAAGAGTGAGTTTAATTTTCACGTTATTACAAGCGATACTGATTATGGTGAAACCGAACCATATAAAAACATTGCTGCGCATAGCTGGAATGTTCTTGAAGAAGGGGTCAATGTTTATTATTTTTCAAAGGAGCAGATATCATTTTCTTCCATAAGACAGGTTCTTTCTCAGATAAAAGAAGTACATAAGTATTACCTCAACGGAATATTTAGTTATCATTTTACACTGCTACCTCTAATTATTTTAAAAGGATCACATGATATAATCCTTGCTTCAAGGGGTATGTTGGCGAGTAGCGCTCTTTCTTTAAAACCATTAAAGAAAAATATTTTTATTAAAACGCTTAATGCACTGGGATTTTATAAAAGTATTTTATTTCACGCTACATCATTGACCGAGGTAGAAGATATTAAATCTGTAATTGGTGTAAAGTCCAAAATACATTATGCTCCAAACCTTCCGCGAAGTATACGTCAGGCCATGCCGGATAGAAAAAAGAATAAAGATCTGGCCCGGCTATTATTTCTTGGAAGAGTCTCTCCTGAAAAAAATCTTTTGTTTGCGCTCAACATTTTGAAAAATGTGAAACAAAGGATTGCGTTCGATATTTATGGAGCGATAAATGATAAAGCTTATTGGGAGCAATGCAAAAATTGTATTACTTCTCTCCCTGTAAATATATTGGTAAGTTATAAGGGTATTGCTGAAAGTGAAGATATATATAAGACTATCGGGCAATATGATTTTTTATTTCTGCCAACCCTAGGCGAAAATTTCGGGCACGCTATTTTTGAATCGTTAAGCGCAGGCCGCCCTGTTATCATAAGTGATAAAACCCCTTGGAGGAATTTGCAAAAAAGTAATATGGGTTGGGATATTGCTTTGGATAATGAAGCGGAGTTTATTAATGCTATTAAAAGGTGTTCGGGAATGGACAATGAAAATTATCAGCAAATGTCAACTGGGGCACGATCTTTTGCAGATTATTATATTAAAACCGGCGAAGCGTTGGAATTGAATAGGAAACTTTTTGAATGATGTCACGTCTTTCCTTAACTTTGAGTCACCATGTCACTAACTGATCTTTCTAAGTACGACAATAGCTGGTATAAACCCGGGAACATTATTTCAAGGGCACTTTGGTATTTGGTAAATGCTGGTTTTTTTAGATCACGTTTTCCTTTTAGCTCGGTAAAAGTTTTTTTATTAAGAATGTTTGGAGCAAAAATTGGCAGTGGTGTTATTATTAAACCTTCAGTAAATATTAAATATCCTTGGTTCCTTGAAATTGGTGATCATACATGGATAGGCGAGGGAGCCTGGATCGATAATTTAACACAGGTAAAAATTGGCAAGCATGTTTGTCTCTCACAAGGCGCAATGTTATTGACCGGAAATCACAATTATAAAAAGATAACCTTCGATTTAACCGTAAGTGCAATTACTCTTGCAGATGGCGTTTGGCTTGGCGCTAAGAGTGTTGTATGCCCCGGTGTATCGTGTGGTTCGCATGCTGTTCTCTCAGTTGGTTCTGTCGCAACTTCCGACCTCCTCGGATATTCTGTTTACTCCGGTAATCCGGCACAAAAAATAAAAGACAGGACAATAGAGGGATGAAGGTTTCTATTATAACAGTTACTTTTAACAGTGCGTCTACGCTTGAAGAAACAATTCTTAGCGTAATTAATCAGGATTATACTAACATTGAATACATTATTGTTGACGGCGGCTCCACGGATAATACGCTTTCGATCATTGAAAAGTATAAAAATAAAATTGCGAGGGTAGTTTCAGAAAAAGATGACGGACTTTATTTTGCCATTAACAAAGGTATAGCTCTTTCAACAGGCGAATTAATTGGTATTCTGCATTCCGATGATTTTTATCCGGATAGAGATATCGTTTCTGGTATTGTAAATTCAACCAATGCTTCCGGAGCAGATAGTTGTTATGGCGATCTTCAATATGTGGATAGGAGCAACAAAAAAAAAGTAATACGAAACTGGAAATCGAAGCCGTATTCCGAAGATCTTTTTCCCAAAGGCTGGATGCCTCCTCATCCTGCTTTTTTTGTAAAGAGAATTTGCTATGAAAAGTACGGCGTGTATAACACACAGCTTCGTTCATCTGCAGATTATGAATTAATGTTACGGTTCTTGTTCAAACATAAAATTTCTACAATTTATATTTCCAAAGTATTGGTGAAAATGCGGACCGGCGGACAAAGCAATGTTTCATTTGGCAACAGAATCAAAGCAAACAAGGAAGACAGGCTTGCGTGGAAGTTAAATGGATTAGCTCCTGGCTTATTTACCACCATTCTAAAGCCTTTGTCAAAACTTAGACAATATTTTTAGTTAATACGCTGTAGTAAAAAAAATCCCCCATGTTATGGGAGGATTTTATGAAAATATCAATATAATTTCGATTAGAACTTCGCTCTAACACGTCTCTTTCTGTACTTCGTGCCTTTGAAAATACTTCCATATTTAGACTTGTAGAAAGAACTTTTTCCACGGAAAGTATAACTTAAATTCATTGTAGTAAACATATAAGCATCGTTGTGTGTCGGATCTCCTCTTTTGTTACCCGGAAAATAATTTTCTTTCTGTGGTATAGAGGCATCCGTGCTTCTATCTAATTCTAATGTTCTGTCTGCGACAGCCGCGGCTATTGGATCATCCAGTTTTGCATAAGTTGTACTGATGTCATCAATATAATCAGTGAAGGTTTTTCTCCAGCTCAACTCCCAGCCAATTCTGTATCTTTTTTCAATTGTAAAATAAAAACCTAAACCAAAAGGAATTGCAAAACCAACAGGGCTGTATGGTTTTAGTTGCCCTTCGGTTTTTAAAGGTCTTAATGCAACCCAGTCGCCGTTATAGTCGGCTTTAGGGCTATGATAAAATCCGGTTAATCCGGTATAAGCATAAGCCCTGAAATCATTTCTGTACCTATACGTTCTGCCAAGGTCATTGATCTCATAAAAGAAAATCTGTGTATAAGCGGAAAGGTCAATAATGTCGTTTCTAAAACTTAAGTTACGCCCCATTCTTCCAGGGTTAGTAGAAAACTTATCAGATCCTGTAACTCTTAGATAAGTCAACGCTCCTTGAAATGAAAGCAATGAGTTTAACTTATATCTTGCAAAACTGCTTATTGCCCAACGTGTTTCTGCCAGTTTTAAATCGTAAACAAAATCTTGCCTGTCTTCTATTTCTCCACCTATGTCACCGAGGTAATTTGATGTGCCTAAACGCATACCTACATCCCACCTATACTGGGAAAAAAGAGGTAATGAAGATGAAAGAAGTAAAAAGAAAATAACTCTTTTAAACATCTGGCCTTTTATGAGGAATAGCAAATATACAAAAAAGTCCTCATTTTCATACGATTATCTTATTTTTGTCAAGTATAAATTTTCAACATGAACAGTGTAAAAGAGTTGTTTAATGTAAAATTTCCGATAGTTCAGGCCGGAATGATATGGTGCAGCGGCTGGGAACTTGCCTCAGCGGTTAGTAATGCCGGGGGACTGGGCCTGATAGGCAGCGGATCTATGTATCCCGATATCTTAAGGGAAAATATTCAAAAATGTAAAAAAGCTACAAAATTACCATTTGGGGTAAATGTTCCCTTGTTGTACCCGGACATAGAAAAACAAATTAATATCATAATAGAGGAAGGGGTAAAGGTTGTTTTTACTTCTGCGGGGAACCCTGCTACATGGACATCTTTGCTTAAAAAAAATGGAATTACGGTTGTGCATGTTATCTCCAATGTAAAGTTTGCACTTAAGGCACAGGATGCAGGAGTGGATGCTATTGTTGCTGAAGGCTTTGAAGCCGGCGGCCACAATGGAAGAGAGGAAACCACCACACTTTGTTTAATACCACTTGTAAAAAAAGTTGTGAAAATTCCTCTGATCGCTGCCGGTGGTATTGCCACAGGGCGTTCCATGCTGGCTGCTATGGCGCTTGGTGCAGACGGTGTTCAGATAGGAAGTCGTTTTGTTGCTTCGATAGAATCTTCGGCACATAAAAACTTCAAAGAAAAAGTATTGAACTCAAATGACGGCGATACTCAATTAACATTAAAGCAGCTTACTCCCGTAAGACTTATTAAAAATAAATTTTACCAGGATATTCAGCATGCTGAAAAAAATGGGGCTACAGCTGAAGAGTTGGCAAAACTTTTAGGAAAAGGTAGGGCTAAAAAGGGTATGTTTGAAGGAGATTTGGAAGAAGGTGAATTGGAGATAGGACAGGTGAGCGCACAACTAAAAAGTATTAAACCCGCAGCAGAAATTATTGCAGATATTATAACCGAATTCAATTCTGCAAATGAAGAATTGAAAAATGTTAAATTTTAATTGACAAAATTCCATGATAAAATTTGAAAAATTTGTGTTGGATAACGGGTTACGCGTTATTGTTCACCAGGATAAATCTTCACCAATTTCCTGCATAAATATTTTGTACGATGTTGGTGCAAGGGATGAAGATCCTGAGAAAACCGGGTTCGCCCATTTGTTCGAACACCTTATGTTTGGCGGCTCTGTGAATATTCCAAACTATGATGAGCCTTTGCAAAGAGTAGGTGGAGAAAACAATGCATTTACTACAAATGATATTACAAATTATTATTTAACACTTCCAACTGCGAATCTTGAAACGGGATTTTGGCTGGAGTCGGACAGGATGTTGAGCCTCGCATTTTCTGAAAAAAGTTTAGATGTTCAGCGCAATGTTGTAATTGAAGAATTCAAACAGCGATATTTGAATCAGCCTTATGGAGATGTGTGGCTGCTGCTTAAGCCATTGGCATATAAAGTGCATCCTTATTTGTGGTCCACGATTGGGAAAGAGATAAAGCATATTGAGGACGCAAGAATGGAAGATGTACGTGATTTCTTTAAAAGATATTATTGTCCTAACAATGCAATTATGGTTGTTGGAGGGAATGTAGAATTGGAAGAGGTAAAACACTTGTCAGAAAAGTGGTTTGGCAGTATACCAAAAGGGCCGGAGAATAAACGTAATTTACCAAAGGAGCCGAAGCAGATGGAAGGAAGAACGCTTACGGTTGAAAGGGATGTTCCGCTTAATTCTATTTACAAAGCATACCATATGTCAGCTAAAGGATCTAAAGAATATTACCCTGTAGATCTGCTTTCTGATATTCTTTCCAGAGGCAATTCATCACGGCTTTATAATAAATTATTGAAGGAGAAAAAATTATTCAACGATATCAACGCTTATGTAACCGGCGATTTGGATGAAGGATTGTTTGTTGTATCGGGCAAATTGAACGAAGGAGTAAAAATGGAAGATGCAGAGGCTGCGATTGATGAAGAATTAGCGTTGGTGAAAGAACAACTTGTTACTGTGGATGAATTAACTAAAGTTAAAAATAAAGTAGAATCGACTATCGAATTTTCTGAGATGGAGGTTCTTAATAAGGCAATGGAATTGGCTTTTGCAGAATTGCTGGGGAATGCAGAGTTAGTAAATAAAGAGGTAGGAAAATATTTGGCTGTTACGGCTGAAGACATAAAAGCGGAGGCAAATAAAATTTTCAGAAAAGAAAACAGTTCAACCTTATATTATTTAAGCAAGTCCAAATAAAAATTAAAGAGGTATGGTAGCTATAGACAGATTAACGATCCCGGATTTTAAAACAATTGATAAGGTTGAGCTGATAGAAGCAAAACAATCGAAGCTTGATAATAATATTCCGGTATATACAATTAATGCAGGAACACAGGGGATTGTCCGTATTGAATTTATTTTTACCGCCGGCATAAAACAACAGCAAAAGCCGGTTGTTGCTGCTGCGGTAAATAGCATGATCGTTGAGGGTACATCTAAACATACCGCGGCACAAATTGCTGATATGATAGATTATTACGGTGCCTTTTTTGAAACGGAGATTTCACAAGACAATGCGATACTTACCATTTACTCTCTTAATAAACATTTACTGAAAACATTGCCGATCATTGAGCAGGTGCTGAAAGATGCTTCCTTCCCGGAACATGAGGTGGAAACATATGTTAGGAACAGGAAATCTAAATACATAGTAAGTAGTAAAAAAGTTAGCAGCGTGGCGAGGAAAAAGTTTGCAGAACTTATCTTTGGTTCACAGCATTCCTATGGTTACAATGTACAACTGGAAGATTATGATAAGCTCACAAGAGAAGATATTTCATCTTTCTATAAAAGTTTTTATGGAAGCAATAATTGTAAAATAGTTGTTTCCGGAAAAGTAGATGATAATGTTTTAACAGCGCTGAATAAACATTTTGGAGATAATAACTGGAAAACGGATTCCGGTGCGTCTTCATATAACTCTCCGGCTTTTAATACAACATCAAAACAAAAAAATATTGTTCAATGGGAGGATGCTATTCAGTCGGCATTGCGTATTGGAAAAACAATGTTTAATAAAACGCATCCCGATTATGCTCCTATGCAATTGTTGAATTGTGCGCTGGGTGGTTATTTTGGATCAAGACTTATGTCTAACATCAGGGAGGATAAAGGATATACATACGGAATTGGTTCCGGACTTGTATCCATGCAGGACACCGGATACTTTTTTATTTCAACGGAAGTGGGTGTAGATGTAAGAGAAAAGGCGCTTACTGAAATTTATAAAGAGATAAAAACGATCAGAGAAAATCTTATTTCTGAAAATGAATTGGAGCTGGTAAGAAATTATATGCTGGGTACTTTTTTGAGAAGCGCAAGCGGTCCGTTTGCTTTGGCCGATAAGTTTAAAAGTATAATGGATTATGGATTGGATTATACTTACTATGACAAATACCTTGATTCAATAAGGCATACAACGCCGGAGCAGTTGCTTGAACTTGCTAAGAAATATCTGCAGGAAGAATCGTTGATAGAACTGGTGGTAGGGTAGGAGTAGTAGAAATGTTTGATATTTATTGTAATCGAGTTCTTTAATAAGGAGTTGATTTTTTTACGGCTTGTTTACCTGATTCCACAATTCCACCCCTGCGAACAGGTCATGATCATAAGTATTTTTATTAATTCGATTAAGGCTTTCACCTTTGAAAGCCTTAATCGAATTAATCCCGCCATTTCAGCGGGATCGGGGTAGATGGTTTAGCCTTGGTGCAGATAAAGGGACTTGAACCATTTTAAATTACTTTAATTAACGAATTTAATTACTAATACACTCTTCTCCACTTTTTCTGAATGTAAAACTTCGGTACACCGTAGGTATCAGAGATAAAAATAGCATCATTCAAATGTATAAAAATGAATGAACGTAATTCATCAAAAATTACGGTATTTCTTACATCATTCCTGCCTTTTTTATTTTGCTGTTTTAGGGGTATATTTGTTGTAATTAAAACTGCTTCACATGAGTACAGCCGAATTGAAAAGCTATCTGCATAAGGTTATTGTTGAAACCGAAGATACCAGTATCTTGAAAAAGATTAAAAACTATGTTGCCTCTTTAACAAAAGAGAAAGATTGGTGGGATGAATTAGGTGAAGCTGAAAAAGCGTCTATTCAAGAAGGATTAGCCCAAGCAGAAAGAGGAGAGCTTATTTCCCACGAAGAAGCAATGAAGAAAATAAAAGCAAGACTTAAAGCATAGTTTTTGGAAAGGGCTATTAAATGGACACCCAAAAGTATAGATAACTTATGTCCATATTGTAGATACAATAAAAGTTAAGTGGACAAAAAAAGAGGCTGATACGTTTGAGAAAAAAGTTGCAAAAATTCTTACTCTTTTAATAAATACCCCAGAAGCATATCCAGCTACTAAAAAGAAACATATACGCAAGTGCGTGTTGACCAGGCAAACATCACTTTATTATCAGATACAGAAAAGTGAAATAAAACTGCTTTCTTTCTGGGACAATCGTCAAAATCCAAAGAAGCAGAAACATTAATTTTACACTAGCATCTTCATTACCTCTAGCTTTGAGTTTATCTTTTACAAAAGGATATTACAGAAAGCTAATTGTAAATATTTTTGAGAGTTTATTTTTTCTTCTGATTCATTTCGCCGCCAACGTATATTTCGTCGGAAATGAGATTACCCTTTTCGTCATATGTTTTCCATTCACCATCCTTTACATAATCAAGGGAACTTTCACTATAAACAAGAATACCTTCCTCTTTAATATTGCCGTTAGAGTGATATTCTTTTTTACTGTATTTATTTTTCTTTTTGTCGCTTACTTCAAAGGTCGATTCAGGTTTTCCATTTTCATAAAATGAATTGCGGACTTTTACCATTCCATCTTTGTCCGCCTCTTCGGTATACTCTATTTGTCCATTTTCATAATAGTCGGTTTCCTTTAAAACAGCTCCTTCATTATATAACATTTCAACTTTAGGTTTGCCGTTCTTATGAAAAATATCCATTTTCGATTTTTTATAATCGATCAATTTAAAATCCCTTTCAAGTTTTCCGTTGTCATAATAATTTTTAAAAATTTTTATCTGACCATCAATATAATATCCTCTGTGAAGCAGCGCTCCGTTTTCATAGAAATCTTCAACCCATCCCTGGCAGGCGTACCCTCGTTTATCATTCCTTACTGAATCTGCCTCCAATGCAGTAATAAGTCTTTCGTAAATGTTTATTCCATATGTAGAGTCGTAAACATCTTTGAATTTGTATTTTTTCTCCACAGGTATTTGTCCCGCAAATCGCTGTGAAAAAGCGAAATAGGGGAGAAAGAGAAATAACACTACTGTAAGTACTCTTTTCATCGAGGCAATGGTAATCAGTTTTCTAATATAATCAGTTAAGCGATTTTAAACAAATTGATCAATGTACGCCTTTTGTAGCTAAATAACGTTCTGCATCAAGTGCAGCCATACATCCTGTGCCGGCGGCAGTTACGGCCTGCCGGTAAACCTTATCCTGCGCATCACCACTTGCAAAAACACCTTCAATATTTGTTTTGCTGGTGCCGGGGGTCGTTTTAATATAACCCTGTTCGTCCATATCTAACCAGCCTTTAAATATTCCTGTGTTTGGCGTGTGTCCTATCGCAACAAAAAAGCCGGTGATATTCAATTTTCGTTCCTCGTTTGTTTCTATATTTTTTATAATGGCTCCTTCAACTGTTTGTCCTCCTGTAATTTCAGCAGTTTCGCTGTTCCATAAAACCTCTATGTTAGGTGTGTTCAGCACTCTGTGTTGCATGGCTTTTGAGGCGCGCATTTCACTGCGCCTTACTATCATATAAACTTTTTTGCAAAGTTTTGCGAGGTAAGTTGCTTCTTCAGCTGCGGTATCTCCTGCACCAACAATAGCTACATCCTGTCCCTTAAAGAAAAACCCATCACATACGGCACATGCAGAAACACCAAAGCCATTAAGGCGCTGTTCTGATTCAATGCCCAGCCATTTTGCTGATGCTCCTGTTGCAATTATTACGGAGTCGGCGGTGATCGTAGTTTTTTCATCAATAATTACTTTGTGCACAGGACCTGTGAAATCAACGGAGCTGGCAATCCCCCAGCGTACGTCTGTTCCAAACCTTTCAGCCTGTGCTTTGAAATCCTCCATCATTGTTGGGCCGTGTGCTCCTTTCGGGTATCCCGGAAAATTATCTACTTCAGTTGTTATTGTCAATTGTCCTCCCGGCTGTAATCCTTGGTACATAACAGGTTTAAGATCTGCACGGGCTGCATATATTGCAGCTGTATAACCTGCAGGACCTGAACCAATGATAAGGCAATGTACATGTTCTGGCGTATCACTCATAAGTTAAATTTGAACCATAAATTTAGCAAATATTGGTATAGCTGGTGCATAAATGAATTGTTTGTTTTAGCTCATTTTTATAATATATTATTTAATTTGGTGCTAATGATTGTCAATAGGGTAGTTACTTTCTTACTTCTTCCTGTATTCGCTTTTGGGATCTTATGTCCATATTTTGTTTTTTATTTGCAAAGACAACTGATAAAAGAAGCCGTTAAACTATCTATGGAAACAGACTCGTTTGAAGGAAAAGTTACGCTGCATTTTTCTTCTGATGAGTTTCGGCATTTGGAGTGGCTGGAGGAGAATGAGTTTTATTATCAAGGGTCGCGTTATGATTTAATAAAGAAAAGTGTTGATACTAATGGGGGCGTGAATTTGGTTTGTATTGATGATGAAAGAGAAACGCATTTTTTTGAAAACTTCTCTAAATTTATTAATGATAATACTTTGCCTTTTTCAGGAACAACCAAATCTAAAAGTTTTAATATTTTTTTTGATAAATATTTGAGTGAAAATTTTAAATCAGCCTTACTAATCACAATTATTTGCTTTGATGTTGAAAATTACGTTTCAGGTTTCCGTTCTCCGCTGAATTCTTTTGTAAGGGAGGTTCCTACTCCTCCTCCAGATATGGCATAATTTTTTTTATTTGTAGGAGCTCCATGCAAGAGTTCTACTTTCATTTTTATTTAAATCAAACTAATCGGTATGAAAAAAGTATTTTTATTGCCAATACTTTCGTTGTTATTTTTTGCCAAATTGTTTTCCCAGGAAACAGTTCAATCGCAAAATTCGGATACAATTTACAAATATGTTAATTTAAATGAGGTTGTTTTCTCTGCCAATAAAGTTGAAGAGAAGGCTTCTGATGTTCCATATAAAATCGAAATATTAAAGTCAAGACAAATTGAGTTTTCCAATCCTCAAACATCTGCAGATATGTTGATAAATTCGGGGAAGGTGTTTGTTCAAAAGAGCCAGGCGGGAGGCGGAAGCCCTGTATTGCGAGGGTTTGAAGCGAGCCGGGTTTTGTTAGTGGTAGATGGAGTAAGAATGAATAATGCGATTTACAGGGCGGGTCATCTTCAGAGTATAATTACTGTTGATAATAATATGATTGATAGAACTGAAGTGTTATTTGGTCCATCATCGGTTATTTATGGAAGCGATGCTTTGGGAGGCGTGATACATTTTTATACAAAAAAACCAAAACTTCAAACAGGAGATAAAATAAACTTTGGTGTAAACGCCATGACTCGCTATTCATCTTGTAATAACGAAGCAACTGCACATGTCGATTTTAATATAGGGTTAAAGAAAATTGCTTTTTTAACAAGTATTACCTTCAGTGATTTTGGAGATATGCGTTCGGGCAATTTCTCAAACCCTTATGATACCGCTTTTGGCAAAAGATACTATTATGCCGAGCGTATCAACGACAAGGATTCTATGCTGGTTAACAAAGATCCTAATATTCAAAAGCAATCTGGTTACAATCAAATAGACTTGATGGAAAAAATACTTTTTAAACAAAGTGATAAAATTGATCATCTCGTAAATATTCAATATTCTAATTCGTCTAATATTCCTCGTTATGACAGGCTAACAGAATTTAGCTCAGGTATATTAAAATATGCTGAGTGGTATT
Organism: uncultured Bacteroidia bacterium; assembly: GCA_964593555.1. Taxonomy (GTDB): domain Bacteria; phylum Bacteroidota; class Bacteroidia; order JAFLBG01; family JAFLBG01; genus CAZQIC01. The sequence continues at coordinate 4,265 of CAZQIC010000045.1, read as the reverse complement.
ATGGTCCGCAAACAAGAATGTTTGCTTCTTATAAATTAAATGTAAGATCGGACGGAAAATTGTTTGACGATATGAATGTAATTATGGCCTATCAAAACATTGACGAGTCTCGTATCAATAGGCGTTTTGGCAGTTCAAAAAAAACTTACCAAATCGAAAATGTCTCGGTATACTCTTTAAATGCGGATCTTAAAAAAGTAGTGAAAGAGGAACATGAGCTAAGGTATGGTATTGAAGCTACCTATAACAATGTATTATCAAAAGCCCATTCTACAAATATTAAAACCGGTGTTGAAAGTCCTTCCAGTACACGATACCCGGACGCTGGAAGTACAATGAATTCTTTCGCAGCATATGTTTCGCATTCCTGGGACATTAGCAAAAAACTTAAACTATATGATGGTGTACGGTTTAGTATGTATGGCCTGAAAGCTAATTTTGCGGATACTACTTTTTTTCCATTTCCCTATAAAACGGCAGAGCAAAACAATAATGCTATAACCGGAAATTTAGGATTAGTAGCTATGCCGGGTAAAGGCTGGAGATTTTCTGTTTTAGGTTCAACGGGTTTTAAATCTCCTAATGTAGATGATCTTACAAAAGTTTTTGAATCTTCTGCAGGTATACTCATTGTTCCTAATCCGGATTTGAAGCCTGAGTATACAATAAATGGAGAGTTAACAATTGAAAAAGTTTGTGATGAAGATAAGACCAAGACTGAACTTACGGGCTTTTATACCTTCCTTAATAACTCCGCTGTTGTGAAAAATTTCAAGCTCAATGGTAATGATTCTATTTTGTTTGATGGTACTATAAGTAAAGTTGTTGCAATGCAAAATGCTAACAATGCATTTATTTATGGATTCTCAGGAGGGTTTTATTCCGACTTCAATGATCATTTTTCATTTAGAAGTAATATTACATTTACCTACGGAAGGTATAATGATACCGAAAATGATAAAGTTATTCCTCTCGACCATATTCCTCCAATTCATGGAATTACCGGTTTACGCTATAAAACAAAAAAGTTTGAATCTGAATTTTACGCAATCTATAATGGCTGGAAAAGAAAAAAGGATTATAGTTCGAGCGGAGAAGATAATGAACAATATGCTACTTCAGTTGGTATGCCCTCTTGGATAACATTAAATGTTAAAGTGGCTTACAAGATTCCAAAAAACACGAGCGTTAATATTGGACTGGAAAACATTCTTGATCAACACTATCGTTATTTTGCATCTGGGTTTAGTGCTCCCGGAAGAAATTTGGTGGTATCATTAAGGTGTATCTTTTAATAAGAACCAGTATTACATCATTACTTAGATTAAATTAGTCCAGAGGACAATTTGGCTTTTAATACATATGCCAATATAGTGGCTGTTATGGGCCAAAGTTTTTGATGTATTGGACTATTAAAGAAACCGTTTCGATGTAAAAAAGGATTCCTTTTTAAAATTTACATTAACAGATTTGGCATTTTGTATTAATGACAATGCGTCATTCAAGTTTCATGGCATTGTTGTTGAACAGTTTTTTTTAGCTTTTTTTAATTGAAGTATAATTGTTATGGATAATCATGATAAAGATGTTTTAACAGGTATTCTCTTTCCTGCCTTATTTGTTTGCGTGCTCTGGGCATTACTCATATTTGACAGTTATTTTGAAATGGGTTTTGTGAGGTATGGTTTATTTCCAAGGCGCTTATCAGGCTTGCCAGGCATATTGCTTTCTCCATTGATACATGGCAACTATTCCCATTTGCTTTCAAATACGATCCCATTGCTGATACTTGGTTGGATCATGTTCTATATGTATAAATCTATTGCGTTTTCTATATTTTTCTGGATATACATTATGACGGGTTTGTGGGTTTGGCTTGGTGGCAGGCAAGCGTATCATATAGGTGCAAGCGGCCTGGTATATGGTTTTGTTTGCTTTCTTTTTTTTAGTGGAATATTCAGATCTGATAAACGCTTATTGGCACTTTCATTATTGGTAACTTTTATTTATGGCGGATTGATTTGGGGGGTGTTCCCTATAAGTCGTGCTACATCTTGGGAGTCGCATTTTCTTGGGTCTGTTGCAGGAATAATAACAGCATTTCATTTTAGGAACGAGGGGCCGCAAAGAATAAAGTATGATTGGGAGGAAGAACCAGATGATGAAGATCCCATTATGGAGGAGGTAGATGAAAATAAAAAAGCCCCCAATATTTAGGAGGCTTTTCTATTTATTATTTAAGCGAGTTTTACCTGATCAAATGAACAAATCCACGTTCTTCATTAGCAGTCTCCTGGAATTTTGATTTAAGAGTATAGTAATATACCCCGTCATCCTCATCTTTTCCATTTTTGTTTTTTCCATCCCATGCAAATAGGAAATTGGTTGATGTGAACACTTGATTACCCCATCTGTTGTATATAATTACCTCAAACTCATCAAAACAATAAGGTGGCAAAGCATTGGTTTTGAATGTATCATTTTTCTTGTCTCCGTTTGGAGTAAAAATGTTTGGATACAGGTCAACAATACCGGGTAATACAACGAGCACATCGAGCTTATAATCAATAGTGTTTACACCATAACAGGATGTGTCGTTACCATGCGCAATAAACCTATATGGTTCAGGTCTTATCTGGTCACATCTTGTAGCAATACAAATTTTAACACTGGCCGTATCAGGGGCAGTAACACTGTCCAGAGGACTAAGTGTAATAGTAGCTTTAGGTGCGTTTGAAACCGGGTCAAGCATTTCAGAGTCATAAGTTAAGAATACACCATTAGCTGGTTGTGTTCCAAAAGCAATATTAAGATCGGATACTTTTATGTTGAAGCAAAGTTCTTCACCTGCAGCAATTGCGTAATTACCATAGTTTGGTTGTTCAGTAAAGTATGGGGGTATATTAGGTTGACAAGTCAAAACAGTATACTGCATATCCCTTCTTGTTTCACCAATTTTAATACCATTTCTCCACTCTTCAACTCTATAAGCCAATACAACTAATCTTCCAAGTAAAGATACATTGGGTGTTAAATTCATTACTCCTGTTACAACATCCATCACTGGCTGCACTGAGCCTGCGCCTAATGGCTGTGCCACAGAACATCCGTTTCGATAAGTAACCTGAGAGTAACCGCCGGCTGGCTTAGCGACACAACCTAAAAGTCCAAGAAGCGGAATTTCCATGTAGTATTTTAGCGAATCTCCATCAACATCCACTGCTGATAATTGTTCGTAGTTAGGGTAACTATGGCAAAAATAAGCTCTTGGGTAATTAATAAAATGCGGGCCAGAATTATGTAATGCCGGGTCTGGCATCTCGGTATACCAAGTCATGTTGCTTGGATTAACATTGTAAAGGATGCTATTCCTTGCACTAGTACTATACATCATGTAGTATCCATTTGGATTATTGGCAAGTGAAATGGTATCAGTAAATACACCGAGTTGTACACAAACACCGGGAGGTGTATAGCAGGCGTCTCCCAAAGCAAGGATAAAGCTGGTATCCATTAGAATCGTAATGCTGGGGCCAGCAGCATCTGTTAACTTGTCGAAAAAGCAAATTTGCACAGATGGTGGAAGAGAAATACCTACGCAGTCCCTATAAAAATTAAGGGTTATTTCGTAAACGTTTCCGCTTATCCATTTATATTCAATTTGACCACCAACAATATGCGATGCTTTTGCATCTGAACCCATTAACAAGGTAAAGGCCGCGACGAAAGAAACCAGCTTGTTTATATTTTTTTTTAGCATTTTTTTTAAAATTAGTTTTATACTTTATAAGTATATAAGACTGCAAATATAAAAAAATGGTTGCATAAATAGTGTTTTTAATGACAATATATAGGCCCAAAGCATATTTAAACAGTTAAAAACGCAGTTTGTCGGAATTTATGAATTGGCTTGATTTGTGTGATTAAATTTGTATTCTAAAATAAAACAGAGATTTGTGAAGCGAAAGATTTTTATACTGTCCGGGTCCTTTATACTCTTTTCTTTTATACTTTTTTCTCAAGGAAGGGGCCAAGGTGCCGGGATGGGCCCTGGTCAGACCAATGCAAGATTTTATGGAAAAATAGTGGATGAAAATTCACTGAAACCAGTAGAGTTTTGTCCTGTCCAATTATTTATAGAAAAAAAGGATAGCATCTCTAAAACATCCAGATCTGTGTTGGTAGGAGGAGAACTTACTCAGGGCAATGGAGATTTTTCAATCGAGAACCTTCCTGTTTCGGCTGAGTACACTCTTATTCTGACA
>CAZQIC010000044.1:0-31750 GCA_964593555.1 uncultured Bacteroidia bacterium | reverse complement strand
TAGATACGATTTTATTAGATTGTTTTTAACATTCTATTTTTAGAACTCCCCTAATGTTACGGGAAATAATATTGAGATAGAAGCCGAATATCCCAAACCCGGCTTTACGGTTGAGTGTTTTAATGCAGATACTTTTAATCTTGGCAAACTTTGCATCGGAACATATTCTTTGCAATTTAGTCCATACACTATAATAGATTTGGTTAGTGGCAGTCCGTCAGTAAAAGTATTTTTAGATAGTGCTTTTATTTCTTTTGCTGTTACAGGAACTCCGGGACAATACCAATTAAATTTACCTCAAACAATTTCATTATGTGATGATGAAGTTATTCTTGATGCAGGTTATTATTCCAACATAAATTATTTATGGAACACAGGAGAAACAACACCACAAATAAATGCTCTGGAAAGCGGAAAATATATTGTCAAAATTTTTGAAGGTAACTGTGAAGTAAATTCTGATACTTCAATTGTTATTTCGGGTTGTGAACTTTATTTCCCTAATTCGTTTACTCCAAATGGAGATGGTATTAACGACGTGTTTGCGGCGAAAGGAATTGACATTAAAAAATTTGAAATAACTATTTACAATCGCTGGGGAGAAAAAGTTTCATCTTCCACTAGTATTGACCGATGCTGGGATGGTAAATTTGGAAATGGCGATGCGCCGCAAGGTGTATACATATGGCAGACTTCATACATAACCACCGATAACGGGTCGCAACGAATAAACAAAATCGGCCATGTAAACCTGCTGAGGTAAGGACATTATTTCGCGTACATTTGTTGTGCATGTCTCCCACAAAAAAATTTTTAACCTGGGGTCCAATAATTCTTCTCGGACTTTTCTCTGTAATTATTGCGTATGCATTTTTGGGTCCTGCGGAAACTGGTTCTGCGATTGCAATAATTAAGAATAAAAAATTTGTTCCAGCATCAACCTATACTCAGTATAATGGCACACGTCAAACAGGATCTGTACCTATAAGAGAGTCCTACCAACTGGAATTATCTGCTGAAAAAACAGGAACAATGTATGCTTCAATAAGTATTATTGGTGCCAATGAATTTGAAATAGGGAAGAAAGTAAATGTGAATTATACTATTCGTTCCATTCCCTTTTTGTGGAAAAAAATACTTGTTAATGAAGTAAAGGTAGTTGAGGAGTAGCGCCTTTTTAATTCAAAAATTGAATTACCTCTCTGCTTAACGGACTTACTGCTGAAGAAAAGCAAGCTTCGAGTTCGCCTTTTTCGTTGATAAGATATTTGCAAAAATTCCAGCTAGGTGATTTATCGTTCCATCCGTTTTGTTCTTTTGTAAAAAGCCAGGAAAATAATTCGCTGGATTGTTCACCTTTTACATTTCCTTTAGAGAATATTTTAAATGTTACTCCGTAATTTACCTGGCAGAATTCTTCAATATTTATTTTCGACTCTTTCATCCCAAAATTATCGCTGGGAAATCCAAGGACTTCAACTTTTTCACCGTACTTTTCATGTAGTTGTTGAAGTTCCTGTAATTGCGGAGTAAACCCACATTTTGAAGATGTATTTACGATCAATATCTTTTTTCCTTTGTATTCAGAAAATGAAATCTCTTTACCGTTTGCCGTTTTAAGTTTGATATCATAAACCGATTTTGCTTCCGTCTCATTTTCGATAGCAATTGGCCTTGCTACTACTTTTCTAAATCCAAAAGTTTTGGCCACAATTAGTATAGAGTTGTATATGAATGTTAACATGAGCAGTGATTTATACAAACAAAAATATGGCCAATAAAATAAGCGAAGTATCTATTTTTTGAACATTATCAAAAGTCTGATTTTATAGATTTGGGTATTAAAACTGGGTTTTTTTCGTCAAATGTGTGGAATTTAATATGTAAAGTTAGTCCAAAATTTCACTTTACCTTTGGGGTCTAATCTCTTCTTTTGGCCTCGTTAAACCGTAACTACTTACTACTTCACCTCATCGTTTTTATCTGGGGCTGGACCGGTATTTTTGGTAAGGCCATTGATTTACCGGCGATTCAATTGGTATGGTTGCGTTTGCCAATTGCCCTTATAGGAATTTTTGGATTTATGATCTATAAAAAGATTTCTCTCAGGGCAACTAAAATGGAACTGCTTAAAATATGTTCCGTAGGATTAATTGTAACGATACATTGGGTCGCGTTTTATGCCGCGATAAAAGAAAGTAATGTTTCTGTTACGCTGGCCTGTTTCTCAGCAGGCTCTTTATTTACGGCTTTTATAGAGCCAATTTTTTTCAAAAGAAAAATATTGTGGTACGAACTTTTATTTGGTGCAATGGTGATCGGCGCCTTGCTCTTAATTTTTAATGTGGAGTCGAATTATAAAACGGGAATTGTATTGGGAATTTTGGCAGCCCTTACTTCATCAATATTTGGAGTATTAAATGGAGTAATGGTTAAACAAGGGATCGATTCAGCTAAAATAGCATTGTATGAAATGCTTGGAGGCTTTGTTGGACTTACTATTTATGTTGTTTGTGTTGGCATATTTTCTCCACACTGGCTAGTTATTTCAACACAAAATTGGATTTATATGCTGGTATTTGGATTGGTTTGCACAACCTTGCCTTTTTTGATCGGTATGTATATATTAAAAGAAATAAGTCCGTATACAGTATCGTTAACATTAAACCTGGAAACAATTTACGGAATAATTTTTGCGTTTTTTATTTTTCATGAACACGAACAAATGACAACCGGATTTTTTATTGGCACTCTTATTATTTTATCTACGATATTTGTAAATGGGATTCTAAAGAAATATTTGAATAACAAATGATTTTTACGAATTACGAATCTATACGAATGATTACGAAGTGGAAATAAAAAATAAATATTGTAATAGCCTTTTCGAATACTCCCGCTTCAAAACCCGTGAAGTAAAAGTGGGTGATATTGGCATTGGTGGTAATAATCCTATCCGCATACAAAGTATGACGACTACCGATACAATGGATACGATTAAAACCGTTGAGCAAAGTATTCGCATGATAGAAGCTGGTTGTGAATTGGTTCGCATTACAGCGCCAAGTATCAATGAGGCAAAAAATTTAGAGAACATAAAAAATGAATTGCGTAAACGTGGTTATACCACACCGCTTGTTGCCGATATCCATTTTACGCCTAATGCAGCGGAGCATGCAGCGCGCATAATAGAAAAAGTGAGAGTGAATCCGGGTAATTACGCCGACAAAAAAAAATTCGAACACATTGATTATTCCGATTCAACATACGAAGCGGAATTAGAAAGAATCCGCGAGCGCTTTACTCCGCTTGTAAAAATTTGTAAAGAGTATGGTACCGCAATGCGTATTGGTACAAACCACGGTTCACTGAGCGATAGAATATTAAGTCGTTATGGCGATACACCATTAGGAATGGTTGAATCGGCATTTGAGTTTTTGAGAATTTGCGAGGAAAATAATTACTATGACATCGTGCTTTCAATGAAAGCGAGTAATGCGCAGGTAATGGTGCAGGCTTACCGTTTGTTGGTTAACAAAATGTTGAGCGAAGCGAAATCCCGACAAAAGTCGGGAATGACTCCCGATATGATTTATCCTTTGCATTTAGGAGTTACAGAAGCCGGTGATGGAGAAGATGGAAGAATAAAATCGGCAGTAGGGATTGGAACATTGATGGAGGATGGATTAGGCGATACCATTCGTGTTTCATTAACAGAAGAGCCCGAGTTTGAAATTCCGGTGGCGAAGGAGTTGGTGAATCGTTATGAGTCTCGGGTTTCGAGTTTGGGGTTAAATATTGATTCAAAACCCAAAACCCAAAACCCAAAACCCGAAGCATTCTCTCCATTTGAGTATACGAAAAGGAAAAGCGTAGAGGTATTGAATATCGGCGGACACAATGTCCCTCGCGTAATTGCAGATTTTTCTGAGAAACAAAAAATAACACCTGCATCATTATTTGCGGTGGGATATAATTATTCTGTACCGCTTGACAAATGGAATATAACTGATCAGGCTTGCGATTTTATTTATGTTGGAAAGAACGAAGTTGATTTTGAAATTCCCGGAACGCTTGGAATTATTTATGATGCAGAGGTGTGGGGTAAGCTGAAAAATAAAATTCGTTGTTATCCTTTGTTTACAACTGAAGGGTGGTTATCAAAAAAAGAAGGTAGCAGTGAATTGAATTTTATTGTTGCCAACTATGATTTATTAGCTCAAGTCCCGATAACTATCGGGACAAAGTTTAAAGTTCAAAGTTTGGACGCGACATGCGTTATTGTTCTCGAAACTAACAGTGATCACGGAATGGCGGAACAGCGTGCTGCATTTTTTGAGTTGATAAAAAATAATAATTCAATTCCGGTTATTATAAAAAGAAATTATTCAAATGTAAATGAAGAGCAATTTCAATTGTATTCATCTACAGATGCAGGTGCATTATTTCTCGATGGGTTTGGTGATGGGATTTGGTTGTCCGCCTTCGCCGAGGCTTCGGCGGATAAAAACGCAGAAAAAATCCCTCAAAAAAACGTTAATTCAACTGCATTCGGAATTTTGCAGGCAACACGCACACGCATTTCAAAAACAGAATACATTTCTTGTCCATCCTGTGGCAGAACACTTTTCGATCTCCAGGAAACAACTGCAAAGATCCGTTCACGCACCGATCATTTAAAAGGAGTGAAGATCGGTATCATGGGATGTATCGTAAATGGTCCTGGTGAAATGGCTGATGCGGATTATGGTTATGTTGGTACCGGCATTGGAAAAATTACTCTCTATAAAGGCAAAGAAGTAGTAAAGCGGAATATCCCTTCCGAAAGCGCGGTCGATTCGCTTATCGATCTTATCAAAGAACACGGTGATTGGGTAGAGAAGTAATAATTTTTCTTTCTCAGTTAATTTTTTCAATAGACCTACGATAAAAAGATTTCTTTGCCAATAAATAGAAAAATCCTAATAAATTTGCTTTGATTCTCTGAATCATGAAAAGCAAAGCCCCGAAGAAACAACCAGCAGTAAAAGGCGAGAGTCTAACAACTTTTCTTTTATTGATTGTAGTTATTGTTACCGCGTTTGTTTTTTCAAACGCTACCAGTGGCGCTTGGCAGACAAATTGGGATGACAATATTTACATTCTTAATAATCCCCATGTAACAAACTTTTCTATCCCAGAGATTTTTACCAGTATCGATGAAGACAATTACCACCCTTTAACAACTTTGTCTTACGCCATTGAATATAAACTGAGTGGTTACGATGCTCAGAAATTCCATTTACACAATATTATTTTGCATTTGATAAATGTTGTGCTCTTATTTTTTTTACTAAAACGCTTATCATTAAAACCTATTCTCGCCATTGTTGTTTCATTATTATTTGCCATTCATCCCATGCGGGTAGAATCTGTTACATGGATAAGTGAACGGAAAGATCTGTTGTACTCGCTTTTCTTTTTTGTCTCGTTGATCTTTTACGTAAGATATACACAGGAAAATGGCAAAAAGAAATACTATTATTATTCCATTGCGGCTTTTATATTGTCACTGTTATCCAAGTCCCAGGCTGTTGTACTTACGCCAATTATTTTTTTAATTGATTTTCTTTTCAAGCGAAATATCAAATCAACTATCGTTGAAAAAATCCCTTATGTTTTATTGTCAGTTACATTTGGTCTGCTCGCCATTTATTCGCAGCGGGAATCCGGGGCTTTACGCGTTGCTCCTGATTTTGCCATTGCAGAGAGGATATTCATAACAAGTTATACCATACTGTTTTATATAGTCAAAACAATAATACCGGTTAAGCTATCTGCCTTGTATCTCTATCCGCAAAAAACGGGAGCAATGTTGCCCATTATATTTTATATTTCTTTCGCTGTTTTGTTATTACTCGTATTTCTGGTTTGGAAGTTCCGTAATTATTATAAAGAATTTGTGTTTGGAATTTTATTTTACTTTTTTGCCATCAGTGTTATTCTTCAGGTGATACCTGTTGGGAGGGCAATTACTTCGGACAGGTACAGTTATATTGCTTCAATAGGAATATTATGGATCGTGGTTTTATTCTGCGATCGTATAATGACTCAAAACCCCCAATGGAAAAATTATTTTATTGCAGCGTTTATTGTAGTTGCCGGATTGTTCGCAATGCAAACGCATGAGCGTAATAAAATATGGGAGAACCCGATCACATTGGTTACGGATGCGATTGAAAAGGCTGACACTAATTCTTTGTATATGGATTACCTGTATGCATCACGTGGTTCGGCAAAGGATAAAACAGAAAATTATGCTGAGGCAAATAAAGATTATGACATTGCTATTCGTTTAAACCCGCTTTATTCCAAAGCGCTTTTGAACAGGGCGCTGAACAAGGAAAAATTAAAAGATTATGCGGGGGCGATCCGCGATTACGGATTGGCGATAAGGGGAGAACTTAATTACACCACCGCTTATTATTCACGAGGCACATTACAAATAAATTTAAAAAACTATCAGGCTGCTATTGCTGATTTTGATACTGTGTTGATGATCGACCCAAAATATTCTGAGGCATACAACAATAGGGGAGCCGCAAAACATTTAATGGGAAATGTTGCAGGGGCCTGTGAGGATTGGAAAGCGGCCGCTAGCAGGGGTCTGGAAAATTCTATCAATAATGTGAAGAAGTATTGTAAGTAAAAATTTACACTTTACTGCCCAACAGTTCTTCTACCCAATTTTTTCCCCACTCTTCAATTTCTTTTTCTGTCCATAATTCAGGGTAAAAAATTCTTTTCTGAAAACGCGGGGGTAAATACTTTTGCCAGTTGGTTCCTCCTGTTGCGGCAATGTCTTCCGGATTTTTTTGCAGGTATCTGGCAGCAGATTTATAATGTACCAGTGGCCAGTTGATATTTACGTTTATATCCAGCCATTTCAATTCATTAATCAGTTTTTGATCTTTTTGTTCTTCGGCAGAAAGCGATTTATATACAGACCAAATATTTTTGGTTTTACATTCATTTGCAAGACCAATCAATTGAACTGAATATTTTTCCTCGAATTGCTTTAGCGTCAATGTTTTTTTTCCTGAATCAAGTTCGGTTGCACCTGCTTTCCAATATATATGCTCAAACATCTCTTCTATACCCGAATTTTTATTTCTGTAGTTATCCCGAACGTCTTTGGCAACAAGATTTATAAAATCACTTGCGTGAATTTCTACCATGCGATACTGCGCACTTTGGAATCCGCTGGCAGCCAGCAATGACATTCTGAATTTTAAAAATTGTTCCCGTTCCATTCCTTCTATCATAATGTCAAAGGAGTGGGTAAGGTTTTTAAAATAATTATTTACCCTGTGTAGTCTTGCTGTAGTGAAAGCAGCACTTGGTTCTTGTTGAGCGCCAATTTGTTTTAATTCGTGTAAACTAAGTTTGAAATACAACTCGGTTATCTGATGATACATAATAAAAATATTTTCATCAGGAAACCCTGTGCGCGGGTTTTGTATGCTAAGTAATGTATCCAACTGAATGTAATCCCAATAAGTAAGCGGCTCTGAATATAAAAGACCATCAAGGTAAGCGCCTAAATCCTGTCCCATTGCTGCATACTTCTGATCCAGCAATTTTATTTTTTCAATGATCTCCGGTTTAATCTCCATGATTTTATTTTTTTCTTCTGCAAAATAAAAATTGCAGCACATATAAATAATGATCTATGTCAGTTTTTACATAGCCATATCCGGCTCTTTGTAAATGATCAATGACAATTTACCCACATGATGATAGTCTGCGCTTTCATCCATCAATTCAATCCGAACGGAGGTATTGTTATATAACGTGAGCCATGACCAAAGCACATTATTTTCTTTTTGCGGTTCTTTATATCGTTTGCTAAAATATGAAATGAACGATTCGCATAAAGTTTTTGCAATGGTATCGTTAGTGACATAAATATCAGCACGTATCTCGTTGAGTGAATTATTTTCAAGTGTATACGCAATGGTATAGTTGTTAGTTGAATCAACCGGGAATTCGTAAAACAGGTAATCAGGACTTTCTTCTGAAATGTGAGCCGATTCAGCTTTTTTTATTTCTTCCAGGTTTGCGCCAAGGTCAATACCTCTTAGCATTCCCTTTTCGGTCTTAACAACTTCATCCATCATATTCTTATTGCTTGTAGTTGTAGTGCTGCAAGCAATAACAAAAAGACAAATGGCTGTAATTAAAAGGGATCTCATTTACGTTAACAAAGTTAGCGAAAAATTCAGCTTGCAATAATGATTTGTTCCTGCTGTATCATAGGTTCCCCCTTATATCTTAGGAATAACTGGGCAACGGTTAAAACATCTTTCTGGCAATAAGTAACGATACGCTCTAAATTTTTTTCTTCCCAATAAACTTTTGCTACCTGGCTGCCATCAATATCATCCTTAGGAGTAGGAATCCCAAAAACTGCCGCTAGTAGTGTGAGTGATGTATAACTTTTGTAATCTCCGAATTTCCATAGCTCCATAGTGTCCAGGTGTTTTATTTCCCAAGGCTTTTTGCCTGCTATATTAAGTATTTTCGGAAGTTTTAACCCGTTGATCAATGCGCGGCGGCAAATAAAAGGGAAATCGAATTCTTTGCCGTTATGTGCGCAAAGCGTATGCTGTTCTTTGTTGTAATGGGATTGAAGCAGACCAAAAAATTCTGTCAGTAATTTTTTTTCATCATCACCAAAAAAAGATTTTGTTTTGTATTCTTTTCCCTTTGTAACAATGCCAACCGATATGCAAATTACTTTCGCGAACTCGGCATAGATTCCCGCTTTTATGTAAAGTTCTTCGGGCGTTTCTTCTGAATAACGAAATTTAAGGTCCCATGATTTTTTCATGTTCTCATCCAGCTCATTGTATTTATAAGCGATAGGAGCAGTTTCAATGTCAAGAAAAAGTACGTCTTCGATGTTAATGTTGTCAAGCATGTTCTTGTTATTTTATTAGTTCAAACCTACGGTTTTTTTTGTTTTGTTAAAATCAGATATAGCGCAACCACAACTATCCACGTAAAAAAGCAATCGAGCAATAACATATTAAAATGCCAGCCTGAATTTGGAATTGGAAGGTCAAGAAAAAACTGATTATAATATGTAAATGGAAATCCAATTTCTAGGGTTGAGTTTATTTGCCTATGTAAAGGACTGTTAATTTGATATAGGACTGTAACAAAGGAGGTGGAAAAAAATAACAGAACAGACAAGAACGTGCCTTTTAATATCCTTTGTATTAAATTTTTCCGCAAAATGAATTTAGTTTTATTCTGATCAGATTCTAGTTGTATTTTCTTACTTTATCATCACCCCTTTTTTATTTATCAGCGGGATAGTTATAAAATTATCTTCTTTTATACTCTCGGCAAGAAAGATGTATTTTTTATCGTACATCATTTTATTGAGATAAAAGCTTACCCAATATTCGTTGCTTAGTCCAAAAACGTCTTCCATGATCAGCTCTACTTTCGCAAAACTTTTAGCAGGAATTTCTTCAATGAAATGGCGGAGGATAGATGTTTTTACACTCTCATCATTTACAAGTCCATAGCCCTTCGAAGAGATCAAAACGCCTGTAATTGGTTCTTTTTTTAAATTGATGATGTAAACATTCCACTCTGCTTGTGCCAGTTCATTTTCTTCTTTCACAACGGCCAAGGCAATGTCTTCTACAACAGGATGAACAATATCTTTACGCATAATTCGAATTTACGAATTACAAATTTACGATTTATACGAATATACTTATCCAGGAGAATCCGAAACATTCATAATTCATGGCTTGTTTAGTGTATTTTGGTAGTTTTATGGAATAGATAAAATCGGCGCGTTTTTTTGTAAATCTGAGGTAATGTATAAATCATTTTTTGTTTTTTTAATATTAATAATCCAATTTTTATCACCGGTTATTTATGGTCAAACAGGTGTAATAAAAGGTTCTGTCAGAGATGCTTTAACAAAGGAGACGATTCAAAATGCAACGCTTGTTTTGGTGTCAGATAAAGAAGAGACAATACACAAGTCAACAAGATCTGGGGACTATAAAATAGAAAAAATCCCTGCCGGCTCTTATACACTTAAGGTATTATACGTAGGCTATTCGGACAAAATCATACGACTTTCGGTTAAGGACGACACTACTATAATAAACATTAATTTAAGTACTCCGAGAGACACCACATACCACTTTCCTTTTAATGGGAAGCTAATGGGAGAGTTCAAGTATGATTCGAAAGAAGGGATTTCTTTTGTGTTTGAAACAGATCCTCATTGGCTATATAGTGATGGAACTCGCATTTGTTATGAAAAGGAGGTAACAGAAAACGAGATCCTTTTCGATTTTAAGCAATTGGAACAACATCGGGGCATGCTGCATACTCTTGGTATGGGTGGTGTTTCCTCCAGAATCACTCTTGGAAACCTGGCAGAAGGGAAATATCATTTACGAATAAAAGTAGGAAGCCGGAAGAGTAGGTGAAGGATTATTGTAAAAAAAAGTATGATCGTATTTAAAATGAGATTTAAAAGGCAATTAAGAATAAAGGGGAAAAGAATTGCGCGCTAAGTAAGAATGGCCGTTTACTTATACATTTCTAACGCAGCATCAAGGTAAACAAAAACATCTGCAGGGTGATCATCTCCTTCATCTTTTTTACGCAACTTGCCCAATCGCACTACGATCATATTCTTATCAGGGATCACTAATATATATTGCCCTAAAATTCCTCTTGCATAAAAAATATTGTGTTGTTTGTAATTCATCATCCACCAGGAGTAGCCGTATTTTTTGTTTTCTTTTCCGGCCTCATCCACTAAAGGTGCAGGAACTACAGATTCTTTTACAAATTGTTCAGGCACTAATTGTTTGCCTTTCCAATTTCCGTTTTTCAAAAACAGTTCTCCAAATCTTGCAAAGTCAAGTGCGTTGGAATTAAAACAGCAATAAGCTTTTTCGTTGCCATTATTATCCATGCTCCAGTATGCAGTATTTTTTGCACCCATGGGAATCCATAATTTTTCGGAGAGGTAATCACTTATCTTTTTTCCAGTCGCTTTTTCTAACACAAATGCAAGCAGTTCGGTATTGCCGCTTAAGTATTTAAATACCTTTCCCGGTTCTTCTGTTACTTTATAATTCATTGTCAGTTTTCGTAGATCACCGCCGTAATAAGCAGCAGCAGGGTAGGCGAGAGGGTTTACATAATTCTCATCGAAATTTATTCCGGTACTCATGGTAATCAAATGACGAATAGTAAGTTTTGCATTGTCGCCTTCTTTGAATTCTGGAAGAAAATCGCCAACGGGCTGGTCAAGACTTTTTATTTTTCCTTCGTCAATAGCTATGCCAACTAAAATGCCGACAAATGTTTTTGCCATAGAAAAAGAATTGGTGATGGAGCTGCTGGAGTAATTATCCCAATATTTTTCGAAACGGACAGAATCATTTTGTATGACCAGAAAAGAAATTGTCTGATACGATTCCATCGCCGACAACAAGTTTTCAGGAATCTGTGCTTTGTTGTAATCGCTCGCATAAGCCCATGGCTGCTCTGTTCCTGCCTTTACTTCACGGTTTTCAAATATGGTATATTCATCAACGCTTGGTCCTGAGCGGCCTTTTACATAAGTGTTGTAAATGCCCTTGTATAAATAGCTTTTCCCGGAAATAAGAATAACCACATTGAGTGTGATCAATACAATTAAAAGCCATTTGCCTATTTTTTTTATTACTCTCATGCTTGTTTAACGTACAGAATCGAGCGCTTGTTTCAAATCTGCGATAAGATCTTCTGCATCCTCAATACCAATACTTAACCGCAGCAAAGAATCTACCACTCCCGATTTTTCTCTTTCTTCCTTTGGAATAGAAGCATGGGTCATACTTGCAGGGTGACCTATCAATGATTCTACTCCGCCCAATGATTCCGCCAATGAAAATACTTTCATGCTCGATGCCATTTTAAATGCTTCCTCTTGCGAGTTTCCTTTCATGGAGAATGACAACATGCCGCCAAAATCTTTCATTTGTTTTTTAGCAATTTCATGATTGGCATGATCAGGAAATCCCGGCCAGTAAATAGTTTCGATCTTCGGATGTGATTTTAAAAATTCCGCAACTTTTCTTCCGTTATAGCAGTGTCTGTCCATACGCACGTGCAATGTTTTTATTCCTCGTAAAACAAGGAAACTATCCATTGGCCCGGGGTTTGCGCCGGTTGAATTTTGTATGAACGCTAGTCTTGTATATAAGTTTTCGTCATTGACACAAAGAGCTCCCATTACAACATCCGAGTGACCGCCTAAATATTTTGTTGCAGAATGTACAACTATGGATGCACCAAGGTTCAATGGATTTTGTAAATAGGGCGAAGCAAAAGTATTGTCGACAACTAAAATTAAATTTTTGCTTTTTGAAATTGTTGCACAAGCTGCAATGTCAATGATCTTCATGGTAGGATTGGTAGGAGTTTCTACCCATATCATTTTTGTTTTTTCATTGATGTATTTGTTGATGTTTTTTGCATCTGACATATTTACATAATGAAATTTTATTCCGAAGGGAGCATAAATTTTTTCGAACATCCTGTATGTGCCGCCATATAGATCATCCGCAGCAATAACCTCATCACCAGGCAATAATAATTTTATAATAGCATCTTCGGCACCCATCCCGCTCGAAAAACAAATTGCATACGCGGCATTTTCCAATGCAGCAATATTTTTTTCTAATGCAACACGTGTTGGATTTTTGCCACGTGCATAAGTATAACCTTTATGTTTTCCTGGCGATTCCTGAACATAGGTAGATGTCTGGTAAATAGGAGTCATGATGGCTCCTGTTGTTGGGTCGGGTTCCTGCCCGGCGTGTATTGCTTTAGTTCCGAATTTCATGTCAATAAGTTGTTTGTTATATGTTGTTAGTTGTTAGTTGTTAGTTTGCCATCAAGAACTGACAACTAATAACCAGCAACTAAGGAATAAAAGTACACATAAATATTTTCTGCAATAAGCAGCAATTGATCTATTGCGTATTTTTGTTGAAGAAAAATTTCTCTTGCATAGCACATCTCAAAAACCAATTATAATCTGGCTGCTCACGGGCTGTGTGCTTATTTATATCATGGTGGTTATTGGAGGTATCACTAGGCTTACTCATTCGGGCCTTTCGATGGTGGAGTGGAATATGATTGTTGGTTCTATGCCGCCAATTTCGGATGCCGATTGGCAGGTACCTTTTGAAAAATATCAGCAGAGTCCGGAGTATCAGCAGAGGAATTCTCACTTTACATTGGAAGAATTTAAATCCATTTATTGGTGGGAATATTTGCACCGTTTTTTAGGAAGGTTTATCGGGCTTGTGTTTATAGTTCCATTTTTATTTTTCCTGTGGAAGAAAAAATTATCTCCCTTAATGATCAGAAGAGGAATTATCCTTCTTTTATTGGGTGGGTTTCAAGGGGTATTGGGATGGTATATGGTGAAAAGCGGACTTTCAAAAAATCCATATGTTAGTCATTACAGGCTTGCTGCGCATCTCATTAGCGCATTTATAGTTTTTGGGTTTACTTTATGGTATGCACTCGATCTCATTTATCCGAACCAGGAAATTGAAACAGATACATCTTCATTAAGAAAAAACGGCAGAGTATTTTTTGGTTTTGTGATCATTCAAATTATTTATGGGGCTTTTGTTGCGGGCTTAAAACCTGTTGTAGGTCTTGGATACCCTACTTTTCCCAAAATGGGGGACGAATGGTTCCCGGATACAATTACGGCGTTTGATCCGTTATGGGTAAATTTTTTGGAGAAGGGAGCCGGAGTACAATTTGTACACCGCTACAATGCTTATATAGTGGTTATCCTGATATTGTATATATGGTATAACGCTAAAAAAATGACTTTATCACCTCTCCAACAGAAAAGTGCCGACCTATTATTATGGGTGGTGATGTTCCAATTTTTACTTGGCGTACTTACAATTCTTTATTCTGCTCCATTATTATTAGGGATCTTACATCAAACGGGAGCTTTCTTGCTTTTTGGCTCTTCCATGTTTTTCTTACACCAAATGCGTAAAAAACCAAATATTCTATAAAAATTGGTTTTTTTACAGTTTAAATCGTACTTTTAACAAGTTTTCAACAGTTATATTTCCATTCTTAAAAGAAGGTCGTGTAACTGGGTTAAATTCTATTCGTAAAACAAAGGACAATTTAATAATTGTGTATAGAATAATACGTTTACTCTTTTTATCAGCATTACTTAGTATCGGTGTTTCTCACGCGTTTGGGGTGAATTTGTATTGGGTAGGAGGTAGTGGAGAATGGAATGATACGAAGCATTGGTCTAACAACTCAGGCGGGAAATCTGCTAACGCTATTCCTTCTGTAGTTGATAATGTTATTTTCGATGCCCAATCGTTTACTGCCCCCAATCAAACTGTTAAAATAATTGCTGATGCTAATTGCAAAGATCTTACCTGGGGGAAAGTTCAACCCGGCACTATTTTTTCTGCTCCCAAAAATGTAAAAAT
The DNA here is from genome assembly GCA_964593555.1 of uncultured Bacteroidia bacterium. Taxonomy (GTDB): domain Bacteria; phylum Bacteroidota; class Bacteroidia; order JAFLBG01; family JAFLBG01; genus CAZQIC01. Next base: position 17,189 of record CAZQIC010000044.1, on the reverse strand, counting down.
CTCTATTGGCGGCTCCTTAACTTTTGCATCCAATGTGGTTAATAATCTTGATGGGACTATTGAGTTTACTTCGTCACAACCGTGCTCTATAACTTCTGCAGGCAAATCATTTAAAGGCGAAATAAAATTTAACGGTTCCGGTTCTTGGACACTCACTGATGGCATTAATGCGGCAAAAATTTCTCTGGAAAAAGGAACATTTATCACCAATGGTAAAAACTTAGTATGCGGTTCTTTTATTGGCAGCGGAAGCAATCAAAGAAGTCTTTCATTAGGTAGCTCAAAAGTAAAAGTGAGTGGCACGTGGGATTTCAGTGATACAAAAAATTTAGATTTTAACGCCGGCACTTCGCAAATAACATTCAAAAAAAATACCAGTACAGACTTAAAACTAGGCAATGATTTAGCATATAGTAAAATAACTATTGATCATGGTCAGCAGCTATTATCTCATGTTGCTACGGTAACAGTAACTCCTGTAACATGTAATGGACGCTGTGATGGAACTGCAACCGTTTCCGTTTCCGGAGGGGTTGGGCCATATTCTTATCAATGGGTAACATCTACTCAAACAACAGCCACTATAACTGGTCTGTGTGTAGATAATTATTATTGCATAGTTACAGATGATGGCAATGGTGGCGAAATTGCTGTATCAAACAGTGCAAATGTTACAGGACCAGGTTTACTTACAATTGTAGGCTTCAACAATGTAAATGTTTCTTGTTCCGGTGTGTGTGATGGAAAAAGCACACCGGTTATAGCTCCCGGCACGCCTCCATATTCATATGCCTGGTCTCCAGGAGGACAAACAACGAGCCAGGCTACAGGTTTGTGTGCAACTACATACACGCTTGTTGTAACAGATGCGAATTTGTGTACTACCAGTCGTGCGACGGCTATTACTCAGCCAAATCCACTAATCGCGAATGGCTCCTCAACAAATATTTCATGTAACGGTTTATGTGATGGGATAGCAAGTGTTGCCCCCTCTGGTGGATCTACGCCATATACTTACTCCTGGTCAACCACCGCAACCACAACTGGGATTTCAAGTCTTTGTGTGGGTGTTTATACTGCTACTGTAACTGATAAAAATAATTGTGTAACTACTTATACCACCAGCATTACACAGCCTGCAGTACTAGCGGTAACCACATCTTCTATGAATGTTACCTGCGGTGGATTGTGCAACGCTACAGCTGGTGTTACTCCCAGTGGAGGAACTTCTCCATATACGTATGCCTGGTCTCCGGGTGGACAGGCTACTTCATCGGTTACCGGATTATGTCCCAATACTTATACGGTTCTTGTGAATGACACAAGGGGGTGTACGCTAACGCAAACAATACTTATTACAGAACCTTCTGCACTCACTTCAGTTCCAACAGCCACTAACGTAACATGTTTTGGTTTATGCACAGGAAAAGCGAATGCAAATGCCGCAGGAGGAACATCGCCATATACTTATGCCTGGTCCACAGGTGCAACCACAGCAATTGCGACTGGTCTTTGCGCGACAAGCTTTACTGTTACGGTAACAGATTCTAAACTTTGTGTTGCTACCGGAACAATTACAATAACTGAGCCTCCTATACTTGCAGCGGGCTTAACAAATACAAACATAACCTGTAATGGTTCGTGTGATGGAACAGCTACTTCAACCCCAACAGGAGGAACACCTGCTTACACATATTTGTGGAGCTCACTAAGTGCGACAACCGCATCGATTACCGGTAAATGTGTTGGAGTATATAATGCTACTGTTACTGATGGTAATGGTTGTGTTGCCACGGGTTCGGTATCCATTACGCAGCCAGTTGCCTTATCTGCCGGGACTGCAAAAACGGATCTTTTTTGTAATGGAAGTTGTATTGGAACAGCAAGTGTTACACCAGCAGGCGGAACAGCACCATACACTTATGCCTGGGTGCCGGGAGGAGCAACATCACAGATGGTTACAGGGTTATGTGCCGGAACGTATACTTGTACAATAAGGGATGCAAATGCATGTGTGTTAACAAGAACAGTAACAATTACTCAGCCGGTTGCGTTAACTGTTGGTATAACCTCTACTTCACTTACCTGTAACGGAGTTTGTTCCGGTGCGGCAGCTGCCAGCCCGGCGGGTGGTACAGCGCCATATACATATTTGTGGAACAATGCGTCTACCAAAGCAACAATTACGGGACTATGCGCCGGCAGTTTTTCAGTAACGGTGAGAGATGCAAACGGTTGTACTGGAACACAAACTGTAACTATAGTTCAGCCGACTGCATTAACAGGAACTCCATCTCAAACCAATACTACTTGTAACAATGTATGTGATGGAACTGCTTCGGTTTTAGCAGGAGGCGGAACAATGCCATATACTTATAGATGGAATCCAGGCGCACAAACCACCTCATCAGTTACAGGTTTGTGTGATGGAACCTATACTTTTTCATTAACCGATGCCAATAGCTGTCTTGTTACAAATTCTGTTACGATAACAGAACCTGTTGTACTTAGTGCCAATCCTTCTGCAACAAATGTTTCCTGTTCCGGTCTTTGTGACGGAGTAGTTACATCTAATCCGAGCGGCGGCACCAGCCCTTATTCATACGTATGGTCAACTGGTGGTTCAACAACCCAATCTGTTTCCGGTTTGTGCGCTGGTGCGTATAATGTTGTGGTTACAGATGCAAATCTTTGTCAGTCAAATCAACCTGTTACAATAACGCAGCCTGCACTTCTTAATGCCGTGTTAGGGGCCATAGTTAATACATGTTCTTCCTGTGCCGGATCCGCAAATGTAAGTCCCACAGGAGGAACAGCACCATATACTTACTTGTGGTCTGATGGTCAGACAACAGCCACTGCATCTAATTTGTGTATAGGAACTTATTCTGTTCTTGTTACAGATTCAAGAGGATGTACTGCGACCAACACTGCAAACATTGCACAAACGGTAAACATTGCCATTACATTCTCATCACCTAACGTTTCCTGTTTCGGATCATGCGATGGTATCGCAGTTGCAAATCCTTCCGGCGGAAATAACCCTTACACATATAACTGGTCACCGGGTTTGGAAACAACTCAAACAATTACCGGGCTTTGTGCGGGTGCTTATAGTGTAACTGTACTTGATTCACTTGGTTGTTTTAATACAGGAACTATTACGCTTACAGAGCCAGCCGCACTTACACTTACTTTAACTGCTTCGAATGCTTCCTGTAACGGAGTATGTGATGGATCAGTAACTGCAACACCAGCGGGAGGAACAATGCCATACACTTATGCGTGGCTGCCAGGAAATCAAACAACGTCTTCTTTAACTGGATTATGTGCAGGCACATATACGGTCACTTTACGTGATGCAAATAGTTGTGTCACCACGGAGACGGTTACAATAACTGAGGCTCCTATAATAGCTGCTAATCCAAGTGTTTCCAATGCGACGTGTTTAACGAACGATGGTGGAATTACTCTTGCGCCAACCGGAGGAGTCGGAGGCTTCTCATTTGTATGGGCTCCAGGCGGCGAGATAACACAAAATATTACAAATCTTTTTGCAGGCACTTATACCGTGACGATAACGGATGCTGCTGGTTGTACAAGTGCCACAACGGCCAATGTTAGCAACCCTTCCGGCCCGACAGTTTCCAGCACACAGGTTAATGTAAATTGTTTTGGAGCCTGTAATGGTGTTGGAACAGTATCAGTAACTGCCGGTAGTTCCCCTTATGCATATTTGTGGAACCCTGCCGGAGAAACAACAACTGCTGTAAGTTCATTATGTGCGGGAACATATAATGTTAGTATAACGGATAATTTTGGTTGTGTTACTCTTGTTGCAATAAATATTACCGAACCCGCAATCATTTCAACAACTAATACTGTTGCAAATGTTTCCTGCGGAGGTGCTTGTGATGGAAGTGTTTCTGTTTCTGTTGCAGGAGGGAATGCCCCTTACACTTATGCATGGTCACCGGGCGGACAAACTACTTCTTCAAGAACAGGTTTGTGTGCTCAAACCTACACGATAGATATAACAGATGCCAATTCATGTCTCACTACTCAAACAGTAACGGTGACAGAGCCTGCTGTACTTACAATGACTATTACAGGTAATGATGTATCCTGTAACGGATTTAATAATGGAGGAGCGGTAGCGAATGTTTCGGGAGGCTCAACACCATACACCTATGCATGGCTGCCAGGAGGAGAAATAATCAGCACTGTCACGAATCTTTCCCCCGGCACTTATACATTAAATGTGCAAGATGCAAATACCTGTACAATAACGGGCACTTTGACTATCGCCGAACCTGCAATATTAACATCAACAGTAACAGGTACAAATATTTCATGTAATTCGCTTTGCGATGGAACCACAATGGTTAGTGCATCAGGAGGAACATCGCCATATTCTTACTCATGGAATCCGATTGGCCAGACAACAGCTTCTATGAGTTCACTTTGTGCAGCAACCTATTCCGCGGTTGTTACGGATATGAATGGTTGTATTGTAACCAATACAATTTCTATTACTGAACCTGTCGCATTCAGCTTTGGTTTTACCACAACAAGCGTTACTTGTAATGGTACATGCAATGGCACAATCGGAACAAATTTAACGGGAGGAACCGGGCCTTATACTTATGCATGGTCACCGGGCGGTGAAACAACAACGGGAATTTCTTCGCTTTGTGCCGCTACATATACTCTTTTAGTTACTGATGCTAATTTATGTACAGGGAACCAATCTGCTACGATAGCCGAACCAAATGTATTGCAAGCTGCCGCAAGCTCTTCTTCAACTTCCTGTATTGGTGCATGCAACGGGGTGGCTTCTGCATCTCCGATTGGCGGCAACGGACCATATACTTATTTGTGGTCTCCGGGAAATGCAACAACTTCTTCGATAAGCGGATTGTGTGCAGGAACATACACTGTTTTAGTGACCGATGCCAATGCATGTACGGATGAAAAAGCAATAACTGTATCTGATCCGACTCCAATAACAATACTTAGTGCTGTTGCAGGCGCTAATTGCGGAATATGCAATGGTTCGATAGATGTTACTCCTTCTGGCGGAACAGGATCTACCTACACATTTGCATGGAGCCCTGTATCCAGTACCTTATCTAACTTAACCGGTTTATGCGCAGGATTATATACTGTTACTGTTCAGGATTCTCTTTCATGTTCAGCACAATTTTTAATACCACTAAGCAATACCGGCGGCCCTACAGGTGAAACAATTACCAACACAGATGTAACTTGTAATGGTGCTTGTAACGGGACTTCCCTTGTTGTTCCTATTGGAGGAACGATGCCATACACCTATTCATGGACTCCGGGAGGACAAACAACAAACTCCTTAACAGGAATGTGTGCCGGTGTTTACATTTTAGAAGTGAAGGATGCTAATTCTTGTATAAGATTTGTGCAGGATACGATCAATGAGCCGCCTGCTATAATTTCTAATTCTGTTTTAACTAATGCAACATGTAATGGAATTTGTGATGGAGCGTTAAGTGTTGCACCAACAGGAGGGTCCGGGCCGTTTACTTATTCATGGATGCCGGGTGGAGAAACAACGACAAGCATTACTTCAATATGTGCCGGAGCTTATACGATCACTATAACAGATTCATTAGGATGTTCGTTAGTTGAGAATCCAACGGTTGGGCAAAATACAATTGTATCTGTAACACTTACTGCTTCAACAAATGTTTCCTGTAACGGAGGTTGTAATGGAAAAGCAGCGGTTATTGTTTCAGGAGGGCTTGGTCCTTATACCTATTTATGGAACGATCCAATGTTGCAGAGTGATTCTATTGCTACAGGGTTATGTGCGGGCACATACACAATTAGTGTAAACGATGTTAATGGTTGTGTGGGAACACAAACAGTTACCATATCAGAACCGGCTGTTATCGCACTTAATCCGGCTGTTATTGATGCTACCTGCGGTCTTTGCAATGGCCAGGTTACACTAACACCTACAGGAGGAACAACACCATTCACTTATGGTTGGAGCGATGGTCAAACAACTTCTGTTGCGACAGGACTTTGTGCCTCGATATACAATGTGCTGGTGACCGATAGTAATGGCTGTACAAGTTCATTGATCCAGGTAATAAATAACGCCGGAGGTCCAACAGGGGAAAGTATTATCACAACAAGTGTTGATTGTAACGGAAACTGTAATGGTACTGCAAGTATAACCGCGATCGGTGGTACATCTCCGTACTCGTATTTATGGTTAGCAACAGGACAGACTGCCAATTCACTTACTGGCTTATGCGGAGGTACTTACTTTGTGCAAATGTCAGATAGCAATGGTTGTATAAGAACAGCATCTGTTGTTATTGCTGAGCCGCTTCCGTTTAGCACGGGCCAGGTAGTTGTGGATGCAACTTGTGGATTGTGTGATGGATCAATAACATTGAGCCCTTCTGGTGGATCGTCTCCATATACTTTTGTTTGGTCTCCCGGTGGAGAAACAACTTCAGCTATAACCGGCCTTTGCCCGGGAATGTATACAGTAAGTGTATCTGATAATTCATCTTGTAGCCAGCAATTCCAGATTCCTATAAGTAATCCTACTGGTCCAACAGTTGGTATTGTAACAACAGATGTTATTTGTAACGGATCTTGTGATGGTACAGCAACAGCAAATGTTTCGGGAGGTTTAGGTCCTTATGTATACTCATGGAATACTGGCCAGGTAACACCTGCAATAAATGGATTATGTGCCGGTAGTTATTTTGTTAAAGTAACTGATGCAGCGCTTTGTGTTACTATCGCGACATATACAATTTCAGAACCGTCAGCAATTACGTTTAATCCACCGATAGTTGTTAGCCCGGTTTGTAATACAGGCTGCAATGGTACTGCTACAGTACTTGCACTTGGCGGATCGTTCCCATATAATTATTCTTGGAACAATGGTCAAACAACCACTCTTGCAACAGGATTATGTCCGTCTGTTTATAGTGTAATTGTAACAGATCAGGTGGGATGTACAAATTCGTTGACTCTTGCGATCAGCAATATCGGAGGACCTACAGGAGAAACAATTATTACAACAAGTGTTTCATGTTTTGGAGTTTGTGACGGAACTGCAAGTATAACTCCAATTGGAGGTTCAACACCTTATTCTTACTTATGGCTTTTTGGCGGACAAACAACAAATGCACTTAGCAGTTTATGCGGCGGTACTTATTTTATTCAGATACAAGACAGCAATTCATGTGTGAGAACAACATCGCTTACAATAGACGAGCCTGCTCAATTTATAATTAATCAGAATGTGGTTGGCGCAACCTGCGGATTGTGTGATGGTTCAATCACCTTGAATCCTACCGGCGGAACATTGCCTTATACCTTTGCATGGTCGGGCGGAGAAACAACATCGTCAGTTACCGGTTTATGTGTTGGTATGTATACTGTTACTATAAATGATGCGAGCGGTTGCGGCGGCCAGACATTCAACATACCAATAAGCAATCCTACTGGTCCGGCAATTACTTTTACAGTTACCGATGCAAAATGTAACGGATCATGCGATGGAGTTGTACTGACAACAGCGACAGGCAATTCACCATTCAGCTATTCATGGAACCTTGGTCAAACTACATCCGATGTGAGTTCGCTATGTGCAGGGAATTATTATGTAGAAGTAACTGACTTCAATCTTTGTGTAACAATAGGAACCGTAAGCATCGCAGAACCATCGCAGTTGGTTTACAATCTTCCTGTAACTACTCTGCCATTGTGTAACGGAGATTGCAATGGAGCCATTATAACAATTCCATTTGGAGGAACTTCTCCATATACATTTAGCTGGAACACAGGAGCAACTACTTCAAGCGCATCGAATCTTTGTGCAGGAACATATACTATTACCTTGAGCGATAATAATGGTTGTACAGCAATTCAAAATGCAGTACTAACTCAGCCGTCGCCATTGGCAATTTCTAATTCGGTCATTGATGCATCTTGCAGTAACAGTACAGATGGCTCAATAAATGTTACTGTTGCCGGTGGAACAGCACCATATACATATCAGTGGGTTGCGGGATCTGTAGCGACATCTGAAGACCTGGTGAATATTGGTCCCGGAACATATTCGTTATTAGTTACTGATGCTAATGGCTGTACCGGAACTGATAGCATTGTGGTTGGTTCAACACTTATTGTTGATGCTATCGCGGGAACCGATACAACATTCTGCGAAGGAGACTCAGCAATTATTAAAGGAACAGGAAGCATTGGTACTTCATTCAAATGGTACAGGTTGCCTGCTATAGTTGAGCTGGACACGCACCTCGTAGTAACAGTAAAACCATTTGTTGGAACAAATACTTACATGCTTGTTGCTTACAACGGTATGTGTACCGATACAGATTATGTTGTTGTTACTTCACTTTCTTTACCATCAGCAGATGCGGGTAATGATGCCATCATTTTCACGAATACAAGTGCAACGCTCGGAGGATCACCTACAGGCCCTGCGGGATCAACAATACATTGGACTCCACCTGCAGGCTTAACAGATACTGCCGCAGCTAACCCTGTTGCTAATCCTACCGTAACAACAACTTATACCGTAACAGTAACCAATAGTAACGGATGTTCTTCTACTGATACTGTGAGAGTAACTGTACTTCCGAAAATTGTTTTCCCGAATGGTATTTCTCCTAACGGCGATGGCAAAAATGATGTTTGGATAATCGACAATATTTATAAATTCCCGGAAGCTCTTGTTGAAGTCTATAACAGATGGGGTGAATTACTGTTCAGATCGGTTGGCTATACCACGCAATTTGACGGAACATATGATGGCAAACCATTGCCGGTTGGAACATATTATTATATTATTAATTTAAACAGTCCGGAATTCCCGGATGCATATACAGGTCCATTAACTATAATGCGATAAAAAATGAGCATTAAAAAAATAGTATTTATGTGCGCTTGCGTGTTGTTGTATTCGTTGAATACAATGGCGCAGCAATTGCCGCACTATAGCCAGTATATTCTCAATGATTTTGTAATGAATCCTGCAATTGCGGGTAAAAATAAATTTATTGAAGGCAAATCGAATACCCGTTACCAATGGGTTGGTATTACCGATGCGCCGCGTACACACATCTTCAGTGTTAACGCGCCTATATCAAAACAGAATATGGGTGTTGGAGCATATGTGTTTACAGATGTTGCGGGCCCAACGAGGAGAATAGGATTTACAGGTGCATACGCTTACCACATGAAGTTAAATGAAAAAGTAAAAGTTTCATTGGGATTATCCGCCGGGTTATTGCAGTACGCTATGGACGGATCAAAACTTAATTTGTATGATAGCGGCGATCAGGCCCTGGCAAATACTTACCAATCCGATGTGATCATGGATCTTGGTTTTGGCGCTTATGTATATAGCGATAAATACTTTTTTGGCGCGGCCGCACCGCAAATTGCACCTAACCAGATCAAGTTTTTAAATTATACAATGGATAGCCGGTTAGCTACGCACTTCTTTTTAATCGGGGGATATAAATTTGATATAACCGATAACGTTCAACTTGAACCTACGATAGCGGTAAAATTTGTAAATCCTGCCCCGGTACAGGTTGATATTGGTGCCCGTTTACATTACCAGAAAAAAGTATGGATAGGATTAGCCTATCGTACTATGGATGCGGCATGCCTGCTGTTGGGATATACGCACAAAGAAAACTTAACCATTGGCTATTCCTACGATTATACATTGTCTAATTTGGGAAATTACAACTCGGGTACGCACGAAGTATTCTTCGCGGTTAAATTCTACCAGGCTAAAAATAAAGTTGCTGTTGCAGCAACAGCTGAATAGAGATCAGTTAAGCACTTCAAATTTAAATCCGTTTTCGAGGCAATAGTCAATATATGCCGGCAATACATATGACAGGTTTTTCCAGGCCTTTATGTTGTCGTGAAAAACAATAATAGATCCTTCGCGCGAATATTTTTTACAATTAGCAAGGCATTGTTCCGGTGAAATTTTTTTGTCAAAATCTCCCGATAATACATCCCACATCACAATTTTAAATCGTGTGCTCAGTATTCTCAATTGATTCTTTTTGATCCTTCCATAGGGAGGTCTGAAAAGAGTAGACCGGACAAGTTCCGAACACTGAAGTGTATTTCTAATATAGGAAGGAGTATGTGTGTTCCAGCCGTTGAGGTGATTGTAAGTATGGTTGCCTGTTGCGTGCCCGTTCTGGAGTATCTGTGTATATAATTCCGGGTATTTATTTACGTTGTTCCCTACACAAAAAAAAGTAGCGTGTATTTTTTTTTGCTTCAGCAACTCAAGTATCCAGGTAGTAATTTCGGGAATAGGCCCGTCGTCGAAAGTTAAATAGATTATTTTTTCATTTACAGGGACTCTCCATAAAGCCTTACTGTAAAGCTTTTGCAGCGCATATGGAGGCCGTACAAAATACATTATTTCATAAATAAAGCTACTTCATCTCCTGTAAGCCCAGCGCCCTTGCCCGTCCATCAAATTCTTTTGCGAGCACATCCTGTTTAAATGATTGTGCCAGATAAGATAAGCGCTGCATCATTTCCTGCGCCTGTCTTACTTCACGTGTGAATGAAGAAGCATCGCTTCTGCGGGTATAGAAAATATATTCCTGCTCGTAAATATCAAACAAGCGTTTGGAAAGTTTGTTCCCCTTTTCAAAAGCGTCTGCCTGATAATACCCAACTGTTAATGAGAAAACAGTAGCATCATATTGCACATTTTCTTCCGGTAGCATTTCAATACACTTATCAATAACTTTAACGGCCGAATCTTTTTTGTTTTCTGCAACAAGTGCTGATGCAAGTGCACCCATTTGAATACGCAGATTCATTGCCATCCGCAATACATTTTCATCAACATATATTCCCGGTGCATTTATATTTCCCCAGGTAAATTTGTTCATGATGTTGTCATACATTATGTCTGTTGAAACACGCGCACCCGCTTGTTGTTCTTCAGGAGTGTTTTTTACAGGAACTAAACGATATGCCAAGCCTTCGAGCTGGAAATAATCCTGGAGATCCATGTAGCTATCCGGACCAGTAGTAACTGCAAAATAAATGGGCCTCTCCCAGTTGTTATTCGCTAACAGATCGAGCACCATCATATCATTCTTCATCAACATATTTTTTCCAAGTGTCCAGTTGATTGCCGGAACCAAACGGTTTTTAAGTCTGGGATCAACAGTTTTATTTGCGATCACTTTATTTGTATCAACAGGAATGCTAAGATTTTTCGTAGGAAGAAAGTTCATAAACCTTCCATTTTGCATTTCAAGTTTCATGTTTTTGTCATCGCTCGAAATAAAATCCATCACCTCTTTAGCTTTGTAAAATTGTTTTTTATTGCTCTTGTCATAGAATGGAACCCAATCACGTGTTCCCTGGCGGTATTTACTTTGTGAAAGTGAAAATGGAACAGGATCGGAATCATACGCTTTGCGTTTCATCTGATCGATATACCAATCTGTATTCAAAAGGCTGAGGTTAACAACACGTACATCGGTACGTATGCCTTCAACTTCCTGCACGTACCATAAGGGGAACGTATCGTTATCACCATTGGTAAAAAGAATGGCGTTGGGTGCACAGGACTCAAGGTAATTCCTTGCAAAATCTCTGGCTGTATACCTGTTAGAACGATCATGATCATCCCAGTTTTCGCGGGCCATAATTGATGGAACTGCGAACAGGCATAGAGCTGTAACGCCAACTGCGGCTATTTTATCAGGTAGTTTGCCTTTTAACAGATCAAAGATGGCGTATACGCCAATGCCAATCCATATGGCAAAAGCGTAGAACGAAGCAGTGAATGCATAATCACGTTCACGCGGCTGATATGGATATTGATTCAGATAAATAACGATTGCGAGTCCTGTAAAGAAAAATAAAAGAAACACGACGAAAGCATCTTTGTTTGCGCGTGTAAATTGAAAAAACAATCCGATCAATCCAAGTATCAGGGGCAAAGCATAATAACTGTTCCTTCCCTTATTTTTTGCCATGGAGTCGGGAAGATTGCTGTCATCGCCATCGATAAAAGAAATGCCGCTATACCAGTTGCCGTCTGTAGAATTTCCGTGGCCTTGTATATCGTTTTGTCTTCCAACAAAATTCCAGAAGAAATACCTGAAGTACATAAAGTTTACCTGGTAATTCACAAAGTATGTCATGTTCTCAAGGAAGGTGGGCTTGATAATTGTTTCTTTTTCTCCGCGCCCATTGGTGACTGTAATTTTTTCACCATCTATTTTACCCCAGCTTTTATAAGCAGCTTCGTGATTACTTTGCTGGCTCCACATACGAGGGAATATGGTACAAAATGCCGGATCATAAACGGGAATAGAACTTTTTCGGTCATCCGAAATAATATATTGATCGTTGCCTCCGTTATTTCCTCCTTCAGCGCGATACGTTGGGCCGCCGTCAACTCCGCTTGTTTTTATTGAAGTGTTGTCCTGGATATCGTTACGGATATAAACCGGATCGCCGTCATCAAAAGGGTTTTCTGGATTTTGTGGTGCATTGTAATAGTGGCCGTACAAGAGAGGATTATCGCCATACTGTTCCCTGTTAAGGTAGGCAAGCATATTAATTGCATTCTCAGGATTGTTTTCATCAATTGGAGGATTAGCTTGTGAGCGGATCACCAGCATGATAAATGAAGAATATCCGATGATCAGTACTGTGAAGGAAAGCAGGATGGTATTGAGGTTGGCAAAATTCCCTTTGCGTTTCACGTAGAACAGTCCCAAGAAAAATGCTCCACCTAACACAGCACGCAAGCCAGCTGCTTTAAGTGAAGATGCGGAAGCAAGAGATATCAAAAGAAATGCACCGCCTAAAAAAGTAACAATCGTAAATAGTTTGTCTGTTTGCCGATGTGTATACATGATGCCTGCTATCAAAAGGCTGATGAGCATAATAAAATAAATTATTGTTCCAGAATTAAAAGGGAGGCTCGTTTTATTTACAAAAAACAATTCGAAGTTCGCAGCAAGATTAACGATACCAGGAATAATTAAGCTTTGAATTCCGCCAAGTAATAAAATAGATAGTGCTCCTGTAATTAAAAAACCTTTGCGGGTAATTATATCATACTTTTTGTAATAATAAATAAATACAACAGCCGGTACAGCAAGTAAGTTCAGTAAGTGGACGCCTACAGATAGTCCTATGAGGTAAGCAATAAATATGATCCAGCGATCGGCCCCTTCTTCATCTGCAACCTGTTCCCATTTAAGCATGGCCCAGAATACCAATGCTGTAAAAAAGGAAGACATGGCATAAACCTCACCTTCAACTGCCGAAAACCAAAATGAATCACTAAAAGTATAGGCGAGTGCGCCAACTATACCGCTTCCCAGTATAGCAAAAGCTTTTCCTTGTGTTAAGCCGCCTTCCGAGTTGTTCGCAATTTTTTTAAGTAATGCTGTTATCGACCAGAATAAAAAAAGTATTGTTAATGCGCTGCATAAAGCAGACATCGAGTTGATCATTACTGCAACCTTTGTCACATCACCGAATGCGAACAATGTGAAAAACCTGCCGATCATTTGAAACAACGGAGCTCCTGGCGGGTGACCTACTTCTAGTTTATAAGCGGTAGAAATGTATTCACCGCAATCCCATAAGCTTACTGTAGCTTCCATGGTTGATAAATAAACATACGAAGCAATGGTAAAAATGATCCACCCGATAATATTATTGAACCGCTGAAAATTTTGCATAGTTATTTATTATATAGAAAATTAGTATTGGCTTGAAAGCAAGGTCTTTATAAGGTATTTTAATTGGTTGCGAAGTTATGAAATATTTACATGGGTTAAATACGATTTTAGCCACATTTGTAAGGCATAACGACCTCAAAACGCATGATTTAGGCGAATAGTTTTTGAGAGGTGTTAAAATTTGTTAATCGAGAGGTTGCTTTAGAGGTTAGGGTAAATAATGGGTTGATGATAGAATTTACAATGAGTAAAAATTATGTTAAATTTATTTTTTAAAACCCGGGAGCTTATGCTTAGTAGAATGATCAAGCGAAATATGTATTTCTTATTTTTTACGCTGGCGGGTTTCACATCGTTTGCGGAGGATATGAGCTTCCTTAAGTTTTCGGGAGATATAAAATTTGTAAACGCGGCCAAGAAAAAAAATGATGTATTGCCGGATACTAAAATTGTCATTACAAAAAACGAATCAACAGAAGTGGTGAAAGAATTAATGTCGGATAAAAAAGGACACCTAGAGCTGGAACTGGATTATGGGACAGATTATAAAATGACTTTTACTCATGATGGATATTTGTCTGCTTATATAATAATTTATGCTTCACAGGTCCCAAAGGAAAATTATGACCTGTTGCCTCCGGAATACAATACAGAAATAATACTAATGGGTTCCACTGAAAAAGGTACAGATAAATACAAATGCGCTTTTTCAAAGGTCATATATGACAAAAAAAGAAAAGGTTTTATAGAGGATATGGATCACCGCGGACAATTTGCAAACAGCACTATTGCCTGTGCTGAAAGGTTTGCGAAAGCCGCTGTAGCAGTTAAGCAAGCAACAGTTGCTCCGGTAGTTGTCGAGGATAAAAAAATAAACATCGGAGGAAAATTCATGGCAGGGGAAAATCCTTCCATCCCATTGGTGAATACAATTGTTTATTTGGTGAACAATGAGAACAAGGTTGTGGAGACCACCACCACCAATTTATTGGGAGCGTTTGTGTTCACGGGATTTGCATATGAAAAAGATAATTTACTGCGCGTTACCGCAAGCGATACGAAAATAAGTGCAGGGAAAAGAATTGTATTTATAGGAAGGGATGGGAAGGAAGTTCAAAATACAACAGCTAATGCCAAGGGTGGCTTTGAATTTAAAATACTAACTGCGAGCAAAGAAGTATTAAAACTTATTGAAGTTGACGATACACAATTGAAGCGCGATCTCATTGGAAAACTATTGGGTGAAGGGAGTCCCATTGCAAATTCAAAGCTGAATTTAAAAAGCAATGATGGCGCATTGTTACAAAGTGCAGTGACTGATGCCAATGGAAAATTTATTTTTTCTGATGTTGCCAATAACCAAGTCGTGGTGATCGCTATTGATCCGAGTGCGAATATAAAGGCAGGAACCAAAGTGATAATTGCAGATGAAAATGGTAAAGCCCTGAAAGAATTGATTTACAAGCCCAATGAAGTATTCGAGTACAAAATGTTGCCTGCTGAGCAAAAGGAGTTAAGTCGTTTTTATGTTGACGACCCTTGGTTAAAAGTGGTGAACTTTAATTCCGGCAGAATGAGAGAAGATGTTGTTATTTCGGAGAGTATTTATTTTAAGCCTAGCGAAGCAGTGGTGCTGCCCGGAGATTATGCTGTGCTTGATAAGGTAGTTTCGATTCTGATGCAGGTTCCGACTATAAAACTGGAGGTAAGTTCGCATACAGATTCCAAAGGAAGCAACGAATCTAATTTAACATTATCAAAAAAGCGGGCAGATGCTGTTGCGGCATATTTGACCGCAAAAAAAATTGATGCGAAACGTTTGGTGCCTGTGGGTTATGGAGAAACAAAATTGTTGAACAAATGTAAGGATGGTATTGAATGTACCGAGGAAGAACATGCGAAGAACAGAAGGGTAGAGTTTAAGGTGATGAAGTAAATTTAAAACGCTGGATATAGTTTTACGTCCCCCAATACTCTTCATACCATCACAAATTTTTATTTAGCGAGATAATTCAAAAATGTTGTGTAAACAAAGGTGTTAATACTGCCTATAAGTCACCATATCCTATTATATAATAATATTTATAACAAAGGTGTCAAAATAGAATATGAGCGAAGGACAAACCTATTTCGGCACCTGTATTTTTTTGTATATTTATTATAAGGGCAAACCTTGATATGCCAATACCTTTTTAATATGAATCATAGAAAAAATTGGTTTAAATACTTTTTTTTATGTGTATTTCTTAGCGGAGATTCTCTTTGTATTCTGGCTGTTGACTATTCCAAAGCATTGTCAGGAAATACGGCAAGTTTTGTAAGAAATAATGGGCAACAGGAAAACAATATTTTATTTAAAACCGATTACAACGGACAGTCCATTCGTTTTTTAAGTAGCAATGAAATAAGTGTTGCTGTATTACGCAACAAAGTTCCCAATGATTCTTCTCTGATTAATCCTGCTGCAGAACGAAACCTGGAATGTTTAGTGTGGAATTACCAGTTTTTAAATGCTAATAAAACAACCATTTTTTCAGAGGAAGGCAAACCCAATAATATCAGGCACTTCAAGGGTTCTGCAGAACCAATGGAAGAAAAAATAGTTGATGACATTGTATATAAGAATTTATATAACCACATTGATCTGCACTATTATTATTCTTCAGGCAATTTAAAATATGATTTTATTGTTGGCGCAAATGCTAATACTGATGAAATAAAAATATCATTAAAAGGAATAAAAAATATCCGGCTGTCGGAAACAGGAAATCTTATTATAACGCATGCCTGGGGCGAAGTAGAAGAGATAGCCCCCTATGCTTATCAAAATAAAAATGAGAATAGGGTAGAGGTAAGTTGTAGCTATAAAATTATTGATAATACTACATTCGCTTTTACAGTTGGTAAATACGACAAAACAAAAGAGTTAATCATTGACCCTCTAACTTTGCAATGGTCAACCTATTTAGGTGGCGCAGCCGGCGCAGGGCAAATCAGCGATATACATGTTGGTCAAAATGGTGATGTGTATGTAACCGGCCAATATACTACTACCTATCCTACAACACCGGGAGTGTATAACCTGAGTAACTCAGGTGCCACAGATGCCTATATAGCTAAACTTTCTGCCAATGGTTCTACTCTTTTATATGCAACATATATCGGTGGTTCCGGGGACGACTGGACAAATGGTATTGATGTAAATGCAGCAGGTGAAGTATTTATTATGGGATATACACGATCTGCCAATTACCCTACTACGACAGGAAGTTTTCAAGCAACATTTCAAGGCGGAGCAAGTGATTTATTTATTACTAAATTTTCTGCCACTGCGTCAACACTTCTTTAGGGGAGTTCTAAAAATAGAATGTTAAAAACAATCTAATAAAATCGTAT
>CAZQIC010000043.1:0-32362 GCA_964593555.1 uncultured Bacteroidia bacterium | reverse complement strand
CAATTAGTTATATCGTTATTTATTAACAATTTGATTTTTAGAACTCCCCTTAAGTAAAATAAAAGTGAAGGCAGGGCAAATGATAAAGGCCGGTGATGTTGTTGGATTAGGGGGAAGCACAGGGAAATCGACAGGTTCTCATCTTCATTTTGAGGTACGTTTTAAAGGGCAGCCAATAAATCCTTCCGATGTAATTTCTTTTAAAGAACAGGAACTGATATGTGCTGGAGAGTTATTGATCCGGAATAATAAATGGGGAATATTTGCTTATCCTAAATACGCAGAGTTTTATACGGTAAAAAAAGGTGATAACCTCTTTGACATTGCAAAAAAGTACGGAGTAACTACTAATTACCTGCGCGAATTAAACGGCATCTCAAAAAAAGCTTATTTAAAAGTAGGCTATAAACTAAGAGTCTCGTAAACGTTATTATCATTAATTATTATTTCGTCAGTTTATTTAAGCATCTCATAAAAGCATCCCGCATACCCTCATACATCGACTCTCTCCCGAAATTATTGGTTTTATGAGATTCCATAATAACCTCATTCGTATAACTTATCTGGCAATTGAGCCATCTGATAAGTTCCTCAACGTTTTCCTTTTCCATGGGGTAGTAATTTTGTATACATATTGTACGCTTTTTATTGTGTAAAGGTTCAGAAAAAAGAGCATAACCTTTTAGCAATATATGCGTAGAAAGTCTCTAATTCTTTGTTTTGAGATTTACTCTGAGGCCAGGAAAGGCCTCTAGTAAAGGCTTTCAAGGATAATTCGATAGCCTCCTTCAGGAAAAGATTATTTCACCGCCTCTGCAGTCTTCTTTACTTTTTTTCCAGGATAAACTTTCAATGCTTCTTCCAAACATTTCATGGCATTCGAAAGATCTTGTTTATTAAGAACGTATGCTATACGCACTTCATTTTTTCCTGCGCCGGGGGTAGAGTAGAAGCCCGTTGCAGGAGCAAGCATTACCGTTTGTTTGTTGTAGTCAAAATCCTCAAGTAGCCACTGACAAAATACATCTGAATCATCGATAGGCAATTGCGCGATACAATAAAATGCACCGCTTGGTTTAGGGCAAAACACACCTTCCATTTTATTCAGCGTTTCAATTACAAAATCCCTGCGTGATGTATATTCCTTTTTTACTTTGTCAAAATATTCCTGCGGTGTATCAATAGCTGCTTCAGCTCCAACTTGTCCGAATGTTGGTGGACTTAACCTTGCCTGCGCAAATTTTAAAGCTGCATCCATCACTTCTTTGTTCTTTGATATCATTGCTCCGATCCTTGCTCCACAAGCGCTGTAGCGTTTCGAAATGGAATCCATAAGAATAACATTATTCTCAATGCCTTTTAAATGCATAGTAGAAACATATTTTTTGTCATCGTAACAAAATTCTTTATAAACTTCATCAGAAAATAAAAACAGGTCGTGTTTCAATACAATTTCTTTCAACGATTCTAATTCTTCTCTCGAATATAAATATCCCGTTGGGTTGCCGGGATTACAGATCATGATCGCTTTTGTTTTAGGCGTGATCAGTTTCTCAAATTCACTAATAGGAGGTAAAGCAAATCCACTTTCTATATAAGAGCGTATTGGCTTTACAACAACATTTGTTTCTGTAGAGAACCCATTGTAATTTGCGTAAAAGGGTTCAGGTATAATTACTTCATCACCATCGTTAAGGCAGGTCATCATAGCAATTTGAATAGCTTCCGATCCGCCTGTGGTAATTAAAATATTAGTGTAATCTATATCTATATTAAACGCATTATAATAAGTAGCTAATTTTTTACGATAACTTTCAATGCCTGCGCTGTGGCTGTATTCAACAACTTTCAGATCGAAATTTTTTATCGCGTTCAACATCACTTCCGGCGTTTCAATATCCGGCTGACCAATGTTTAGGTGATATATTTTTTTTCCTTCCTTTTTTGCTTTCTCTGCATATGGCACCAATTTACGAATTGGTGATGCAGGCATGTTCAAGGCTTTCTTTGATATATGAGGCATCGTTTTTTAGTTTGAAAGTTTAAAGTTAATAAGAAATGGGAAATAGGGGAAAAACTCCCTCTCCTTTGCAGAGGGTTGGGGTGAGGCCTTTACTTTTTCTTCTTTAACACCACACCTTTAAAACGAACGGTGCTCGGGGAATTGGAAGCATTGGAAATAATAGTAACCGTTCTATCCTGGCGGTCCATTTTATTCTTAGTATCAAATGATACTTTTATAATACCGCTAGCACCTGGAATTATAGGTTGGCTAGGCTTTTCAACGGTAGTGCAACCGCACTCTACTTTAGTTTCGGAAATAATCAGCGGCTCTTTTCCGGTATTGTGAATTACAAATTCCATGTTTACTACTTCACCTTCTCTCACGAATCCGAAATTATGTTTAGGATTATCTATCTTTAAAAATGCTGTTTGTCCTGTCGCTAATTGGCCGACAAGAACAAATAACAAATAACAAAAACTACGTTTCATATTTAAACTGAAAAACCCATCACCCTAAGGATAACGGGCCTCTTATAAATGTATTGTTTTATTGTGCCCCTTCTTTAGGAGCAGGTACTCTTACCGCGCCGTTAATTTGTAATACCTGCTTAGGCATACTTGCGTTGCTTATAATCGTAACTGTTTTATTAAAGTTGCCTAATTTGCTGGTATCATATTTAACTTTTATTACTCCTGTTCCTCCCGGCTTTATTGGTCCTTTAGGCCATTCAGGTGTTGTACAACCGCAGGAAGCTTTTGCTTCAGATATAATGAGAGGCGATTTCCCGGTGTTCTTAAATTTAAATTCGCGCACCCCATTGGTATTTTGATCTATCAAACCATAATCGATCACTGTCTTTTCAAACTTCAAAACAGGTGCATTGGGGTTCTTAGAAAGAGTAACAGCAGGCTGGGCTCTAAGGCTCAACGCTGCTGTTACAATAATTGTTATCAATAAGATATTCTTCACACTATAAGTGGGAAAAACTATTTAGGCGATACTGTTTTTCCTGGCGCCGGAGTTGGGTTAGCCGGTGCCATTGGTTGACCAGGCTGTGCTGTAGGTTGTTGATTTGTACCCGAAGCAGGAGCAGCAACCGGAGGAGCTGGATCTGGTTTCACAACACCTTTTATCTTGATCACTTTTGAAGGTGTCTCAGCGTTAGATGTTAGGGTTATAGTTTTCTCAAATGCACCAACTCTGTCAGTAGCATATTTTACTTTAATCACTGCGCTTTCGCCCGGTTTAATAGGCTCTTTAGGCCACTCAGGAGTTGTACAACCGCATGAACCAACTGCATTAGTAATGATCAATGGCTCTTTTCCAACGTTCTTGAATTTAAATTCACGAAGACCGTTAGCGTTGTGCTCAATAGTTCCATAGTCCATTACTTCCGACTCAAATTTAAATTTGGGCGCATTAGGATTTATAGAAGGTACAGTGCTTTCTTGTGCATTCACGGCCAATGCCATTACCAGCATTATACCAAGGCTTAGAATTGATTTTTTCATAATTGTATTTATTTAGTTTTGATATTTTAGTTAAATCCTGTTGTTGTCTTCTCAAAAGGTATGCCATTATTATTATCTGTCTTCTTGGTAGGGAATGGCTCTTCAACCGGTGGAACTTCTACCATACCCTTGATCTGAAGCACGGCACTGCTGGTCTTTGCATTTGATGTAACAGTAACTGTTTTGCTTATAGCGCCAGGTCTGTTGGTATCGTAGTGTACTTTTATAACTCCTGAATCTCCCGGTTTTATTGGCTCTTTGGGCCAGTTGGGAACAGTACATCCGCAGGATCCTTTTGCATTACTAATGATCAAAGGTTCTTTCCCGGTATTGGTGAATTTAAATTCACAATTACCGTCTCCGCCCTTTTGTATTTTTCCATAATCATGCACATTCTTTTCAAATTTAATTTCCGCTGCATTAGGATTTGGTGCAGGCTGCGCTTGTGGCTGTACAGTTTGTGCATTCAGCATGGATACACTGGCAGTGAAAACCAGTAAGGATAAAATTATTTTTTTCATAATTATTATAGTCTTAAAATTAAACTCCTTCAACATTGCCAATGATGGTGATCACCTTAACACCACCGACTGCATTGGATTTTATTGTAATATTTTTATTAATTGGCCCCACTCTTTGTGAGTAATAACTTCCTTTAATTTTTCCCTGTTTGCCTTTCTTCACTTCTTTTTTAGGATATTTTACAACAACGCAAGCGCAGTCTGGCGTAACACTTTCTATATCTACCGCGTCTCTGCCGGTATTAGTAAAAACAAATTCATAATTACATTCCGCTCCTTTTTTAATATTGCCGACATCAATGGTGTCTTTTACAAATTTCATTCTTGCGGAAAACGGATCATTTTCCTGTGCTATTCCTGCAAAAGAAAAACTTGTAAATAAAAAAGAAAAAAGTATAAAATTCTTCATAGTAAACACTATATGCTTACAAATTTAAGAATAAAAACTGTTTTTTCACTCATTTTCTTATTAGTCATAAACCATGCCATTATTGTGTAATAAGTGTTAAAAATGCTTAAAATTCCATATATTTTTCAACTCATTTTCTTAGCTTTGTTAATTACTTAAAGGCAGATTTATTAAAGTATGGAAATTCCTAAAACATATGACCCATCCACGGTAGAAGACAAGTGGTATTCTTATTGGATCGAAAACAAATTCTTTAAGTCGATTCCTGATGAAAGAGAACCTTATACAATTGTAATACCTCCGCCTAATGTTACCGGTATGCTTACCATGGGACACATGTTGAATAATACAATACAAGATGTGTTGATCCGCCGTGCACGGATGTTAGGCAAAAATGCTTGCTGGGTACCCGGAACAGATCATGCGGCCATTGCAACAGAAGCAAAAGTTGTTGCTATGTTAAAAGAAAAAGGAATAAAAAAATCTGAGCTATCACGTGAAGAATTTTTAAAATATACCTGGGAGTGGAAGGAGAAATATGGAGGGATCATTCTTCAACAATTACGAAAACTGGGCGCATCCTGTGATTGGGATCGTACTCGCTTTACGATGGAAGAATCTTTGAGCGATGCGGTGATCGATTGTTTTATAGACATGTACAACAAAGGGCACATTTACCGTGGTGTTCGGATGGTGAATTGGGATCCTGTTGGGTTGACAGCCGTTTCCGATGAAGAGGTAATTCATAAAGAAGTTAATTCAAAATTGTATTATGTAAAATATAAAATTGAAGGCAGTACAGATGAGTACATCACTATTGCAACTACGCGTCCTGAAACTATCCTTGGAGATACTGCAGTATGTGTTCATCCTAATGATGAACGTTACCAACATTTGAAAGGAAAGAAAGCGATTATACCAATGGTAGAACGCAGCGTGCCTATAATTTTTGATGAATACATTGATCCTGCATTCGGAACAGGTGCACTAAAAGTTACTCCTGCGCATGATATCAATGACTATAACCTGGGATTAAAACATAAGCTCGAAGTGATCGATACTCTTACTGACGAGGGAAAAATGAGTGAGGCCGCGAAGTTTTACATTGGAGAAGATCGTTTTGTTGTGCGAAAAAAAATTGCAAAGGACCTCGAAGAGATGGGTCTCATTGTAAAAATTGACGACATAAAAAATAAAGTTGGATGTTCTGAGCGCACCGATGCTGTTATTGAACCGAAATTGTCAATGCAGTGGTTTGTGAAAATGAAAGACATTTCCAAACCCGCATTGAAAGCGATCGTTGATGGAGAGATCAATCTTATACCGGACAAATTCACCAATACATATAAATATTGGATGGAGAATGTACGTGACTGGTGTATATCGCGGCAGTTGTGGTGGGGACAGCGTATACCTGCATGGTACGATGAAAAAGGAAATTATGTTGTTGCTAAAACTGAAAAAGAAGCCATTGAAAAATACAAAATCTCAAATCCCAAATCTGAAATCGTAAATCTTAAGCAGGATGAAGATGTTGTGGACACCTGGTTCAGTTCCTGGCTATGGCCCATTAGTGTTTTTGATGGTTTCAAAGATCCCCACAATCCGGATATAAAATATTATTATCCTACTAACGACCTTGTAACAGGTTCGGATATTTTATTTTTCTGGATCGCACGAATGATCATTGCCGGTTACGAATTTCGTAACGAAAAGCCTTTCAAAAATGTTTATCTAACCGGGATGGTAAGAGATAAGCAGGGAAGAAAAATGAGTAAATCCTTAGGCAATTCTCCGGATCCACTAGAACTGATCAATCAATACAGTGCGGATGGGGTAAGAGTTGGCATGCTATTGTGTTCGCCTGCAGGAAACGATCTTCCTTTCGACCTTAGTTATTGCGAGCAGGGAAGAAATTTTGCAAATAAAATCTGGAATGCATTTAGATTGGTACAGGGGTTTGAAGTAAGCGAAAATCAGCAACAATCAGAAGGAAATAAAACTGCTGTTGCATGGTTCACGGCGCGCTTTAATGAACAATTGGAAAGCATTAACGATCTCTATTCTAAATACAGGATCAGTGAGGCATTAATGACTACTTACAAATTAGTTTGGGACGATTTCTGTGCATGGTACCTGGAGATGATAAAACCGGAGTTTGTTGATGGTAAATCAAATCCCATTGATAAAACAACGTTTGATGCGACAATAAGTTTTTTGGAAAATATTTTAAAAGTGCTGCATCCTTTTATGCCTTTTATTACAGAAGAGATTTGGCATTTGGTAAAAGACAGAAATGATAAGGATTGTATCATTGCTGCTGAGTGGCCAAAGCTTGAACAGTTTGATAAAGACATTATAAGTAAGGTTGATACATTAAAAGAATTAGTTGCGCATATTCGTAACCTCCGTCAGCAGAAAAATATTTCGCCAAAAGAAAAACTTACCTTGTATGAAATGAGCAAGGTAGAACGTAATACTCCTGATCCATTGGCAATAAAATTGTGCAACCTTGATGCATATAATTATACAACTGAAAAAATTGATAAGGCATATAGTTTTATGCTGAAAACCATTGAGATATTTATTCCACTCGAGGTGAATGCAGGTGAGGAAAAAGAGCGAATCAATAAAGAGCTGGACTACAATAAAGGTTTTCTTGAATCGGTCCAGAAAAAATTAGCCAACGAACGTTTTGTTCAAAATGCAAAGCCAGAGGTAATTGCTGTTGAAAAGAAAAAGCAGGCCGATGCTGAGGCGAAAATTAAAGTGCTTCTTGAGCAACTTTCATCACTAGTTTAATTCCTATGAAATAGTAGATTTAAATACGTTGGTTAACGTACTACTGTAACTCTGCCGATAAATTTCTTGGCCTGATATTCATTGTTAAATATTCCGGCTACAGTTACTTTCCAAACGTACACATCGTTTTGTACCAATGTTCCCTGGTATTTGCCATCCCATCCCTGGAACGGATCGGTGCTATGGTGAATTAAATTACCCCAACGGTCAAAAATATCCAAACTAAATTCCGATGCTCCGTTTGTATAAACATAGAAAATATCGTTTGTGTTATCACCATTTGGAGTGAACGCATTAGGAACAAAAATACTTGCATCACAATCGTTGTCATTAACAACGAAAGTATCTATAACCATACATTGATCACCACCAGGGTTGGTCATAGTAAGCACATAAGTACCTGCGCTGGCAACTGTAATTGATTGTGTAGCTTCTCCGGTGTTCCATGAATAAAGTATACCAGTAATTTCTGTTTTAAGAGTTAACGTTTGTCCGTTACACATAACTAAAGGCTGTGCGTTGGTATTATCTTTCCTGATCACAGTAACAGATAATGAATCGTCTTTTTTACAACCAAATGCACTCGTAGCCTCAATACGGTAAATGGTGGAAGCTGTAGGACTTGCAACCGGAGTAGCAGTATTGGTAGAACTTAATCCGCTCGCCGGTGTCCATGCATAATTATCTCCACCACTCACGTTAAGGTTAACTGAATTACCAACACAAATAATTTCATCCGATCCTGTATTCAGATCCGGCAATGGATTTATTTCAACAAGTATAGTATCAATGTTCTTACAATTATTTGCGTCTCTAACCTTAATGTAATAGTTTCTTGTATTGGGTGGTGAAATAGGAATGCTAATCGTATTTGTGGCAATTGTACTTAAGCTGTCATACCATGTGTATGAAGTTGCTGTAGGTGCGTTAACACTTAATACCAACGGCTCATTTTCACAAATAGCTGTATCGGGTGTTGAACTCATCATCGGTTTCGGATTAACAGTAATAGTTTTAGAACCTGTATTAGAACCACATTTATTAACTGCGAAGGCTGAAAGGGTAGCAGTGCCTGCGGCTGTAAACAATACTCTCACAACATTGTTTCCAGTATCAACAACTGTTCCTAATGAATTTAATGTCCAATCATAGTGTGTACCGGCAAGGAAAGGCACCTGATAGGTATATGTATCTCCTTCGCAAATAGGATTAGGTCCAATGATATTTGTGCGCGGCGTAGTAAGCACATGCACGGTGACAGGAGGTGAAAGTGGTCCAACACAACCATTATTAGTTTCCTGAACTCGAATAGTAAATCGCCCCGTGGAGTTAAAAATAATTCCTAAAACACTTCTCGGGTTATTAGCGGAAGGGAAAGGATTTCCATTTAAAAACCATTGGAACGTTGATCCCGGATGAAATCCTGCTACATAAAAATAACCAATATTACCAAGGCAGAATAATGTATCGGGGCTAGGAATAATGATCAGCGGTAAAGGATCTATTGTTCCTAAAACTAATCGTACAAGTGTTCCCATTGAACAACCCGGAGGAGTTGCGTTGGTAGGAAATATTCTTATGTAATACATTTTCGGAGCTGACAATCCGATAGCACCCAATCCGCCAAGACTTGGAACTGTAAGCGTAAACGTTCCAGAGTTAGAAGAAGTTGTAAATCCTAAGCCCGCAAGGTTAACTTGCTGCATTGTTTTAGAATCCAGTACTTGAATTTGAAATTGATTGTTAGCACCATAATTGGTCAACAGGTTCCATTGGTTTATATCAACAGAGAATGTAAATACACCGCCTGCAGTTGGAGTAACACAAACTTTAACGTCTACTATGTTATTCGTCTTGATATCACACTTCTTTATACAAAACGGACCCCATACTGATCCTACCGTTGCTGGATTACTTGAAACAACTCGTACAAAATATCCGCAGCCGTTAGGTGTATTAGGAACAATACCGGCAACGTTTCCGGGGCCAGGAACAACAGTGGGGTCATAAGCTTTTGAATCATTAGATGTTCCAATAACTAATGGGTTAGCACCAAAATTCCCTGCTGAATCAGAAAGTTGTGCTGTATAAATATTTCCTGCACCAAATACACCGGTAGACCAAAACGGCACGTCAATCACACTGTTCACACAAACAGCACAAGTGTCTTTTGTTACGGCAGGCTGAAGAGTAGTAATAGTATTCGGACAATTTTTTATTTCAAAACAAACACTTACTAATCCTGTTATCTGCGGAAGCGGAGACAACCTGTTTACCTTGAACTTATAACAAGTACCCGCAGGGGTTGAGCTTGGAATGTTTACGTAAAGAAAACCGGTAGTATCAGGATAGTTGATCTGTGTTGACCATGTAGCAGCAGGCGGATTAAAACCACCGGCGGCATTTGACATTTCAATAGAATAACTTCCGTTGCAAAGTGTATCTGATAAATTTATTTGTGCAAAAAGATTTGTACCGCGGCATACCGAAGCAGGAAGGCCTCTTACATTAATGTTTACAGGATTCGTAATCGGATCATAAGTACCAACGATCTGTATGTCATCAATTCCCCATGAAGATGAATTTGCAGGAGCTGGAGAGTTGTCGTTCAACCATCTCCATCCAAATTGTAAACTTTGCACATTATCGAATGCTGGATCCGTCAACACTTCGTATCTCCATAATGGAGGAGTACCTGTACTGTTAGTGAAGTTACCCATGCTGCTTAATGTCCAAGGGCCGCCATTCACGCTATAATAAAGTTCTCCGTAAGTATTGCCGGTACATTTTATAATATTAAAAAAAGTAAGTTTTACATCCTTCAACCCTTTAGTGCAAATTCCTGTTCGCATATGAGCAAAGCGATCGGATGAAGATGCGGGATCCCAGTTGGCATTGTCTCCACCTGTTGCAACTGTATTCTGATCATGTATATGAAGATAGGTGCTGCTAGGTGCACTGGCAATTGTACCGCTTGAAGTATTGCTTTGGCTGTTTGTATTTGGATAAACCCCAAGTCCGTTATATGTGCTGTTTATAATCCATGGATTGCCTCCTGTATTCGTTCCAACTGCACCCGAATTAATTGTAAAAGAACCACCACCGGTATTAAAATCTTCATCATACAAAATAAAGATTTGTTGTGCATAAGAAACTCTCAAAGAAATGAGAATACAAAGCAGCAGAAAAATATAATTCTTCTTGATGGAAAAGTAAGAGTTGTAACGAGAACTCATTTGCACAGCAAAGATACCCGAATTATACTTTAAAGTCAATGGAATAAATGCTTAGTAATTAACATATTAAAGCCGCAATTTGATCGACAAAGCTAAATTATCGCCTTATTTATATTCAGAGATATGTATATTGCAGCTAATATATTGTTTCATATCGACAATAAGTCAATATAATTACTTGATTATCAGCAAATTAAATAGTTAATAAATACTAACTTTAATCCGTTTAAGAAACTTATGAACCGCTCTTGGAAATCAGCTCATTAAGGTAGTTTTCAGGTAGACTTTTTCCAAGGGACTTAGCCTTTTGGCCATTATCGTAGGCTTCTTTGAATTTGCCAAGCAGCTTATAGGCAAGTGAAATATTGAAATACGCATCAGCATTATCGGGTTTTAGTTTAATACTTAAACCAAAATCATCAATAGCTTCATTATACATTCCCTTATTAAATTTTGCAAGCGCCCGGTTAAACGGATAATCTTTTACATCCGGGAAACGCTCCATTAGCACATTGTAATCGGCTATGGCTTTATCGTATTCTTTTATCTGCAGGTAAACAAATGAACGGTTCTGAATTAGTTTATCATCATTGGGTTTCATTGTTGCAGCGGTATCAAAGTCCATCATGGCTTTATCAAACTGCTGCATCATGGAATAAGTTATGGCACGGTTAAGATAAATGTCGTAGTTATCCGTCTTTTTTATCTTCAATGCCTGTGAGTACACCTCGAGTGATTTTGGAAAATCCTTAAGCAGTCCGCATATATTAGCGAAGTTTACATATACACCGGCATCCTGACTTTTCATTTTGTTGATGAGTGTTTCATGATCATCGTAAGCTTCTTTAACGCGATTGTTCTGCGCATAATAATTTCCCCTGTTCTTATACGCTACTTCAACACGGTAAGGATATTTCTCAATAACATCCGTCCACAACGTTTCTGTATTGTGCCAAACGGGTACACGTTGCATGCATAAATAAGCAAATGAAATAACAATAGCGGTGCCTATTATCATAATTACTTTTTTCTCTTTCACAAGGTTATATGCAATGCTGCTGAGCATAAAAAATATTCCGATGTAGGGTATGTAGGAATACCTGTCGGCCATGATGGCGCTTCCTACCGAAATAAATTGCAATACCAAAATGATGGTAACAATAAAAAATCCCATCCCGAAAACAAAAACTGGCAATAGTTCTTTTTTAAATTTCCAGATTAAAAACAAAGGAAGGCCAATAATAGCAAGGCATACAAAAGGTGCTATGTAAAATATGGAGGGAATATTTCCAAGATCATTTACGTTAGGGTATGGATAAAATGCTGATAAGTGAAACGGTACAAATAATTTACTGAGATACATCATGAATCCATAGGATGCAAACATAAAACGCTGTGCAATTGTAAACGTGTCAAATTCATTCATGGCCTCCTTGCTTTGCACAACAACTGCATGGTAGCCAATTATAAGAGCGAGAATAATAAAAGGTGTTTTTTCTAAAATGGTTTTTACTGTAAATTTTCTCGCCTGTAAATAATCAATTAAAAATAATACTGGTACAAGACTTACAGCCATTGCTTTGCTAAGACAGGATAAAGCGAATAATATAAAAACTAGTATTAGAGAAAAAACTCTACCCGACTTTAAATAGTTGAGGTAGACTATTGCGCCGCTTAAAAAGAAAAGAGTATACAGAAGGTCCTTTCTTTCCGATATCCATGCCACCGACTCTACGTGCATAGGGTGTAAGCCAAAGCAGGCCGCAGTAATGGCGGAAACTATTTCGTTTTTGTTACTCAACTTGTAAATAAAAATGAAAACCAATAAGGTATTGAGGAGGTGAATAAAAAGATTCCATACAAAATAGGAATGTGGTTCAAGTTTATGTTTGCTGTAATTTAATGCGAGCGAATACATTGTAATAGGGTGGTAGTTAAGCGAAACAACTCCCTCGGTAGGACTGAAAATTTTTTTTATGTTTTCGGAATTTGTTTTTTGTATGAGTTTATTTTCAGTAACGTAGGTAGGATCGTCCCAATTAGTGAATTCGTTTTCTAACGAAGGCAAATAACAATAATAAGTAGCACCAAGAATAGCGGCGATAACCAACAGAAGGGTATAATTGGTCTTTCGCCCCGGCTTTTTTGCGGAAGATGCTTTTCCTTTTATTTGTTTTTTCTGATTAGACATTTTACTCTGCAAAAATAATCATTTTCAAATCCCAAACCGTAATTTGTACACAACATATCCAGTGAATTCATGTATAAGGGTATGCCAGCCAAACAAAGCATCTATATTGGGTATTATTAAATGATCGAATGCAAATTTTCTTGGTCCGGTAAAACGATCAGTAGAGTAAGGTGTCGTAGCTATCCCTGCTTTTGTAAAACATCCCATTGCCCTGCGCATATGAAATGCAGAGGTTATGAGTAAAAACTTACCCTGGGGAAATTTTTCGACCAGAATTTTTTTTGTGAATTCCGCATTCTCCTTTGTGTTTCTGGATTCAGATTCAATGATAATGTCTTCTTCGGTTATACCAAGGGTTAGTAAAAAGCGCTTTGCATAAAATGCTTCTTTTGCTTCTGGTATTAATATACTTCCGGAGCCACCGCTAAATAATATTTTTTTGATCCTTCCGTTTTTGTAAAGTTCAATTGCCTGTAATAGCCTATCGCTGCCGCGATCAAATTGCAGGCGGTCAAATTTCTGGTCATATCTTAACATACCTCCCAATACAATTCCAACATCATATGTAGAATCGAGTGCTGTTAACGGTGTCGGCTCTATTTCCCATGCATGCATAAATTCGTCAAAAACAAAATTGTTAGAAAAAAACACGAGCAATACCGCTGACAAAAGGAGCGATCTCTTTTTTCTACGCTCATTTTTTGAAAATATAGCCAATAATAATAATGCAATCACCCATACCAATGGTGTAATGAGAAAGGCTAAGATTTTAGAGAGAATGAAAAACATAAATTACAATAGCTAAACTAATTATAATTTCGGAAATGATAGTCAATTCGAGCGGAGCATGGAATAAGTGCAATGTTAAAACTTAATCAACGATTATTTTGAAATTTGTTGAGTAAATTGGTATTATATTACGCTGATCTATGAAGCGCCGCTTAAAAATAATATTTGAGATCATTTTTCTCCTGTTGGTAATTACACTGCTGGCATTTGACGAACTTGTAATATATGGCTTACAACAGGGTGCCGGGCAATTCCATATTCTTTACAACGCTGTTCCGACAGAAGAAATACTTACCAGTGAGTTGTACCCTGATTCGGTAAAACAAAAAGTTAAACTTATTAATGAAATTAAAAAATATGCTGTGGATAGTCTTGGCCTGACTCCTTCTGATAATTACACAAGTTTTTACGATCAGCACAACAAACCTGTATTATGGGTAATAACCGCATCCGAACCTTTTGAACTAAAAGCAAAAGAGTGGTGGTTCCCTGTTATCGGCTCTGTTTCCTATAAAGGTTTTTTTGAAAAAGAACGCGGCATAAAAATGAAAGATGAGTTAGTAAAACTAAATTATGATGTTGATCTTGGAACAGTGAGTGCATGGTCCACTCTCGGATTTTTCAATGATCCCATACTTTCCAATATGTTAAAGCGAGAAGAAGGTGAACTGGCGAATTTAATTATTCATGAATTAACGCATGGTACCATTTATGCAAAGAGCAGTGTTGATTTTAATGAGAACCTCGCGAGTTTTGTAGGTGAAACTGGCGCTATAAAATTTTTAAGCGATAAATATGGCGATAGCTCTGCCAAGGTGATGGGATATTTTGATAATGATGAAGACATTAGTATATACAATGATTATATGCTGGCAAGTGCAAATAAATTAAGAACCTTTTATGCTTCATTATCAAAAGCAGATAATGAAAAAATGAAAAATGAAAAAAAGGACAGCATGCTTCATGTTATTATAAACGGAGTCGACAGCCTTGATATTATGGATGACAATTTTTATAAACGGGTTTCCGAACGAGTGATGATCTCTAAGAACGCTTTCTTCCTCAATTTTCAAATGTATGATTCCAAGCAGGATGAATTTGAAACGGAATACAAAAAAAAATTTAATTCTGATCTTAAAAAATACATTGCGTATTTAAAAGAGAAGTACGGTTCTTAGTTCTCCGTCTTATTTTCTCCGGCTTCATTATTTTTCGGATCGGTAGGATCACCTTTCTTCTTTGTTTCAGTATCCGGTGTTTCCTGGTTATTATCTCCATCCGGATCCAATGTTTCTTTTACAGCGTTTAATATATTGGATAAAACGGATTCATTTTCTGTGTTTATAGGAGGTATAGTAGTAAGAGTATTATCAGCTGCCTTTTCTGCAACCAGCAACTTGATCTCCAGCCCTTCGTATGGTTTTGCTACAGCCCATTCTCTAAACCGGAATTTAGCAGTATCAGCATTTATATTCTCAATGTCAACTTCAGCATTTACTTCTAGCACCGCTACAATAGGATGTTTTTGATTTACCATTGTTACATCAGAAGTTTTTGGTTTTAATAATATTTTTTTGTGAGTCCCATTCTCATCTGTGATAAAAATTTTCGTAACATAATATGTGTCGTCATTTTTAAGAAATACTTTTTTCTCAATAAAGCCAAGTCTCATCTTTTGTAAATAAGTTGTTTTATTTGTCAATGGGTGAAGCGCAAAATATTCTTCATAATAAGTATTGATAAAACTTTCATTATAGGAATCACCCTTTATTCTGAACGAACGCTGAGATTTATTCATGCCGTATGGATCGCCTACGGTATAGCCGAAAGGTAATTCGATCTTAATTTTGTGCCATCGATCCTTAATGAGTTTAAATCTGCTGAGGCGTATGCATGAAACAAGCACAATGAAACCTGTAACATAGAGCGAACTGATAAAATGTCCTATGGCATGAGGTATGCTTATTGAGTAGGCAAGAAAAATAAACTGGATAAAAAACACAACACCATAATATGTGAGCAGGCGATTTGCTACCTTATAAGAATCAATAACTCTTTTATAAGAAAAGAAGGAAGAATGGTTTAACGCGTTGTTGAGGATAACCGCAAATATTGATATCGTAACTAAAAAGTAAAGTATAGTGATGAGCCCTCCCCAAGCCTTAGTTCCTTCATACAATATCCAGAAATCATAAAAGCCATGTGATAAGGCCGCAAGAAAAAAGAAAAGTATAATGATCGGAGTTCCCTTTCCTTTGTAATAATATTTGTGTCTTATTATTCCGTAAGCTATAAGAGAAGTATCAAACATGTGGCCAACGGTTGAAAGTATGGCCCTCCCTGTGATGATTCCCGGCCCGTGCTTGTAGAAGTACATTACATTTTCAATGGCTGAAAAACCAAGAGCGGTTGTGCATATATAAGCGAGGTAATCAATAGGTTCGTTGATCTGTTTTTTTACAACCTTGGTAAAAATTAAAAAAGCAAAGATCTTTGCTGATTCTTCCGGCAGGCCAATCTTAAAAGTGCAATACAAAAAATCGTTAAAAAATTCGCCACTCATCTCAAAAGGTATGATCCTAAATAACGTTCTGTTCAAGAATAAAACCAGGCCAACAGAACAACATCCAAGAACGAACGCGAGGATAAAATACTTTAGATTTTCCTTGTCAAAGATGTCAATGAGCCTGTAATAATCAACCCATATCCATGCGATAAAAACCGCGGTACAAAGGTAGAGTAGGAGTAATGGCATTTTGCTTATGAGTATGGTATAAATGTAATAAAAGAATTAATTATAATTTTTTTGTAACCTTTTCTTATCTCAAACGTTATAAGAAACCTGTTTCAAGATTTTTACGAGTAAAACGTAGCAATACGTAAGAACAATTTGTGCGAGCATTGTAGAGGTTTGCGCAATGGAATTGTTTTTTCGTTTTTTGCCCATAACCATAGCGGTTATCGGGCGGTAAAAGATTTTTTGTTTTTTTTAGAGAATTCACCAGGATTGCTTTTATAAACACTCAAAAACTTGTCACATGCAAAAAAGAAACATCTCCTCATTATTGGTCATTGGCTTACTTATGTACAGCAACACCAAAGCGGTAAACATTCGTGACGCGATAAAACAAAAATTAGTTGATGTGAAAATAAAATGGCATGGCATGGAGAACTCGGAGAGCGTAAGTAGCAGACATGGTTATAATCTCCGAATGGTATTACAAAATCTTACCAACAGTGATTTGAAAATAGAAGTGCCATGTGGCACTATGTTTACACCAAAAGATACGAGCCGGCAAAACATGATCATTACCGAAGATATAATGGTGGACCTTGGACCAAAGAAACAAAAAACAGAATATGCCAACGGTTATTGCTGCGAGGCGCATGACGGCGCTCCTATGATTGATCAAGTATATGTAATAAGAAAACCGGCAAAAGAAAGTTTAATAAAACTCGCACGTTTTATCCGAGATCATAAAATACAAGGATATGGCGTACAGCGCGCTATTTGGAGCGTAAGCGACAAATACGACATAGATGATATTAATACAGGTGATACTTCTTCTATTGCATTGATACGTTATGTTGGTGATCTGAGGGGCATTGCCAAAGCAGATGTTGAAAGGGCTATTGTACGGTCATTAAAAAATAACGGTAAAGTTTACGAGCAGCAAATTGCGATTGAAATACCTATAGAAAAAGAATCGCTGGTATGGATCATGATCCAGGATGTGAATAACCATACGGTAAAAGTGGTTGCCACAAAACAATTAACTGCTAAAGGAATATTAAAACGCGATGTAGGGGTGAGTAGTATTGATCTTGGTGCGGGTGATTTTTTTGTACGCGTTTATTCCAAAGATGGTTTTATAGGGGAGAAGAAGTTCAGATTGGACTCTTAATTATTTCAAAGTTCGTAGTTTAATGTTCAAAGTTTGGAGTTGGGTAAAGGGTTTGCAAGCAGAAGAACGGTTTAACGTTTAAAAAAATAGTATATAACCCGGAACGCTGGATGGTATAAATATTATAAGTGCAATAATTATTTTATTCTTTAAAGTATATGTTTTGCTGAGGAACATCTTTAAAAAGGAAACGATGAACGCGATAATTGCGAAAAGAATCTGTCCAAATGCTAATGCTATAAATCCTGTTCCGCACATTCCCATATCTGCGGGAGGACTAATAATGTCAGACGTGATTTTAAATGAGAGTAATAATTGAGGAGCGTTAATCAAAGTAATCAGCCACCACTTTTCAACGAATGCAACTATTGGATCTTTTGAAATTTCCGAATTATCTACCATCATTTCAATTTCCAGTCGGATAGAACAAGTGTTATTATCACATCGTTCCATGTTTCGTATCCTGTAAGATTTGCTTTAACAGGAAAAACATCGGTGTTTATCCAGTTCTTGTGTCCTAGAATAAACATCATTGCTTTGTATTCTAAGTCTTTATTAAACGGATTAATAATTTTCAGCATCATCATTTTATTCTTTTTATCCTTCGTTTCCTGATTGAATTCCATTTCGACAGTTTTATCAGGATTAATATTTTCCTTCACCACTTTCATGGAAGTGATTTCATTTTTAGTTGATTCAATTTCAATAAATAATTTTTCTCCGGGATAAATCTGCAGCACATTCTCTTTTACGAAATAAGGTGTGCTTTCTACTTTCTGCTCGTAAAATTGCTCACCATCAACAGGAAGTTTTAGAATATATCCTTCTCTTTTGGGTTTTTCATTTTGAGCGAATATAAAAGAGGTGTTAATGATCAATAAAATTGCCAATAATGTTTTTATATTCATAATGTGTATTTCATTTTTCATATTCAAAAAAAAGTCGTAATAGCGGGTCGTATTTTTCATCGATTATGCCTGTGAAGAAGTAATTAGATTCAACCAAAAAGTCTCCATCATATTTATAATCTATTTTTTTAAAAGCATATCGGGTTTCAAATCGTAGTTTTCCAATGTGTTTTATTTCTGTCGTATAAATTTGTCCATATTTATTTAGAAGATGTGTAAATTGAAATCCATCTTTCGAGTCACCGGTAGTTTCAATTATACTATTCTTCTTGGTTTCTAATTTTGTTCGCGTATCACAGCCATAAAGCATTGTAGAATTTGGGATTAAGCCCACTACCCAACTCGTCGATTTTATTTTATTCTCTTTAATAACAATTACCCACTTACCCAAATAAATTTTATTAGGAATACTATCGTCAACTAAACGGTAATAAAGCTTAATAGTTGAAATGTGATTTGTTAAAATGACTTGGCTATCACATTTTACAAGAGGTCTGTCAATGAATAATGATTTAATGCAACTGGTATCTTGTTGTCCGTAAGCAAAAGAAAAAGAAAACAAGGAAATTAGTATGAGCCTCCGCATCAGATTAAAAATAGTGTAAACAAAATTGCAAAGCAAGAATAAAAGAGGTGTAAATCTTAAACGTAAATATGTATGAAGGGAGGGCTTGCACTCATATTTCGACAGGCTCAATATGACCACCACGCGCTGTCAGTTCGAATTTTCCATCCCGATTGTTCTGGATGGAAAGTATCGAGAACGTGTGAAAGCTTATCTTATCTCGATACTCCCGCAAAAGCAAGATACTCGATTGACAAGTAATATTACCAGATATTTATTCTCTCATTCTCTGGTTTGTACAGTTTCGCACCCGGTTTAATAGCAAAGGCATCATAGAATTCCTGCATGTTTGATACTGGTCCATTTGCCCTGAATTCTCCCGGTGAATGTGGATCAGTCATGATCTGGTTACGTCTTGATTCCGGTTGCATCTCATTTCTCCATGCCTGTGCCCATGAAATAAAGAAACGTTGTTCTGCCGTAAAACCATCAATTTTTGCAGGAGCAGGTTTTCCTTCCAATGACTTTTTAAAAGCATAATAGGAGAGAGTAATGCCTCCGAGATCCGCGATGTTTTCACCGAGTGTAAGCTTACCATTTACGTGAACGGAATCCAATACTTGGTATCCGTCATATTGATCAACCAATTGCTGTGTTTTCTTTTGAAAATTTTCTTTATCGGTTGGTGTCCACCAATCCTGCATATTTCCTACTGCGTCGAATTTGCTTCCTTCGTCATCAAAGCCATGTGTTAACTCATGACCAATAATAGAACCCATCGACCCGTAATTCACAGCATCATCCGCATCGGCATTATAAAATGGAGGCTGTAAAATTCCCGCAGGGAAAACAATCTCGTTTATTGATGAACTGTAATAAGCATTTACAGTAGGCGGTGTCATACCCCAGCGTGTTTTGTCAACCGGTTTGTTGAGCTGGCCTATCACATAATCAGAAAGGAAAATGTTCGCATTTATCTGGTTCATTACATACGAATCTCTTGTGATGTCAAGTTTGGTATAATCCATCCATTTATCTGGATAACCAATTTTCCTGGAGATGGCATTTAATTTTTCCAATGCCTTTTTCTTTGTCTCCTCACTCATCCATGGTCTTGTTGTGATCCTGTCTCTATATGCGGCAACAAGATTATCGATCATCGTATTTACTTTTTGTTTGGATTCAGCAGTAAAATGTTTTTCAGCATATGCTTGTCCAAGCGCTTCACCCAATGCCCTGTCGGTAGCATCCAGCGCACGTTTCCAACGTGGGCGCATTTCTTTTGATCCCGATAATGTTGTTCCAAAAAATGCGAAATGCTCTTTGTTGTATTTTTCACCAACCAAATGCGCTGTCTGGTTGATCAGGTTCCAGCGTAAATATGTTTTCCAATCATCAATTTTGTGTTTTTTCAAAACAGTATTCATACCGCTGTAAAATTCAGGCTGACCAACATTTGCTTCTTTAAGATCTTTAATGCCCATTACTGAAAAGTAATTATCCCAGTTAAAATCTGGTGTAAGAGCTTTTACTTCAGCATAAGTTTTTAAATTGTAATTGGCTTCGCTGTTTCTTAAGTCAGATCTGCTGCGGCAAAGTTTAGCAAGATCATTCTCAATTGATAATACAGCAATTGAATTACTTCCCGCAATTTTTTCATCATCACCCAATAACACAAACATTTTTTTTATGTGTAGTTGATATGATATACGAATGTTGGTGAATTTACTGTCGTCCTTTAAATAGTAATCTTTGTCAGGCAAGCTCAATCCGCCCTGGTACATTTGAATGATGTTCCTTGTACTATTCTTTGCATCCGGTGAAATGCCAAGGTTAAATAACCCATCAATACCTACGTAATGCAAATGTGATAGCGTAGAAGGAAGGTCAGCAAGTGTTTTCATTGCTGCGATCTTGTCAAATTCAGATTGTATTGGTTTTATACCCTGCGCTTCAATATTTGCAGAGTCCAGAGCAGAAAAATAAAAATCACCTATTTTTTGCGTGATGCTTCCTTTAGCAGCATTAGCTTTTGTGGCATCATCAAGGATAACTTTAAGGTTATTAATATTGCT
This sequence comes from uncultured Bacteroidia bacterium, assembly GCA_964593555.1. Lineage (GTDB taxonomy): Bacteria > Bacteroidota > Bacteroidia > JAFLBG01 > JAFLBG01 > CAZQIC01. The sequence goes on along the minus strand of CAZQIC010000043.1, from coordinate 11,445 downwards.
CTCCCGAATTTCTTTAAAACTGCCCCAGCCTGTTTCTGAAGCTGGTATTGGATTTTTCTTTAACCAATTCCCGTTCACATAGTCATAAAAATTATCACCCGGTTTTGACTTGGTGTTAAAATTGCTTAAGTCTATAGCTTTATAGGTTTTTTTATCTGTCATTGTTTTCCAAGAAATAAGTATGGCTCCTGTGAGTGCGATGGATGCAAAAATTAGTTTGTTCATTTTTCTGATTTATTTTTAGGTTTCGTCATTGCGAGTGAATCCGCAATTCGCGGATGAGCGAAGCAATCTGTTTGAGATTGCTTTCCCGATAGCTATCGGGATTCTTCCTTCGCAATGACGGAGCTTCATTTTAAACACTATATCTAAGATACTATAATCTTTTCTTTTGAAATCAATTAAAATGATAAGCGGATAACCGGTCTGACAGGTGGATCAGGGCAATTTTTCAAGCTTTTCCGCATCAATGTATAAAAGGTACTTTTCAACGTTTGAATAACCCATTTTTATTAAAGCTTCCTGGTAATCACTCAATTGCTTTTCATGATCCTTGTTTGTTATCCCTGTTTTAAAATCTACAATGATGGCATAATTATTTTTTATTAAAACCCTATCCGGGCGATAAGTAGCACCGCCAGGCAATATGATCTCACTTTCTGTTTTTACTTCATGATCGGTCTCAAATAATTTTTTAATATCACTCTGGCTTAACAGGCTGTTGATCTTATTTGTCATTTCCGCCTTCTCTTCGTTATTTAACAAACCTTCCAGGTAAAGCTTATTCACAACATCATTGATATCATTTTTTGTGCCAACTTTTTCCAAGGCCAAATGGTAAAATGTTCCTCTTAACCGGGCCGTTGTTTCCTCTTCCAAACCCTTGCCCCATGAGCTTTTTCGGATACTTATCCTTTTTTCCCAGTTATTTGAATTGATATCTTTCAGTTCGTACATTCCGGAATTACTTTTCTTACGGGTAACATGTTTAATCCTTGCTCCAAACTCATAATGAGTTGTCCCGTTCTGTTTATTTTGTGTCGTGTCAAAATAAAAATTAAAAATATCAGTGGTGCTATTGAATTTGTCCGACGCTTTGCTTTTTAAACCTCCTGTTAAAATATACATTCTTTCTTCAGCCCTAGTCATTGCTACATAAAGCAGGTTAATACTATCGAGCAAGGATTTATTTTCTTCTTCCTTGAATTTATCTGCGTAAATAGTTTCATTGAGTTTGTTTTGCATCGGAAGAATGGTTGAGCCTAAGCCAATTGTATTGTCTTCAAGATCAACCCAGATATTGTCCTTCTCTTTTTTTATGTTCCAGTCGGCGAATGGAAAGATAACCGCCGGATATTCAAGTCCCTTTGATTTATGAATGGTAATGATCTTTACCGCATTCACTTCCTGTGGTACCACCAATGAAGGTTGATTTTTTTCATTATTCCACCACTCAATAAAATCATGAAGACTGTTGTTGTACTTACTTACGTATTTAAAAACTTCTTCTAAGAAGAACTGTACGTCAATTTTATCTTTTGTGTTTAGTCCGAATATCCTTGTAATTTCTTCCGCTGCCTCATAGATCATGAGCCTGCTCAGAATATTGCGATCAAAGTTAAATCCTTCTTTTTTCAGAATGGCTACTAATGAAAAACTGCCAATGCCAATAACTGTAATGTATAATGATATTTTTTCCTCTCTTATTTTTCCTTCATTGATCAGGAAAGCAAGTATGGTAGCTTGTGCGATTTTATCGCTTTCATCTTTGATATAATTGAACGCCGCCATCATAAAATTGACCGACCGAGATGATTTTAACAATAACGATTCCGACGATACAACCGGAATATTATTTTGTGAAAGGTGATTCGCAATTAAGTTTCCTTGTTTGTTGAACCTGCAAATGACAGCGATATCTTTTAATTCAAAACCGTCACTTCTGAGTGTAGTAATGGTGTCAATTATTTTTTGTTTGTTCTGTTCTTCGCGTTCTTGTTTTTCTCCTTCAATAAAATCGACAGAAATAAATCCACCGGTATTGTTTGGATTGGAATTTTGCTCCTGTGAGTCATAAATATTTTTCAGTCCGCTATCGAGACGCTGTGAAATAGAATTAAAAAACTGATTATTGAATTGAACCACTTCATGTTTACTCCTGAAATTATTGCTGAGTTGTTTAGCCTCGTAATTTCTTTTTAAAGTAGCTTCTCTTTCTCTTACCAAAGCATTATCCTTATGGGAAATAATTTCGGGTAAGCGCGAAAATTGTTCAACTTCACCGCCGCGCCAGCGGTAAATGGCTTGTTTTCCATCTCCGACTATCATGTTGAAATTAGAAGTAGCCAGTGAATTATCAATTAAAGGCAATAAATTTTGCCATTGCAAAACAGAGGTGTCCTGGAATTCATCTATCAAATAGTTAATATATTTTTCTCCTAAACGCTCATAAATAAAGGGAATTGGTTGGTTGAGTACTATTTTGGAAATGATATTATTAAATTCCGAAATATGTAAAATGCTATTCTCCTTTTTATACTCCTCTAATACTTTTTCAATCTCATTTAAAACAGCAAGGGGATAAATATTTTTATAAATGAGTGTGTGTAAAATGTAATTCTTCTTTTCTATCTCTGTGTACTGTTTGATGGCATTGTATTTTTCCGTTAACGTATCCTTTATATTTTCGATTACTGCCTTATCCTCTTTTGATACTTTGCCGGATGTCCATTTGTTTTCATTGATGGTGGCAGTTACATATGAATTGGCATCTTTATTGTAATCCCCTGTAGACAACTTTTTAAAGAAATCATAAATACCACGATCACCTTGAAAAAATGCAGTGGGAGTTAAATTATTTTTTGTGATCAATTCAAAAGCTTCCGTTGCTAATTTTTTAACAGAGTTTTCGTAATCATCAATTTGTTTTTCGATGCGTTTTTTTACCGCGCTAAAATCATCAATGGTAAGTTTTTTCAGATTTTGCAGGTATGAACTGTTTTCATCCTTTAACAGGTTCTTAGAAAATTCAGCAAGATCCTTTTCAATATGCCAGCTTTTTTCATCATCGGTTTTACTCTCCGTAAAATCGACCAACAGTTTTGTCAGCTTTTTATCGCTGCCAATTTTATTCAACAATAATTCAATAGCTTGCTGCAGCAAGGCATTGTCATCCAATTCTATATCAAACGCTACTGGTAATTTTAGGTCGAAGGCAAATGTGCGTACAATACGGTGAACAAAACTATCAATGGTGCCAATGGCAAAATCGGAATAGTTATGCAAAATGGATTGAAGGATCTCCGTTGCTCTTAATTGTAATATCTCAGCGCTTAGTTTTGTTTCTTCTTTTAATAATTCCAATAAGGGAGAAGTGCTGTTCCCGGAAGAAAGTTCTTTAAGGGCCTTTATTACCCGTTCCTTCATTTCGGCTGCCGCCTTATTGGTAAATGTAATTGCCAGTATTTTTTTATACTGTATGGGCGGGCGCTGCGTATCCTGTAAAGCAATTTTTAAATATTCCTTAACAAGGGTAAAGGTTTTACCTGAGCCGGCAGATGATCTATATACAGTAAAACTCATTGTTTACCTATTCTGTTAAATTGAATCGTTTCCACTCATACTCGTTAAGAACCACACAAATAAACGACTGAATTTTATGTCAAAAAAAAATTAACTTTATATCCTTATAAAAACAAACATACCAATGCGTAAATCACTCTTTCTACTTCCTGCAATTCTACTCTTAGCGTGTAACAATAAAGATAGCAAACAGGAAGGTTCTATCACGTATCCTGTTACCAAAAAAGTAGATACAGTTGATAATTATTTCGGGATGCAAATACCTGATCCTTATCGCTGGCTGGAAGATGATCATTCTGCTGAGACAGGTGAGTGGGTAAGTCAGCAAAATAAAGTCACTTTCGATTACCTTTCTAAAATACCATTTCGGGATAAGATCAAGGAACGTTTAACACAACTCTGGAACTTCGAAAAAATTAGTTCTCCTTTTAAAAAGGGGAAATATTATTTCTATTATAAAAATGATGGTATTCAAAATCAGTCTGTGCTTTATGTTCAGGAAGGTCTGAACGGAACACCACGTGTGTTAATAGATCCGAATAAACTTTCTGCTGATGGCACTGTTGCTCTTGGCGCCATTGCGGTTTCCTATAGCGCGAGATTTTTGGCTTATGGTGTTTCAAAAGCCGGTTCTGACTGGACACAGGTACAAGTGGTAAATATTGAAACAGGAGAAGTACAACGGGATAATATCGATTGGGTAAAATTCTCGGGTGTATCCTGGGTAGAGGACGATGGGTTTTATTACAGCGCATATGATAAACCTGAAGAAGGGAAAGAGCTTTCAAAGAAAAATGAATTTCATAAAGTATTTTATCATTTTATGGGAGATGAACAGGACCAGGACATGCTCGTATATGAGGATAAGCAGCATGCGTTGAGAAATTTTCATGCACAGATGACAGATGCCGGGCGCTACCTTGCTCTTTACGGATCAGAATCTACCAGCGGAAATTCACTTATGGTAAAGGATGTAGAAGCAAAGGATCCTAAGTTCGTAAGTATCATTGATGATTTTAAAAATGACTATTCTGTATTAGATAATATTGGAGACAAGCTATTGGTGTCGACAAATTATAAGGCGCCTAAATACAGGTTAGTGCTTATTGATCCCCTTAAACCGCAGCCTGAAAATTGGAAAGATGTAATTCCGGAATCGCAGGACCTTTTGGAAAATCTGGCATTATTAGGTGATAAAATAATTGCAACCTATCAGCATGATGTGGCAAGTAAGGTTTCTGTTTTCTCACTTGATGGTGTGAAAGAAAAAGATGTTGAGCTTCCCGGAGTAGGGGCTGTTAGTGGTTTCGAGAGTGATGTCAAGGACACGGTTGCATTTTATTCTTTCGGTACGTTTGTTTCTCCCGGTGTTGTGTATAAGTATAATGTGCTTACCAATACTTCAACGGTTTTTATGCAGCCAAAATGCGAATTTAAATCAGATGAGTATGAGACTAAGCAAGTATTCTATACAAGCAAGGATGGAACAAAGATCCCGATGTTCATCACCAGCAAAAAAGGATTGAAGCAGGATGGAAATAATCCTGTGTTCCTTTATGGTTACGGTGGATTTAATATCAGTATTAAACCTGGTTTTGCCATTGATAAGGCTGTGTTCCTTGAGAATGGGGGAGTATATGCTGTCGCTAATTTAAGGGGCGGTGGTGAATACGGTGAAGACTGGCATAAATCCGGAACACTGTGTAGCAAACAAAATGTGTTCAATGATTTTATTGCAGCCGCAGAATATTTAGTGAAAGAAAAATACACCACCCATGACAAGATCGCGATCAATGGTCGTTCTAATGGAGGTTTGTTAGTTGGTGCGGTGCTTACACAGAGGCCGGATATCGCGAAAGTAGCATTGCCCGTTGTAGGTGTATTGGATATGCTGCGTTATCATAAATTTACTATTGGATGGGCATGGGCGACTGATTATGGCAAGAGCGATAGCCTGGAGCAATTCAATTGTTTAATAAAATATTCACCATTGCATAATGTAAAAGAAGTTGAATATCCTGCAACTATGGTAATGACAGGTGATCACGATGATCGTGTTGTACCTGCGCACTCATTTAAATTCGCTGCTACATTGCAGGAAAAACAAACGGGGGCGGCACCAGTATTAATACGCATTGATACCAAGGCAGGGCACGGTTCCGGAAAACCTGTCACTAAACAAATTGAAGAGTTCAGTGATCTCTGGGCTTTTGTGTTTTACAACCTAGGAATGACATTCGGTGCAGCACCGGTAAAGTAATTCTTCGACAAGCTCAGAACTCAATACAATCTGCGCGCCGTCACTCTGAGCCTGTCGAAGAGTGTGCGCGGAGAATTTATAAAAACCTTAATGAACCTAAAATGTTTGTTTTGTTTATTAATTTCTACCGCAAGTTGGAATTGCTTCTCGCAGAATAGTTTTTCTTCTTTCAGAAAATTAAGCCGCCCGGAAAAGTTTTGGGTGTTTGCTCATCCCTTTGTGGCTAAGAAAGCATTACGTATGACCCGCATCGCTATTGCCACTGCAGATTCAATAAGCCGCACAACAATTCTTGATGGTGATCCTGCAGGCGGACAAGTGGATGCCTTCCGTCATTGTTATTGGATGGCGCTGCTCATTACTAAGATGAATCCAAAAAAAGCATTGAAGCTGGGTAAGGCGCATGAAAAAGGAAATTATTTAGAATTCAAAGCTGGTAAATTAGAACAAGGCATATTACCTGATTCGGTGAGTTCTGCCATGGATATCTACAATAATGAAATAGGAGCAGGAATTGGGAAATTTTGGTTTTCGACAGTATCGCCCCTTGAGATACAGTTACATGTAATTGCCAAAATAAAAAATGGAGATTTGCTCGTTATAAAAAAAAACAAAAGTGGCAACTACCTGAACTGCGAAGGTGAGATAATAAATATGGAGAAATGGAAGGGCAAATGGGGTATAGCTAAGTGTTTAGTAAAATCAAATTACCATTAATATCCCCACTGATTCCTTAATGCATCATAATGATCTATTGATAACCTGAAGCCGGAACTAAAAGGATAATTATTCGTTTTCCCTTCGACAAAATAAAATCCAAAACGAAACATCTCTTTAAATATCCTTACATTTTTTTCCACTCCTACATACGCTTCAAAATAAGTGAGGTCATTTTCCTCAGATCGTAAAAATCCGGCACCGGCCGATTCGGTGATCTTTAAATATTTAACGTAAGGAATTTTATTTACCAATGCTCCATTGAACCGGTGAAAATAATGACCTGCATAAAATCGATCAATGGAAATGTAACTTTTTTCAAGAGATTGAAATGAATAAAGGGGATTACCGAAAAATGGAAAGCCAATACGTGATTGGTATTTATAATCAATTGTCTTTATCACGTTATCCCTGTAAAATTTACCCGAGAAGAATCTTATTTTCGAAACACCCAAAAATCGAAAATCAATATCATGTGAAATTGAATACTCTAAATAGTCGAAATCAATTGAGCTGTTGAAAATTTTTGGTATACCTTTCCGATAACTAACAGAGAATGTTGGGAATTTAGAACCAAGAATAATTTTCTCTTGTGGCTCACGAATATATTTTTGCATTGGGGTATAACTGATATAAGTAGCATAATAAAATGCATCATAAAAATCAAAGGCTACCGGCTTTGTTGTTCCGTTATCCAAAAATAAATTAGTAAGGCTGTCGTTTTTCAAATTGCTTATCGATTTTCGCGTTGAATATTCCAGTTTGTTGTACCAATAAAAACCATTGAACAATTCTGTACTGTGAAAATTACTAGCTCCTTCATTTAAATAATAGTTGGATGTTCTGAAAAAAGCAGTCCAGGTATCGTTACCATTCACAACATTGTAACTTTTCCCAAAATCCATTCCCCAGTATGAACGCTTAAATGTGTTGTATAAATGGTTAAATGAAAAAGCACCATTTACATCCCCATTTTTTATTCCGTAATTAACATTACCGTAGCCAAAAAATGTTTTTTTATTCTTGAATTTTTTATTGACACCAACGCCATATCTTATTCTCGCACCTCCAACACCAACCGGTTGGTAGCTGAACGCAACAGCATTAAAAGAAAATCGTAATTCTTTTTCTCTGTTATATCTGGTTTGTCCGAGAAATGCAATCTTCATAAAGGTGATCTTATTCTCAATTTTATCTAAGGAATCCAAATAGGGTTTTGATTCGTGTGCAACTTTTATACTGTCTTCAATTCTAATAAAAATCATTTCTTTTTCTGTTAACGGCTCTTTGCGCACTTTTTGCCAGAAGGTAGTGTCCTGATGATAAGCTTCTTCAAGAGTGCTGCTTACCTCATTGTTAAATGTTTTTTTGCAAATTTTTCTTCGTATTTAAAATTTTCAACATATACGCTTGTACGTCCTGTAGCACCAGATTTTTTTCCACCGCTTTTGTAATTAAAGATTGTTTTGCTAATACAATACAGGGAATCGTTGTATGGTACAAATTCTGATTCCATTTCAAAGGAGGTATATTCCGAAAGCTGGTATTTTGGAAAACTGAATTTAAAACTCTTCAGACAAAATAAAGTATCAATGATCTCCATTTCTCCCGTTACCAATGAGTTTGCAAATAAATTTGGCTCCACCTTTATCCTGTAAATGCGTCTGCCTTGTTCATCAGTATATATTTTTAATGTTTTGTATTTGTACATCACTAACCCAGAAATACTTAACGGCGACTGAAAAGGCATTTCGGATAATGAGGGGCAATAAACTGCATTGTGATAAAAATTATATTCTCCCTCTGTAGAACTCAGGTAAAATAATCCGGAAATATCTCCTCTTTTTTCATAACCAATACGCTCCTCCTTAAGTTTATCCGGGTATTCAAAACTTTTTTTGATAACTATTTCCGCAAGGTTAAACCTGTCATAGATCAATGGTTTGTTATTTGCTGCCTTCACACTATCGTCATGCATTTCTAGGTTTCTCTTTGCCAGTTTCAATGAATCACGGGGAGACAATTCTTTGTGTGTTTTTAAACTATCCCTTGCAAAAACTTTATTTTTCTTCGCTACTTTTAACGAATCGGAGTAATCTGTTTTTTTCTTCAGCTTTAGGCTGTCCTTGGGTGAAAGTTTATGTTTCTCAGCAGTTTTAATTGAATCATTATACGCTTCAATTTTATTCAGGCTGTCTCTCTTTGCCTTATTAGAATTTTGACTTTCTACCGCCTTTATATAAAGATCACATTGATATATGGCTTGCACATATTTGTCCTTATTCTTTATTACCTGCTGTACAACACCTCTGGCAGGGTCGTGATATTTACTGCTTACGTCAATTTCTTTTAACAGGAACTGATTCTCTTTTAAGATCACGTTCAACACTACATCACTATTATTTATGATCACATCCTGTTTGTAGGTCTCATATCCGAGGCAGGTAAAAATAAAAGTATACTTACCATTGGCAAGCTTTATCTTGTATTCTCCTTTTTCATTGGTAACGGTTTTGTTTACCTGGTCCTGTATGTTTACCACGACAAAAGAAAGCGGTTCAATTGATACTCCTGTAACTTTACCTTTAACAACATAGAATTGGGCCCATAGCTGGGTCGATAGAAGAAGTGACAATATGAGCGTGATCTTTCTCAAGCCGGGGATTGGGTTAGCTTACTAATATGACGGATAGGTAAGCCAAAAGTTGCGTCATTCGATTTTTTGTAATAAGATTAATTAATGATGTCCCAACTAATTTTCGCCTCCTATTATTTTAAACAAAGAATGCAGATGAATTGCCTTGTTTTTCTGTTCAAATTCATTATTCTCAAATAGCTTACTCATTTTATATTTTAACCGACGGAGTACTGATTTGCGGAACTTATAAAGATACAAAATATACTGTGAGTTTATTTTTGATATTTAAAGCACAATCATTCATTTAACACCGTATCTTTACAGGTCATTTTTTTTGAAGATTACTTGGAAGAGGCAGATAACATACCAAACGAAGACGTTAAGGAGGCTGGTGATCAGCAGCAGCCAAAGGCCGGTAAACAATTATATGCTTACCAGGAACAAGCTATTGATGAAATATTCAACCGCCTGAAGGATCATGCTTCGCAATACAATATTTTATTTCAGCTGCCTACAGGTGGTGGTAAGACCGTAATTTTTTCTGAGATCGCCAGGCGTTATATACAAAGTACAGGTAAAAAAGTTTTAATATTAACGCACCGCCTGGAACTTTGCGCTCAAACCTCTCAAATGCTCAATGAGTTTGGTGTTACAAATATGGTGATCAATAGCGCTGTAAAAGAATTGCCCGTTCCAAACGAATTTATGTGTTTTGTGGCGATGGTAGAAACGCTCAACAATCGTTTACGAGATAAGATACTTGACCTTGACAATATTGGGTTGATGATCATTGATGAGGCGCATTATAATTCTTTTGGCAAACTTTTAAAGTTTTATGAAAAAGGAGTTGTGCTTGGTGTTACCGCAACACCATTGAGCTCTAACATCAGTATCCGCATGAAGGATACTTATGATGAACTTATTGTCGGTGAATCTATTTCTTCATTGATAGAAAAAGGATTTTTAGCGCGCGCAACAACTTATCATTATCATGTGGGACTTACTTCGTTAAAAGTTGGGATCAATGGTGATTATACAGTAAGCTCATCGGAGCGCCTGTATAATAATTTTGCCATGCAGGACAAATTATTGGGAGCCTATAAGGAAAAATGTCTTGGCAAAAAAACGCTGATATTTAATAATGGTATTGTTACCTCTCAATATGTATACGCTTCTTTCCAGGAAGCAGGTTATGAAATAAAACATCTTGATCATACCTGCAATGAAAAGGAACGCAGGGAAACACTTCGATGGTTCAAAGAAAAACCCAATGCTATACTAACTTCTGTGAGTATACTTACCACGGGCTTTGATGAGCCGACAGTTGATTGTATTATATTGAATCGCGCTACAAAATCTCTTACACTTTATTTTCAAATGATTGGAAGGGGATCACGTGTGTTGGAGAAAAAAAAGGAATTTACGGTAATTGATCTTGGCAATAACCTGAACCGGTTCGGACTTTGGGAGGCACCAATTGATTGGTCAAGTATTTTCAGAACACCTGAATTGTATTTGGCGAATATTCGCAGTGACGAAGAGATAGAGCGCACTTTTAAATATGAAATGCCGGAAGAGTTACGTAACAGGTTCAGCAAATCAGAATTAATTTATTTTGATATTAAGGAAGAACACAGGCTGGCCATAAGCAGGGGCAAACATTCCAAGGCAGTAATTGAGCGTTCAATCGAACAGCATGTGAATATGTGTATTGAGAATAGTAATAACATTGATGAAGCCATGGAGCTTGCCGATTTACTGAAAGAAGAAATAGAATTCAGAGTAAGAGCTTATACACGCTGTCTAAGTAAAACATCGGAGAGCTATGTGAAATGGCTCAACGAAGATTACAAACGAAAACTAAAAGTGGCATTGATCAGGGATGTTCACCATAATGATGATAACGATTCCGAACATTCGCCATCAAATGAAATAGAATTACCTCCGCCGGATGAAGATAGTGTTAACGAATCTGCAGATAATATATAATAGCAACATTAATAATTAAGCCATCTCAAAACAATTCTGATGTAGATAAAATATTTTGAGATGGCTTATAGTAACTCCAGAATGGTTTAATTACGCTCCAACCACTCATCAAGATTTTCCATTCCCATGGTAAATCCTTCTTTGAAGCCCATTTGAACAATTTGCTCGAGGTCCTCGAGTTTATCATATGTAATATCAATGTTAACAATAGAGTTTATACCGAATAAGATATTAAGAACATAAAGTTAGAAAAAAGTTT
>CAZQIC010000042.1:0-32674 GCA_964593555.1 uncultured Bacteroidia bacterium | reverse complement strand
TAGATACGATTTTATTAGATTGTTTTTAACATTCTATTTTTAGAACTCCCCTTATTTCCCACATCAGATGCAAATACTTGAAATGTTCGAACTTTTGAGAAGGTTTTATTACTATTATACATGAAAAAATGAAAAAAGAGTATTTGGAGTTAAGTTGTCGACAATCTGTCGATTACTGAAAATAGAAATGGAGTATGAAAAGTGTTTTTATTGATCAAGTATCCTGAATTTTCTGGCAGTTGAAATGAGCATTTGAACTTAAAATGTATTTTTCAGGTAAGTTTACATTTTGTAAACTTTAATTTTTATTGTATATTTGTACTATGAGGATAATTGCTAAAAGCACATTAAGGGCATTTTGGGAAAAGCATCCAGATGCCGAAACTCCTCTCAAAACTTGGTATAAAATTGCAGAAAAACAAAACTGGAAAAATACACAAGATGTAAAGAAGCTATTCGGTACTGCGAGTATAATAAACAGTAACAGAATAGTTTTTAACATAAAGGGCAATGATTACCGTTTAGTCGTTTATGTTGTTTTTAGTATACAAAAGATTTTTATACGTTTCGTTGGAACGCATAAGCAGTATGATAAAATAGATGTCAAATCGATATAAAGTTGAGCTATGAAATAGTGACACACCTTTCTTTTTAATAAGACGTGTTGCGTATTCCATGTGATAAATAGAAAATTAAAAAACATACACATGAAAATAAAACCAATCAAAACAGAGAGAGATTATAAGTTCGCAATGAAACGCATTGACGAACTCATTGTACTTGATCCCAAAGAAGGTACGGGGCATTTTGATGAGCTTGATATAGTGTCTACTTTGGTTGAAGCTTATGAAAATATTCATCACTCTATTGAGGCTCCTGATCCAGTAGAGGCTATAAAATATATTATGGAGGAAAAAGGATTAAGCCAAAAAGATTTGGTAAAATACTTTGGTGGGAACAAGAGCCTTGTTTCAGCTGTCTTAAACCGAAAGAGAGAATTATCAAAACGCATTATTAAAGCGTTACACAATGGATTAGGAATACCCTATGAAATATTAATGGCATAACACAATTTTGAAAAAAAAAGTAACGGGACTCGAACAAAAATTAGTTATCAAGAAAATAAGATTCCCTCAAATTATTAAAAAAGAAACCATAGTTCGAAATAACTATGGCTTTTCCCATTCTGTGCGCTCAGGGTTACCAGCTTCGAACGAAATGCTCAATGATCTGGAGCGGATCTGCTTTTACAATAATTTCCTATTTCCGAAATCCGATGTAAACTTCTAATAAGCCTAAAAATGCTCGAACTTTTGAGAAGGTATAATTGAGCGATATACTTTCTAATAATAAGAAATATGCGATATTTATCTAATTATTTTAAGCAAAACAAACAGGCAGCAAAAGAAGGCGGCAGTGTAGCTGGAAAAGCCCGTAAGGACTTGGAAAAAAAATCTGGCAAAAGAGTCGTAAGTAAAGAAAATTATAAAACATTAGCCGAATCAAGTAGAAGAAAATCGTTGAAATAAACTGTAAGAGATACTTTTCGTTGTTACATTTCTGGTACAACCCCTTAAGGGACTCGAACAAAATAACTCAGAGAATCTTGTAAATTCATAACAAGGAAAGCCATAGTTCGAAATAACTATGGCTTTCCTTGTTTGTGCGGGTAGAGGGACTCGAACCCCCATGCCTCACGGCGCCAGATCCTAAGTCTGGTATGTCTGCCAATTTCACCATACCCGCATTTATAATCTTAATTGGCGACCGCAAAGATAGACTTTTTTTGAAATATTACGGAATTTCAATTGTTAGTTTGAATCCTAACGCGTGGAATAAATTTTCTGTTTTCTTCTAACTCAAGCAATTTATGAAGATAACACGGTTCGAAGTGGAAATATAATTTTACTTAAATAGGAAAACTCCATTCAATCCGCAAAAAGTACCAGAAATAACCTGAAATGTCCTAACCCCTACCCTATACTGAACCTTAAATTTGTAGAGTGAATTATTGATTACTAACTAACACTTCATTTTATGAAAAATACAAATTCAACTCTGTTTATATTCTTGTTGCTATTTCCCGTGTTGCTAAAAGCACAGTGGAATGTAGTAAGATGGGACCACGCTAACTTTTTCAATAAAGTATCTGCAATAGATTCCAGCGATGCGTTTATCTCCGGTATTGATCCTCAAACAAATCAACTATTAGTCATTAGAACAAATGATTCAGGTGCTAACTGGGATACTATTTATTCGCCTACTCTATCTATTAATTCATCAGTATCTGATTTGTTTTTCTTAAACAAAGACACCGGTTTCCTGGGAGGAAGAAACACTTCGTCATCTTTACTTCTGAAAACTGTTGACAATGGTAATACATGGACTCCGATAACACCCTTAAACGCTTCTACATCACAGGTAAACTCCATTTATTTTTTAGACAGTTATAATGGTTTTATTTCAATTGCAGATACTTTATACAAAACAAATAATGGTGGTATTTCCTGGATCGCTCAGTCTGTTTCCTTTGCCGTATCTGACTTATTTTGGATAGATATGAATAACGGTTATGCTGCAGGTTCAAACGCCAGCAACGGCAGTATAATGAAAACAATTGATGGAGGACAAACCTGGAATACATTATTAACAGTTAATGATCCTTTATTATTCGTGAGCAATTTGGATAAATTAAATTTTATAAACGCTAGTATTGGCTTCACTAAAATGAATGACAAATTATACAGGACACTTAATGGAGGTATAGTATGGGACACCATTTCGATAAATGGCGCATCCTATATAAACGATTTTCAGTTTATGAGCGCAGATACAGGACATGTGTTGATAAATGGAACAGACTTACTATTAACAGTTGATGGTGGGCTAAATTGGACCCTTGAATACTCAACGACCTGGAATTTGTATGGAAACTATAGCTTCAATACATTCGACTTTGCGGGTAAGGCCGGCTTTGCGGGTGGAACAAATGGAATTATTAAAAAGTACACCTTCACTGGTATAGCAGGACTGAAAGAAGAAAAATTAAATATCTCTTCCAGTATCTATCCAAATCCATTTACAACAAGTGCTACCATCAGGCTGTCTTCTGAAATAAGAAATGGAATATTTTCAATACAGGATGTTTCCGGAAGAAAAATAAAAGACTTAAGTTTTTCAGGAAAAGAAATTGTTATAGAAAGAGAAGAGTTGAATAGTGGGATTTATTTTTACCGAATCAGCTCGAATGAGAATGTAAACGCAACAGGAAAACTTATCATCCAATGATGGGCAAGCAGGTAAAGAGTATAAAAGCTTTTTCCCAGCCTGTATTTTACCTACTGTATAAATATTTTTCGGGAAATAGTTTTGTTATTCGCCTCCAGGCTTACATTATATACTCCCGCTCCGATATCATTTCCAAGTTCAATTTTTTCCTGACAATGACCAACACTATTCGTAGTGTTTTCTTTTAACACAACTTCTTTACCCTGCATATCTATCAGGTGAAACAAAACTCTCGCCGGCATTTTAAGTGTGTAGTTAACCTCAACTGAATTATCGGATCTGTTGTGCGTTACAAAAAAATCTTTTTGATCAATAACATCATCGATAGAGGTAAACACCTTTGGTTTAATTTGAAAGGATGAAAGAAAAATCGCATCGCCCGTATCATTATTATTGTTATTTGTACAATTTGTTGCAAAATAAAATGTAATTTTTCCGGCATCGGTCGTTGGAGCTTTCCATTTAAACGTCCAGCTATTGCTACCTGTGGAAGGAGTGGCAGGGGTACCACCTGTACTATGAGTGATGTATTTTCTTAAACTTGAATTAACAGTTGCCGATATGGTATGTGTCCTGGTTGCGCTTGTTACTAAAAGCTGGCCAATACTTGTATTGTTACTATCTTTTAAAGCACAAAGTTCAAAACCAAATTTAGCGATCCCGGTTTTTTGCACAAGAACTGTTAATGTATAAACTGTTCCGGGAATATATGTTGAGTCAGAGACAGGATATTGTAACGTATTTACTCCTGTACCGACACTCACTGTGCCAACAGAGTGACAACCAGACTGCGCACACGTTTGCTCCAGGGGAGCTCCTGTAGAAGCAGGATGCCCACCAGCTGTTTTTTTATATATCATCATTGACATTAACGCAGGAAGCACAAATCCAAGGCCAAGGATAACTAATTTTTGTTTATTTACTTTCAACTTCATTTTGTCTTGATTTAAAATTACTATTGTCCTGTTATTGTCTTTGCACTCGTATAAACATGATCTCCTTTATCTGTCATGTCATCATTTGCGGAAACAGCAGCGGCATAAAATGTTACGGGCCCCGCATTTGCAGAAGGCGCTGTCCAGTTCACTGTCCATTCTCCATTACCTGTTGTAACTGCATCTGTGCCGTCAAAAGTATAGGTCACATATCTCCTTCCAAATAACTGGTATTGATTTTGCACAGGCTGGGTGCGCTGCGCATCAGTGATATGAAATGTACCAATATTAGATGAATCGCTATTTGTCAGCGCTACTAATTCAAATCCAAAACGTGTAATGTTAGGATCTGTGATCTCTATTTTCACCGGGTAAGTTTGATTCGCAACGTATTGTGTAACCCCGCTCATATCAATTGCAAGCGAAGCAGTGCCGGAATTAATTGTGTTATCATCATGACAACCAATTGTTGCACAGGTTTGTTCACCGGGCGCTCCGGTATGCGATGCTGGTGCACCTGAACTTGATCCTTCCGGCATCATTGCCATAAATATAACAGAAGCAATAATGCTTGTTATAAGAATACTTCTTCTCGATCTTAACATTTATAATTCTATTTTTTATTGTTTAATTATTTTAAATGGAGGCCAATTCTTTTCCTGATTATTTAATGCGATCAAATAAAAGCCGCTTGATAGATCAGATCCGTTAATTTCCGAAACTTTTCCATTCACAACATTGGATTCTCCCTCCATTATTGTTTCGCCTAATATATTAAATACCCTGTAATGAACCGTTGTATTTAGTCTATTATCCAATTGCATTTTTATTGCAGAAGTAAATGGATTCGGAAAAGCAGTAGGTCTTTCGTCCGCTGCATAATCAATTATCAAAGATGCTGTAGTATCCAATACCAGGAATGTTCCCATCATTCCTTCATCTTCATGGTGCAATAAATGACAGTGGTACATATAGGGAACCATGTCATCAGCAAAATCGGTAAACTTTGTAATGAAACGAACAGTATCACCTGGCTTAACAAGGATCACATCTTTTAGGCCTGCGTATTGAGGCGGAGGCGCAATACTATTTATATCCAGCACATAAAATTCCACATCGTGTATATGGAACGGATGCGCGATCATTGTTTCATTTGTCAGTGACCATATTTCTGTATTATTTAGATAAGTAACAATATTGATCGAGTCCATATCGAACAACTTATCATTAATAAAAAACGGACCATCAACAAAACTCATCATCCCGTTAAAAGCAGTATCTGGGAAAAAACGTAAATGCCTTGTAACATCCGACGACGATTCAGGAATCGGAGTCTTCGCAGCAAACGATGAAGGAATAGTTGTAACAGGTGAAGTTGTTGTAGCAATAACATCCAAACGAAGAATGTTAAAATCTAAACCATTTAATGGATTATTATAATATCCATCACCCATAACGATCATACTCGTTCCAACAGAGTCTGCACCAATGATACCATTCGGCAATTCTGAAGCATAACTTCTTAAATACTTCTGATGCCCTATCGTATCGGCACCAAAATCGATCAATACTTCTACACGTTCTCCGGTAGACAATCTTATACGATTTGTTTGATAAGGCTGTGAAAGCAATCCGCCATCAGAAGCAATGAGTTGGAAATTTGAAGAATCTGATAAACCAAAATAATACGTCCTATCGGCAGATGCATTCAGCAAACGAAAACGGACAACTTGTTTAGGAACCTGTAAATACGGATCCATTGTTCCGTTTACCATGATAAATGCTTTTGTTTGAATGATCAAAGGAAAATCATCCACACCATATTTTCGGGGCAAAGCATATGTGGCTTCTATGCTGTCCCTCACAATGATCATCCCTGCTAATCCCTTCGTGATCTGCACTTCAGTCTTCGCTTCTCCATGCGGGTGATACCAAAATGTGCTAGCCTCATTACGCATTTTAAAAGAAGGGCTCCAGGAAGTACCGGCAGCAATGCTTTGATGTGGACCACCATCGTTCATTGCTGAAACATGAAATCCATGCCAGTGAACTGTAGTCGCAACGGGAAGATTATTGTTGACATTAAGCGTAACGCTATCGTTCTTCTTAATTAATAATGTTGGGCCAAGAAAATTACCATTATAACCGTACGTTGGAGTAAGTGTTCCTGAAAAAAAACTTTTTGTCCCGGTTTGTACATTTAAAGTAAAAGTTGTGCCAGCCAATGTATCCGGAATGAACAATGCATTTTGTGAAAAAGCAGCTGAAAGAAAGCTGAGAAAAAATAAAACACCAACGCAGCGTATTTTCGTTCTTAAAAACATGCCGGATTTATCGCTGAATGGTTATTGTTTCGGAAAATGATTGATCGTTGACCCGGCCCTTTATTAAATAGATGCCGGCTGAAAGAGACGAAGCAGAAAAATTTTTACTCCAGGTACCTGATGGTATTTTTTCTTCTGACAATAAAATAATTCGCTGCCCCGAAAGAGTTGTCAGCTCAAGTTTTAGCGAGCCTGAGTTTTTGTTTTCGATCTTAATAGTAAAATTCTCGTTTACCGGATTGGGAAAAATAGTTGTAGCGATAGTAGCTGAATTGCAATTTTTAATTCCCGCAAAAGTTGTATCCAAAAAATTCCTGACAGCGGTTCCTATAATTCCCGTATCACTTGTTGCAAAAGATGCTGTTGAGGAATTAACCAAAAACAATAATTGATGTGAACTGCCGGCTGCAACTGCAATGGTTGGCATCCCGCTTCCACCATAATAGGCAGTTTGAACTGATCCCGAATCAAAAGGGATAACGGAGGTTAAACTATTTATACTTATCCAATTGAGAACGGATGAACATGGATAGCTGTCATCTTCAGGTGTCACAAAAAAACGGACTTTATTACCATACTGTGAAACCAGGTCCTGATACATTGGTAAAATATCATTCGCCGCGGAAACACATGATGGACAGGTATGAAAAAATTCCATGATCACTACATTTCCGGAATCCAGTTCACTAAATAAATGATGCATATTGCCATTACAATCGGCAGTATTAAAATCCAATGCAGTAGTTTGTGCGTTTGAAATGGTGTTTGTGAAGGCAACTACAAGGAACAGGGTTATTAATTTTTTCATTTAAAAAATCGGTTTATGACTCATATGAATATACCAAATTTAACCATTAGGAAGCTCTGGAATCTTATACTTAAATGCCAAAAAGTTATATAATATGGGAAATTTAAAACCTAAAGAAGCAGGTTAGTGTATGTTTAGTAAGGTAAATCCAAGTTAATTTTTGGCAAAAATTATCCTTTTAAAATCAAAAATATAAGCCATATATATTATTGATTATCAGTTTTTTACATAAAAAATTATTCGATATATCTCCTTATTTACCCCACCCAAACCCTCTTTAGAAATGTTAATTATAAATAATTCTTCTATTCCCTTTTTATGGAGGGCAGAGCATATTTGCATCAACATAACACCAAATGCAAAACAAGAAATACAACTTCATCAAATTAGCATTGATCACCTTAACACTATTGTTTTCAGTTAACGGTTCAACAGCAATTACTTTTAATTCAACCATTGTTGATGAAGAATATGGTATTGATTTTTTTGATAAGTATAATACTGTTTTAGGCGGCGACTCTTCACGTACCAATAAATATGGCCAGGCACTTGAGGGCTGGGGAACAGATTATTATAACAACCTTTCTTTACTGCACAAAGGATATTACATAAATGGGAAACTACGGGTTTATAAAAATTATTATCCCGATGGAAAAGTTGAAAGGGAATTCAAATACACCGGAACAAATAAATGCATGCTCAAAAAATATTTCCCAAACGGTGAATTAAAAACGACTGTCGTTTATACCGATGGTGAGGTAAGCAAGTGGGAGGATTTTTTCTCAAATGGAAATATTGCCTACAAAGAAGTGTATGATGCATCAAAGGGTTATATAATAAGCCGTTTATCCTATACAGAAAACGGCACACCTGAATTAATAATGACTTTAAAGAGTAAAAAAGAAAAAACATACAGTTATTCCAGCTATTTCGAAAACGGAATTAAGGAACAGGAAGGAGAAATGCAATACAATTCATCTATCAATGATTACGTGAAAAGCGGAACCTGGCAAATCTACAATGAAAAGGGAGAAGTGTTAGTGATCGAAATTTTTAACTAAACAAAAAATGATTATTTTTTTATTTAGACCTTACAATAGGAATACCTGTTATTTTACCATCGAGCCAGACACAAACATTTCTTAAATCGTCTTGCTGGCGTCCCGCGGCTAACTTATGTGTCAGCTTTTTTCTAAGTTCCAGATAAAATGGTTGCTTCTTTTTTTCAGAATTAATTTTAATAAAATAGGTAACAAAATAATCCACTACCAATAAATGACCGTCAGTTACAACAGTCGTTTGTGATTCATAAAATTTAATTAATGCCTTTGCCTCATATTCGATATAATCGAAGTTATTTAATTCGTATTGAATTATCAATTTGAATAATTGAGCTATGTTAACATTCTCTGCCTGTAGTTCCTTTTTATTTCCTAAAATAATTTTATTTATCCATCTTAATGATTCCCTGAACTCCCCATTAAAAAACAAGGCCATTGCCAGGTTATGACAAATAAAAGAATAATGATAGGGTAACAAATGACTCTCATAAAGAGGCAGCTCTTCATCGACCTTTTTAGCAAGCAAAATAATTTCTTTAGTATTGTTTTTATCCGAATGCAACTCAAAGTACATCATTCTGAAAACACTGGAAATCTCAAACATTTTTGATCGCAAATAAACCGAAGAGAATTTTGAATTAGTTTTGAGCGCTTCGAGTTTATCTAAATAGAACTTAAGTTCATTTGGTTTTTTCAAACGGGTGAGCGATGCGCATAAAGCGGAAATTACGGCTATGTAATACCAGGGCTTGTTTAAACCCAGGGTATCATTTTTTTGCAGTAACTCAAATAATTTTACCGTTTGCTTGTATTCAGCAACATAATTCCCGTGAATGTTTTCATTAAAAGCGTGAATTCGGTAATAACTATCAAGTAAGTAAAGAGAATTGTGCAGTTCTTTTTCGTCATTCAATAGTTTATGCTGGATAATTTTTTCCGCTTCTCTTTTTATTTTATCTACATCTTTATCTACCAACGCTTTTCGGTATAATATAGCCATAGTAAAACGAAGCTGCCGGACTTCTTCATTTTTAACAATATTTTTTGCGAGCTTTTGATTCTCGAGGTGCAAATTAATTTTTGCGTCTCCCCGCTGATCTACATAATCGATTATCTCTGTTATTTTATTATTAATTTCAATCAGGTGCGCATATAATTGATAATTCTCCGCTTTGCCTTTTGCATTTTTAAATGTTTGAATTGCCAGTTCATATAATCCTTTCTCTCTTAATATACATCCTTCATGTACTTGCGCATTTATTTCTGTTTCAATGGTATCGTTGTTATAATAGGATCGTAATGATTTAAGAATCAATTTGAAAAGATAGTTTTTCCTGACATGTAACTGATTTATAACTTTTGTGTGTTTAAATATTTCAAGTATAATCTTCTCATCGTACTTATCCATTACTTCGATACAATTAAAAAGTTCCAAGTAAAAACTTTCTTTGTTATCGGAATATACATTACAAAACTTTTTGAAATATCCTTTCTCACTTTTGGAAAGTGATTTTATGAGCAGGAAAAGGTCATTTTTGGGTTTCATTGACTATTACATATAATGTTAACTATTATCAAAAATAGTCAAAATAAACAAGTTATTTTACTCATCGACTTTTACGTATGAAAACATATATTTTTGATACGCGCGTATTTATTGAACATTTTTGGTAAAACGGTTTCATGCATCGCAAATTTGCTTATACTATTGCCCTATTTTTTATCTCCATTTTTATCTATGGATTTGCAAGTGCGGATGTTCCTGAAAACAAAATCTGTTTTATTGAAAACAAAAGACAAGTAATTGATACTGAAGGGGCGGTAAGAAATGATGTATTATTCTCCTCAGATAAAACCAATACGCAAATTTTTTTAAGAAAGTCAGGAATCTCCTATGTGATGAGCAACTTAGCTACTCTTGCTCATGAAAATGAAGAAACCGATAACACAATGCAAAAAGCCGGTATCGACAATTCCGATATTATCTCTCTTCACCGTGTTGATATGGAATTTTATGGGGCCAATAAAAATTATGATGTAGTTCCTGAAAACAAGAACCAGGAAATAAGAAATTACTACCTGGCACATTGCCTGAATGGGATCACCGGTGTTAATAGCTTTAACAAAATAACTTATACCAATTTATACAAGGGAATTGATGCTGTTTTTTATGGAGGAAAAAACAAAGTGCTGAAATATGACTTTGAGGTTAGCCCTAACGCAGATCCTTCGCAGATACAATTAGAGTGGAAAGGTGCAAGTGAAATCACCATTGAAAACAATAAGCTTATTATACAATCTTCCTTAGGTACAATAAGCGAATGTATTCCTCGCGTTTACCAGTTAATAAATGGAAAAATCATTGACATAAAAACTTCCTACAAAAAAATAGGAGACGGTTTGATTGGATTTGACATCGGTCATTATGATAAAAATGCTGCATTAATTATTGATCCTTCTGTATGGCTGACTTATTTCGGTGGATCCGGGAATGAGACTTCAGAATCAATATGCACCGACTCAAGAGGTGATATTATTATTAATGGCATAGCTACTTCTATAAATTTACCTGTACAACCCGGAGCACAACAAGTGAGCCTGGGAGGAGCAGTTGATTCGTATCTCGCTAAATTCAATGATAATAATGGACTTATCTGGTGTACTTATTTCGGAGGAAATTCTACTGAAAATGCAAAGGGACTTGCCATCGATAAACAGGATAATATTTATCATTCTGGAAATTCAAAATCAACAGTTTTTCCTACTACAGCTGGAACTTATCAGGCTAGTTGCCCCAGCAGTGGCAGTTCCGCAGATCCGTTTGTTGCAAAATTTACTGCTAACGGATTATTAGCCTGGTGTACATTTTACGGCAGCACTGGTGACGAAACCCTGAGAGACATAGCTGTTAATTCAAACAACGAAGTTATTTTGATCGGTGAAACTTTAGATTCCGGTTTGCCAATGACAGGAAATTCTTACCAGCCAATTAATAATGGCAATACAGACTGGTTCATAGCTAAATTAAATTCAACTGGAACAGGTTTGATTTGGTCAACTTACCTTGGTGGGCCAGACAATGACATTCCCTGGCAAATTGCAATTGACAAGAAAAACAATACATGCATAGTTGGTTCGACGGACAAAAATTTTCCTATGATAGGAAATTCATTTCAACTGGTTTTTGGAGGTGGTACGGGTGGCTTTCCCGGAAATACTTATGGTGATGCAGTGATAGCAAAATTAAATAATAACGGACAACCCTTATGGACAACGTATTATGGAGGGTTAAAAAACGAACATGGAGAGTGCATTGCAGTTGATGATTGCGAGAATGTAATAGCTGCAGGGTTAACATTTTCACAAAATAATATTGCAAGTCCGGGTGCTTATAAAACTACTTTCCCGGCAGGAAATATAGATGCCTTCGTAGTTAAATTTGATGCCTCTGGAAATCGTTTGTGGGGAACTTATTTTGGAGCAAATGCCGGACCAGATTATCCTTCTGGCATTGCAATTGACAAATGCAATAACAACATATACATATTTGGTGATACGTATGCTTCTACAGGATTTACAACAGGTAATGCTTATCAGCAAACTAATATGGGTGGAGGGGAAGATCTTTTTGTTGCAGGATTTGATCTTACGGGTAATTTAATTTACAGTTCTTTCGCCGGTAGCAATAAGCATGATGAAGCGGCAAGCCAAATATTAGGTGGCCATCCTGGAAGATTAGCTATACATAATGGCTATGCTTTTTTCACAGCTGAAACAATAGATAATGCCACAGGCTCTGCAAATGCATACATGCAAAACTCTGCAGGTGGAAAAGATGCAATAATAGGATCGATACCTATTCCAGTGAGCCAACCTACTGTAACAGTAAGTTCAAACACAACACAGTTATGTGCTGCAGGAATAATTAACTATTACACTGTTTTAAATTCCAGCTTATGTGATAGTAACCTGTTCACATACAACTGGTCATTTCCCGGAGGAACACCCTCCTCCTCTACTTCAAAAAACCCTTCTGTTACTTATTCTAACAATGGAATATACGGGTATACCCTTGTATTTACTACACCTTGTGGCGCTACTACATTGTTAAATAATAATTTTATTTCTGTGAGTACGATGTCACTTACATCTGCTTTTCAACATATCACATGCAACGGATATAATAATGGAAGGGCCTCTGCTTCTATTTCCGGTGCAACGGGTAATATTACTTATCAATGGAGTAATGCTCAAAGTAATTCATCTATCAGTGGATTAAATGCCGGCACTTATTCACTTACCATTACTGATGGGATAGGGTGTACTATTCAAAAAACGTTCACAATCACCGAGCCTTCATTATTACAAGCGTTCATTCCTTCTAAAACTAATGAGCCATGTTACGGAGAAACAGTTGGAAAAGCTGAAGCAGCAGGCTTAGGAGGCACACTTCCCTATGCTTATGCATGGAATAATAATATCTTGTCTAAAATAAATAGTAATCTCGCAGCGGGTATTTATTCCCTTACTATATCCGATGCAAATAACTGTACCGCAACTGCGAGTGCTGTTATTACAGCGCCTTCACAACTTCATATCGTAATTACCAATAAAAATAATATTCTGTGTAACGGAAATAACAACGGAACAATACATACTTCGGTAACAGGTGGGATTCCTGCTTATACTTATCAATGGACGAACAATGTTAGTGTAACAGACAGTGCAACGAATCTTACTCCTGGCAATTACAGCATTACAGTAACAGACAATAACGGGTGTAATGAAACAATAAGCACTTCAATAACTGAGCCAGCCATTTTAACCAATACAATAAGTGCTACAAACGAAAACTGTTTACAAAGAAATGCAATCGCCGGTATTGTTATAAGTGGAGGAACAGCAAACTACATTTTTTTGTGGAATAATGGGTCCACTAATCAGCAACAAGTAAATTTATCAGCAGGAGTTTATTCAGTTACTGTTACTGACGCCAATGGTTGTAGCGACACTAACAGTATTACAATAACTAATTTAAGTTCCGACCCGATACAAAAGCAGCAAATACATCACGTAAGCTGTTACAATAATTGTGATGGAAATATCCAGTTAGGAGTAATGGGTAATAATGGACCTTACTTATATGCCTGGAACAACGGACAAAGCAGCGCGTTCATAACTAATTTGTGTGCAGCAAAATATACCTGCACGGTAAGCGATGTAAATGGATGTAAAGACACTGCTGAAGTAACGATAAATAAACCCACACAGCTATTCATAAATTTAACAAGCAGTGCGATTAAGTGTTATGGTGACAGTAATGGTACTGTATCCGTAAATACTACAGGTGGTACTCCTGGATATTCTTATAGCTGGAGTAACCATGTCACCAGCTCAATGAATACAGGACTTAAAGCAGGGACTTATTCATTAACAGTGAGTGATACAAATGGATGTACAGTACCTGCACAGATAACTATTACTGAACCTTCTGAATTAATTTCAATAATTAATCCTTCACTGGCGGAAATATGTAAAGGAACATCCGCAACATTATCCTGTATCGCACGCGGTGGAACTCAGCCTTATTTCTATCAATGGAGTACAACACAAACTACCGCTTCAATTAATGTTCAGCCAAGTTCAAGTACTAACTACAATATTGAAATAACCGACCTCAACGGATGCAAAAAAATTACCGGCTCCACAGTTATTGTACATGACCTACCCCAGCCAAGTTTCACTACTGACAAGACAGAAGGATGCGGGCCCCTATGTATTACTTTTACCAATACAACATCTAATACCGCAAATCTCTTATGGGATTTTGGAACTGGTTTCCCATTATCAGATGAACCAGTGACCCAAAATTGTTTTACCGACGCAAGGGCATATAATATCTCGTTAACTGTAACAGACAGTTTTGGTTGTTCTACTATCTTAATCAGTAATAATTATATTAATGTATTTGCCAATCCTATTGCTGCATTCCAGAGCAGTACCAATGAAACCACCATCCTTAATTCAACCATTGTATTCACCAACCAATCACTAAATGCGAGTACTTATGAATGGAGTTTTGGAAATGAAATTGCCCACATATCAACTTTACATGACCCGACCTATATTTATAGTGACAGTGGAACTTATATCGTCCGCTTAATTGCAATAAATAAGTTTGGATGTAAAGACACTGCTTATGATGAAATAAAAATTCTTCCCGATTTTATTGTATACGTGCCTAATACATTCACTCCCAATAACGATGGACTAAACGATATTTTTTTACCTGTTGTCACAGGAGCGACTAATTATACACTTTTAATTTATGACAGGTGGGGAGCTTTGATTTTTACAACTAAAAATAAAAATCAGGGTTGGGACGGGAAAGCAAATGATGGTATTGAAATGGCCCAGATTGATACTTACATCTGGAAAATTGAATTGACCGATCTCAAGCAAATTAAACATAACCTGGTGGGAAAAATAAACCTGTTAAAATAATTTATTGGTGAGCTATTCCTTCATAGGGCGTTTTCAACATTCAAAAATGCTTCTTCTTACTTTTAAAAACGGCATCCCGAATTTTCAGTGCATTTATTCTTCAGAAAAAGAAAACATCATTTTTTATTCACCTCGACTTTTACGTATATTTTATAAAATACTTCTAATAGTATTAAATTTTACCATTAATTAGCATATTTTATTAATTCGACTTTATCAAATAAAAGTGTAAATTTTTGTCCTCGAGCTTTTTAATAGCCAATTTTATAATCGTAGCCTGAAAATAAAATCAGCCGGCTTTAAATCAGAAAATACAACGTGAAGAAAGTTTATTATTTAATCGTTTTTATTTTTTTCTCGTGCTTTCATTTTGTTAACGCCTCCAATTATTATTGGGTTCACACTACCAGTAATTGGACAGATATCTCTAACTGGCGTACAACTTCCGGAGGTGGGACAAATCATGCTACTCCTCCACAAAATGGTGACGATGTTTTTTTTGATGCCAATTCTTTTCCTTCTTTAACGCCTATTGTAAACATTAACAGCCCCGGTTCATGTAGGAATATTACTTTTTCTGGAGGCTGGGTTAACAATCCTACTATAACACAAAACGCTTCGCTGGATATATATGGCTCTCTTACTTTACATACAAGCATTAACGGAACAAACGCATTTCCCGGCACTATTAATTTTGAAGGTACTTCCATAGGTTTAACTATAGCCACTGCAGGAAAAGAAATAGGCACCCTTAATTTTAATGGCATTGGTGGAAGTTGGGGTCTATCAGATTCATTAAAAGCAAATGGAATTTTTATAACCAACGGCAGTTTTAACACTAATAATTACAATATAACAACGATAAACTTTCAATCGGGAGGATCCAACACCAGGGCTATTACATTGGGAACTTCAACCATTGATATGACTGGGAATTCGCCTACGTGGAATGTATTGTCAGTAGGTTTAACGTTAGGCAGTAATTTATCCACTATTAATTTTAATGGAATAACAAATGAGACATTTACATGTGGCACCTCCCAGGTTTATAACAATATAAATTTTACCAATACAGCTTCACTTACCGACTATTTTACTTCCGGCAATAATTCTACATTTAACCAAGTTTCTTTTGCATCCTATTGTCTTGTTTCAGGCTCAGCACTGCAGTTTAATAAAATCACCTGTTTACAGGATGCCAGGTTGGGGCTTAAATCATATACTACAATTCAGACATTGGTTCTTACAAGTGGAAAAAGATATACTTTTCAAAGTAACCAAACACTCAATGTAACTAATTTAACAGCCAATGGAAATTGTAACGGGTATGTTGAAATGCGTTCTTCAGCCCCTCCCGTACAAGCAACTATAAACAATACTTCTAATAACACAATTGACCATGTAATTCTTGAGGCTATAAATATGCTTCCTGTCCCTGCCAATAGTGCCACTAACAGCATAGATGCAGGAAATAATTCAGGCTGGGCATTTACTGCACCTGCATCCGCCACTTGCTACTGGGTAGGCGGAACGGGAAACTGGAATGATGCCTCCAATCACTGGGCAAATGTTTCCGGTGGCACTCCGGGCTCTGCTTGTGTGCCTATGTATCTTGATAATGTAGTTTTTGATGCGAATTCTTTTTCAGCTTCTGGGCAAACGGTAAGCATTAACACACAGGCATATTGTAACAATATGACGTGGCTACTTAACCCTACTCATGCTCCTAATTTTACAAGCGGTATAAATTTTCCCCTCTCCATTTATGGATCTCTCACTCTTGACGCAACGATCTCTACCTTTAATATCCAAGGTGCCGTATATTTTAAGGCGACAAGCGGGCCTAAAACTATTACCAGCGCGGGAAAAGCATTTTCAGGTACTGTTTATTTTGACGGAATCGGAGGAATATGGAATCTTCAGGATGCATTTACTGCTAACGCCTATTTTTCCGATACTTATTTAAACAACGGTACGCTTACTACCAATAACCACCAAATGAACTTGTTTTTATTTAAATCAATTACAGGTAACAGGAGTCTGAACCTTGGTTCTTCACTCGTGGTTTTAGAAAATGGCTGGAATGTTACGGGAAGTAATTTTAATTTGAACGCAGGAACTTCTACTTTACGTTTTCCCAATTTGGGTGGTTATTTTTATCACACGGCTGCACCAGGTAAAGATTATTATAATATAGAATTTAATGATCCCGATCAAAGCAGCGGAGGAAGTATGAACAATGGTGCTTCTAACGCCAGTTTTAATACTGTTATTTTCAAAGGAGGAGGAAGTCTGCTTGGCTCTGGCCGTTTTAACAATCTTACCTTTTCTGCCGGCAAAAATTATGCGTTGAGCAGTAGCACAACGTTTACTGTTTCTTCTTCATTCACCGCTAATGGCACCTGCTCCGGGTTCATTGATATAAGCTCTGTTTCACCCGGCACACAATCAATCCTATATATGCCTGCAGGCAACACCACAATTAACTATTGTATTTTAAAAGATCAACGCGCGACAGGACCGGGCGTGTATACTGCTAATAATTCTATTGATCAAGGTAATAATACATCCTGGGTCATTCCAGCTTCCGTTTCAAGAAATTTATTTTGGGTTGGTGGTTCGGGCAATTGGTCTGATCAAAACCATTGGTCTACCACCCCTAATGGCGCTGGAGGAGCCTGTATTCCCACTTCGAGTGATGATGTATATTTTACACAGTATTCTTTTCCTTCTGCTGGTCAAGCAGTAACGGTTGATGTACTTGCTAATTGTCGTAATATGAAATGGAACGGGCATGCGCCTACAGCAAGTGGGCCTGCATTAAATAATCCCACCTTTCTTTCAACCGGCAGCGATATTAGTATTTATGGTTCATTGACATTGATACCCGCAATGAATTGGAACTTTAATGCATATACTCATTTCAAAGCAACTACCACTGGCCAAACAATAACTTCTGCCAATCAAGATTTTGACTTAGACATTTTCTTTGAAGGAATAGGAGGAGAATGGATTTTGCAGGATGCACTTGTCGCTACATCTTCAAGTATATATCATAATAATGGAATTTTTAGAACAAACAATTACAATGTGACTGCACGTGATTTCGATTCTTTTGGCGTATCTGTAAGACAATTGTATATGGGCTCTTCTGTTTTCTTCATCAGCTCAACAATGAGTATTTTAGGCACTAACCTCATTCTTAGCGCTGGCACATCTGGTATCAAAACCTCCAATTTATATTTTTCCAGTCCTACTTTAACTTCAAATCGTTTATATGATATTACTCTTTCCCTGCCTGTCTCTACACTCAGCACAGTGGGTGGGACTGTTTATTTTCATCATGTTAAATTTGTAGGCGGAGGAAATATAGCAGGAAATAATAATTATAATAAATTAACCTTCTCTCCCGGCAAGACGTATACCTTGGGAAGCAATCAGACACAAACTGTTGATACGTTGGACGCAAGAGGGAACAACTGTTATAAAATTATCATACGCTCTTCAACTATTGGCACACGTGCTACTATTTCACAAGCCTCAGGAAATGTGATCTGCGATTTTCTTGATCTAAAAGATCAAAATGCATTTGGTGGAGCTACTTTTTATGCCGGACAATTTAGTATCAATACAGGAAACAATGCAGGATGGAATTTTAATAATGCTCCGGGATATATTTTTGGATTGGGACCCGATACTACATTTCAATCTTGCGGTGCATCTATTACACTAACAACCGCGAATTTTAATGGTTCTGCCACTACAACTTATACCTGGTATAATGGTTCTACAGGTTCATCATTAAATGTCACCACTCCCGGTGTCTATTGGGTAAGCGTTAACTACGGAGCAGCTTGCATTATTGTAGATAGCATCCACATTACTTTTAATCCAACCTTAATTAATTTACAGGTAAGTCCAAATGCATCCATTTGTCAGGGAAGTTCCATATCATTAACCGCATCTGGTGGAGTGTCCTATTCCTGGGGACCTGCAACAAGCTTAAGCAGCACAACAGGGCCCTCTGTAACCGCAACACCAACTTCAACTACCAATTATACGGTAACAGCTGTTAATGGTCTATGCACAGATAATAAAATCTTTACAATAACTGTAACACCATCGCCTATACTTAATGTAACGCCATCGGCAAGTGTTTGTCAGGGAATTTCTGCAACACTTACTGTTAGCGGTGCAGTGTTATATATTTGGTCTCCTTCAACAGGATTGAGTTCATCAACTGGAAGTAACATTCTCATTAATCCAACCAGCACAACTACGTATACCGTTACAGGAAGTTCTGGTGGATGTATTGCTGTTGCTATTTCAACGATAAGTGTAAAAAACAAAACAAGCGCTATTATTAATCAAACGGCTTGCAGCACTTATACGCTAAATGGACAAACATATAACACAACAGGAATTTATTCGCAAACACTTATTAATAGTGTGGGTTGTGACAGTATACTAACTCTTAACCTAAATATTAACAACTTAATTACTACATCTGCCTCATTAACTATTTGTGCAGGTCAGTCCGCTATTGTCCATGGCGTAAGCCAAAATACATCAGGAATTTATTCACAAACATTTGTAGCAGCGAGTGGCTGCGACAGCATTTCAACTATTACGTTAGCAGTGAACAATAGCATTACTACTTCTTCATCGGTAACAATCTGTCTCGGCCAATCAGTGATGATTCACGGTGTCAATCAAAACACTTCAGGAGTCTATTCACAAACCTTTGTAGCAGTTTCAGGCTGTGATAGTATTTCCAGGGTCACCTTAGCAATGAATAATCGTATTAACACTTCTTCATCACTACCTATTTGTTCCGGTCAATCAATAATAATTCATGGTACTAGTCAAAACACTTTAGGAATTTATTCACAAACATTTGTTGCGGTTGCAGGTTGTGATAGTGTTTCAACTATTACGTTAACGTTAAATGCTCCTACAACTAATACACTTACTATTGCAACTTGCAGTAATTATACCCTGAACGGACAAATCTATGCTCAAACAGGAATCTATACTCAAACACTTATTAGTAGTTCAGGATGTGATAGTATACTTACGCTTAACTTAACTATTAATAATACAATTGCTACATCGGCCTCATTAATAATTTGTTCAGGCCAATCAGTCATGATTCATGGTATTAGTCAAAACACTTCGGGAATTTATTCACAAACATTTGTAGCAGCTGCAGGTTGTGATAGTATTTCAGATATTACGTTAGCAGTGAACAGCAGTATTACGACTTCTGCTACACTAGTAATTTGTGCGGGACAATCAGCTATGATTCACAGCACTAGTCAAAATATTTCCGGTATTTACTCTCAAACATTTATAGCGGCAGGCGGCTGTGACAGTGCTTCAATTGTCACTTTACTGGTTAATGCGCCAATTACCAATACACTTATCGTTGCAACATGTAACGCATATATTTTCAATGGTCAGAATTATAACGCAACAGGATTGTATTCTCAGAGACTTGTTAGTAGTTCAGGATGTGATAGTCTATTGACACTTGATCTTACTATTGGCAAGACAATTACTACATCTGCAACATTAACTCTTTGCTCAGGACAGTTGGCTATGATTCATGGGATCAATCAAAATACAGCAGGACTTTATTCGCAGACTTTTACGGCAGCAGATGGCTGTGATAGTATTTCAACAATCAAGTTAACAATAAATGCTTTACCTGATGTTAGATTCACCGCCGACATTAAACAAGGATGCGCGGAATTGTGCGTAAACTTTACCAATACAACCGCAAATGTTAGTTCCGCGGAATGGGATTACGGAGATGCCAATTCGCAAAACACAACGTTTCCCTTGCATTGTTATGCAAATGCTGGGTCTTACAGTGTTGGCCTGATTGTAATAGACATAAATGGGTGTGAAGATTCATTAACAATAGCAAACATGATTACGGTTTATCCCCATCCCACCTCACAGTTTATAATTTCTTCAACTGTGGCAACAACAGGAAATCCAATAATTGTTACAGATATGTCTACAGGGGCCAACGTATGGTCGTGGAGCTTTGGAGATGCATCCCAGACCACCTCAACAGCTCAGAATGCCTATTATACATATGCGGACAGTGGAAATTATTTAGTGAAGCAAGTGGTTACAAATCAGTTTGGATGCGTAGATAGCTCCGAACGATACGTAAGAATAAATCCTGATTATACTTTTTATGTTCCCAATGCGATCACTCCTAATGGCGATGGGTTAAATGATGAATTTATTCCAAGGACAACCGGGCTTGATATGTCGCGTGATTATGAATTAACAGTTTATGATCGCTGGGGAAATTTAATTTTTAAAACTAACAATCCTATGCAGGGCTGGAATGCGCGTATTAACAGTATTGGAAATATTGCAGCGCAAGATGTATACGTCTGGAAAATCTTTACATGGGATACATCAGGTAAGAGTCATGTATATGAGGGTCATATCACTTTGATTCGATAGTATTTTCCAACAAACAATTACACGTCTATTATTTTCCTCCCACTTTAATTCGCTCCTTCACAATTCTATCTACCCGGTAAACAAAATAAATACATAATACCATAATAACAGCCATTACAATTCCGAGCCAATTAAAATGTTGCAAAGGACTGTTTTTAGTTTCCTGTACAACTATCGAACCTGCAAGCATTGCAGCTATTCCGCCTGCTCCCTGTTGCAATGAAGAATTAATACTCATGTATGCTCCCCTGTCTTTCATTTCGGGAACTGCAGAAGTTAAGGCTGTAACCGGTACCATTCTTGACATAATACCCATAAATAATAACACATTTAAAATAATTACTTCCCATAGAGGTATTGCTGACATATTGGTATATACCAATACCATAACTATCGCCCATATTGTACCTATTGTAAATATTTTAAACTTATCTACTTTATCACTTAGCTTACCAATTAAGGGCATGATAATAATTGAACTTATTCCCGTGAACATAAAAACATAAGGAAGTTGTCCCGGAGTAACGCCTAAATTATTTATGGAAAATGCGCTGGCAAATGGCATTAACATAAAACCACCCAATGAAAGCAATGCAGTTGCAAGAAATCCCGCCCTGTAATTTTTTAAGGAAATGGTATGGATAAGATGCTGCCACACATTCCTTTCAGATTTAATTTTCAAATGCTCATTAACAGGTTTTAATTTAATTGCAATAACAACAAACACCAGAATCGCAAAGCCTACGATCATCAAAAAGGGAGAATTCCATCCCCAACGATTAGCTATGAAAAGACTGATTGGAATGCCCAATACCTGACTGGCCGCAAAAGCCATTTGTACAAAACCCATTACACGCCCTCTTTGTTCTATTGGAAAAAGATCGGTAATGATCGCCATTGATAAGGCTCCAATTACACCACCAAATAAACCTGTAACAACTCTTGCGATCAGTAACATTTCATAAGTATTCGCCAACCCACACAGCAATGTTCCACCAACAAACCCTACATAGAAGAATAGGAGAATTCTTTTTCTGTCAAACTTATCTGCAAAACCCGCTGCCATCAAGCCCGATACCATCGCACTAAGTGCGTAGGAAGCTACAATCATCCCGAATTGTGATGGTTTTATTTCCAGGGTTTTCATTAACATATCTCCAAGTGGAGACATCACCATAAAATCAAGAACAATTGTAAACTGCAGTACAGCAACTATTACAATTACAAATATTTGATATCGAGTAAATTTATTATTCGTGTTTTGTGTTTGCATAAATTTAAATTACTTATGGCTTTAAGGCCTTTAATACTAATTCCAACGCTTCGTACATTATTTTTGATGAAAACTTAAAAGGCCGATTACCCTTGCTGCGGCCTTCCTTATGAAATGTGATAAGATTATATAGCGGCCCATATGCTACGCTCCAATACACTTCAAACGACATTTTTTTTAATTCCTTATTTTCAACTGCGTTCTCTACAAATTTTATCATCACGGGCCGAAACACTGCTGATACATGCTGCATCACATATTCGCAATGAGGGGAGTGTTTAATTACATCAAAGCATGCGGCTTCCTTAGGGTACTTAATACAAAACTCCGTGCGGTTTTCCCATTGCCTTTTTAATCCCTTTGAAAAACTCAGATCGGGATCAAAATCTTTCATTGTAATTTTTGTCATTTCATCACCCAATCCAATTCCTAACTTTTTTATAAGATCATCCTTGTCCTTATAATAGATGTAAAGAGTAGCGGGAGATATTTTTGCTGCCTTAGCCAGCTTTTGCATGCTAAAGCCTTCAAAGCCATCTTTAACCAATAGGTCGATAGCTTTTTCCTTTACGAGGCTCTCTTTCTTTTTATCACGAGTACGCATTTGGGGTACAAATATAAATGAATGTTTGTTTATATAAAAAAAGAAGCCGGCTCCATCAACCTTCTGAAATCGTAATTTAAAGGATAAACAATCTATTATAAATAACCTATAATAGAGATTTATAAATAAATACCTATAATTCAGAAATTATAATTATAAGGATAATTTTATGGCCACCGAAACAAACCAACAGTATGTTTGAGAATAAATAATAAACAGTACTTAAAAAATCAAAATGAAAAAAAGAAAATTAGATCTCACAGAACTTAAGCTAAATAGCTTTGTAACGTCATTGGAAGAACAAAACAAAAAAACAATTGAAGGAGGTGTTTCACCCTTACTCATTTCCACCGCATATGTCGCATCCTACCATAATTGCCAAAAAGCAGGCAAAGCAATAGGAACAATTGTAAGCTGGGCAGCAAGCCAGATTCCAGCTGTTTGCCGACTTTTAGCTGGGGTGGACTAAAACAATAATGTTTAACAGTAAACTCTTTAAAGATTGAAAATATTATCAACAAAAACTCAGTCATGAAAAAAAAATTATCATTACAGCAGTTACAAATTAAAAGTTTCACTACAAATTTGTCAAAGAATCAGTCAGAAACCATTAATGGGGGGTAGTACTCCACTTTGCACTGTTTTTGCATCAATAACATTTGTAATAGAAACACTTGCAGAATGCCCAGAAGCATTTCGATATTTAAGTCAACAAATTTGTCCAAGGGATACTCGTTTGATTAATCAGGATTGCCTTCGAGTGCCTAACCTAACCAACCCCGGTGTTCTAGGGCAATGTGATACTAATCAACCTACTTATTGTCCTGATAGGCCGCCTTGTATTGGAGCTAGATAGCCTTAGCTGTTTTATATTAAATAAGTGCGTTTTTACAAATAACGAAAGAGTAAAATTCTATTAACTAATTCAATAACAGGAGAGCGGTCTCAAGAATCTAATTTCCTGTTATTGAATTATACATTTATTACACCAAATAAAGTTTGAACGAAGAGTTAATTTTTCCTATCAAACTTTTTAGAAAATATATGTATCAAAAAGCAGAGCCCACACCAATCGCAAATATACTACCGCCAAAAAGCTACTGCTGTATCCCCTTTAAATTTTCTCGAAAAGAATTGAGCCGACAGAAGTTAATCTAAAAAGAGAAAATCTGATTCCTATCCGGTCCCCAATTATATAATGAATACTACCCTCGAACAACATCTGTGAATACATTTACTCTATATTCTGACCTGTAATATAATACAAGAACTTGACTAGTCGACAAGCAAACAAGGGGCTAAAATTAGTAAGTAAGAAAAGTGAAATTTTACAACATGGAGCCTGAAATTTTACATAGGAATGAAAAGCGACGAAATTTTATATTGTATAGTCGTGTATATTATTAATATACATGACGGAGTAAAGACACATAACTATAAGTTCTTTAAAAGTTAATTGTTAACTTACATAAGTTATAAAATTTAAAGGCTACCAGGTGGAATGCAGACCCTGAATAATTTATTAGGGGATAGCATTTTGTTTACGCTTTTTATTTAAGGCTTTCGCCACCTGGTTCACCAGTACCGCCGACCCCACACCAATTACAATTCCTCCCAACACATCACTCGGATAATGAACGCCTAACCGCATTCTTGAATACGCTACAGCTCCTGCCCATAAATATGCAGGCACTGCCACTTGCCATTTGGGATACTCCAACGCCAGCATAGTCGCCGTTGTGAAAGCAGCAGTAGTATGACCAGAAGGAAATGATGGAGTATGTTCATTCGTCTTCTTCATAATGAAAGAATATTTTTCATAGGGCCTGTCGCGTTTTATACTGTACTTCAAGCTCACTGAGATTAATGAACTCAATACTATTGCACTTGCCTGTTTATACGAATTAATTTTAATCGTTTCATTTTTACGAATCGTGCCAATGGTAAAAAAAATTATTGGCGCCCCCGCACTCACCGGGGTTGCCGTTTCACTTACTCCATTAAAAAACGCATCCATTCTCCTATTATTTGTTTCATTCAACTTCCGTAATAAATTAATATCTGCATTCTGAGAAAAACTCGGGGCAACAAGCAAATACATTGCAAATACTGGGATTATTTTACCAATTATCTTCATGAGATAGTTCTTTAAGATAGAATTTTTTACATTTATCCTTTGCTAAGATAGCACACCGATTATTACGAACTGGAATTCTGAAATTGAATTGGCTTGAGAAAACGTGTTCTTTATAATCTCTGCTTATTTTATGAAATCAAAAAATAGCTCGCATTTAACTTAATTTTGCAGTTTTAACTCTCTTAATTTGGTATATGTATTTTAAAATCAAACAGATATTATTCGCTTAAATAGTTTTCGGCATCTTCTTTGTTATTACTTTAGCATTAACCTCAAATATCTGATTTATGCAAAAAATTAAACTACTTTCTTTCATCGCTGTATGTATGTTCTCCTTCACGATAGCCCAAAACAAAAACAATATTGTCTTCTATTCGGAGAATGGGGAGAAATTCTGGGTTGTACTTAATGGTATAAAACAAAACGGAACTGCAGAAACCAATGTTAAAGTAACGGACCTTAACCAGCCAACATATAAGGCCAAAGTTATTTTTGAGGACAAAACATTGATGGATGTTGATCAAAACATTTATTTCGTGACACAGGATGGCAGCGGAAGTCAGGCCAACGCAACTGAATTTACTTATGCAGTAACAAAAAATAAAAAAGGAGAATATAAAATAAAAGGACGCAGCATGGCTCCCATTGCAAGCCTTCCTCCTCCACCTCCAGAACAAAAAGTAATTGTTTATACCACTACACCTCCCGCGGAAGTAATTACAACTACCACTTCTACTACTACAACAAATACAGGTGACAACGTAAATGTTGGCATGGGTATGCCTGGATTAAACATGAATGTAAATATTAATACCGGTATGGGAACAGGTGTTCAGCAAACCACAACACAAACTACAACTACTACGAGCGGCAGTTCTTCTTCAAGCGGTTATAGCAGCAATACAAACGTCTCCAACAATAATAATAACAGTGGATACGCAGAAGAAAAAATTGTTTATTTACCGGGATACAACGGGCCCATTGGATGTGCCCGCCCCATGACTGGAAAAGATTTCGAAGGAGTAAAAAGCAGCATCAGTTCAAAATCATTTGATGATACAAAATTAACAATGGCAAAACAAGTGATTGGAGCCAATTGCCTTTTATCAACGCAGGTAAAAGAAATTATGCTGCTATTTAGTTTTGAAGGAACTAGGCTTGATCTTGCAAAATTCTCGTATGATAAAACATATGATCAGGGGAATTATTATAAGTTGAATGATGCTTTTACTTTTGAATCGAGCATCAGCGAATTAAATGATTATATCAACGGTAAAAAATAAAAAAGAGTTAAAAAACAAAACCCGGGTCTAAAGCCCGGGTTTTGTTTTTTATAGCGATTGTTACCTGACCAATGTCACGTTTCCTTTTCTGATCGTTGTTTCCTTATCATTCAATGTTGACATAATAAGAAATGAAAACACACCCACATCTAAATCCTTTCCCTTGAAACGCCCATCCCAGTAATCATTTATATTATTTGTCTCGAAAATTTTTTCGCCCCAGCGGTCATATATTGTAAATATAAACGACTTCAAACAAATTGAATTGGTGTATAAAGCCAACACATCATTTTCTCCATCTCCATTGGGCGAAAAAGCATTGGGAACATAAAATAAACCACACTCAAGGCTTACTGTAACAATTACGGAATCTGAGCTGCTGCAACCGCTCTCATCAGTAACAACCAAAATATACATAGTAGTTTCTGTTGGAGATGCCATGGGATTCGAACAGGTTGTGCAGCTTAATGTTGTTGAAGGCGACCAGTTATACGATACTCCTCCTGAACCATTTAGGCTGGTACTCTCTCCTAAATTTATACTGACAGCACTTCCTGCATCCGCAACTGGGCCTGCAATATTATTTATACTGATTGAAATTATTTTTGTACAATTATTGGCATCGTTTACAACAACACTATATGTTCCCGTGGTTAAACCCGATATTGAATTTGTAGTGCTTCCATTATTCCAGGAATAAGAAAATCCTCCGGCACCTCCCGAAGGCACAGCAGTTGCGCTTCCTAAGCCAAGAGCACAGGTATCATCATTTGCACTTGGATTAATAATTATTGATAGTGGTTCCGTAATAGATACAGTTGCAGTACTAACACAATTGTTTGAATCTAAAACAGTGACCGTATAATTTCCCGCATTTAATCCTGAAGCCGTGCTTGATGTCCCTCCCACAGGCAGCCAGTTGTATTGGTAAGGCGTAATACCCCCTCCTGCAAGCGCACTAGCACTTCCGGAATTATCACCATTGCACAATACATCAGCAATAACAGTTGGACCCACCGTTAATAGTAGTGGTTCAGTAATGTTTACAGTATAAGTTGTTACGCATAAATTAAAATCTGTTACAACACATGTATAATTACCAATACTTAACCCAGAAATGCTGGAGGTTGTTGATCCCATATTCCACGAAAAAACATAAGGACTTGTTCCTCCTATTGGATTGACAATTGCGCTTCCGTTTGTTTGTCCATTACACTTAATATTGGAACCAATTGCAGGCTGCGCATTTGCGCCATTTACATTTATGTAATTTGTTTTTATAACACTGTCGTCACGGCAAGCTGTTTTTAACAGGAGCTTTACATTAAATGCTCCGCTGGAAATATAACTCACAGTAGGATTGATTGCCGTTGATGATGAGGGTGTCCCACCCGGAAAATCCCAGTAATATTGGAACTCCACTGTGTCGCAGGTGTAATTTATTGAGGGAGTAAACGTAATGGGAACGTTGGCACATACATTTGTTGCGCTGGCGGTAAAATCAAGACCAAGATTCCTTGGTTCACAAATATTAGTACACATTCTATTTATAAAAACATCACTGCCTGTTCCCATTAACGTTTGAAATGCTCCAGGTGTCACAGGATAATCATTACTTCTTGTAGAGCCCGTTAAATACATTGCATAACCATCGATCGCAATTCCTCCTTTCCTGAATTCAAGTTCGTCTTCATCGCTTCCACCTAAAACTGTTATGCAGGTTTGATTTCCATTCGGATCATACCTGGCAATAAATTCATCTTCGGCATTACCCAACAAAATACTTCCTCCTAATCCCATAGTAAGTTGGTTTGTTTGATAGGCACATGGACTAATCGGGTAATTGCCTCTATCATCATCTTCCCATTCTCCGAAAGCATATATATTATCTTGATCATCAACCTCCAAATCAATTATCCAGTCGCCCCTGTTCCCACCCAGGTATGTGCTCCACAATCTTGTTCCTGCATTATCAAACTTCACAATAAAGCCATCGTAACTAGCAGGGACCACACCTCCTCCAAAACCTATTTGGTACGCACCTACAGATGAAATCGCTCCCGGATTTGAAGATGCGGTTAATCCAGATAAAATGATATTTCCAGAACCATCAATAGCCAAACCAGAGCCCCAATCAAAAGCAGAGCCTCCGTAATAGGTGGCCCAAAGTCTTTGGCCTGCAGAAGAAAACTTAAATAAAAAAGCATCATAAACTCCTCCTAAACTCATTTGATGACCGCCAGAAGAAGGAAAGTTATTTGAATAAGTTGATCCTGATATATACAGGTCTCCGCTTACTACATCGTATTCAATTCCCGCTGCTTCATCATTATTAGTGCCACCCGCATAACTTCCCCAAACTCTATTTCCTGTGGCATCAAATTTTGCAACAAATATATCTTTGCCCGTGGCCGAGCCTGCGGTTCCATTCAGAGTTGACTGAAAAACTGAGCCCATTGAAATTGCATTGTCTGAGTAAGTATCCCCGTATAAATAAATATTACTGCCATCGGTAACCACCGAACTTCCACCGTCTGAATATGTTCCGCCATAATAAGTGGACCAGAGACGAATGCCAGCAGGATCAAATTTTAAAACAAACGCATCACTTGATCCGGCTTTAGAACCCTGATGAATAAAATTCCCGGCAGCAGCCCCGATCGGAAAATTAATTGAACCTGTGTTACCAACAACAATAACATTCCCCAAATTATCGGTGGCTATTCCCCTCGCCACATCATTTATTGAGTCGCCATAATACGTTGCCCATTGCCGAATACCATTTGCATCCATCTTTACGACGAAAGCATCGGCCTTATAACTAACCAAACGAGTTTGAAAAGCCCCTGAAGAAACCGGAAAATTAGAAGACTCTGTATAGCCACAAAAAACTACATTTCCTGATGGATCAGTCTCCACGGATGTACCAACATCGTTCAAAATTCCGCCATAAAAACTTAACCAAGGATCGATAATTAAAGGAAATGAAGAATTGAAAATTGAAAATGAAAAATTAAGTATATCGTTTTCTAAAATATACTGTGACTTTACATCTACAATTTTCCCATTGATATTTTGATACACTTTGGGAATGTTTTCATATATCTCGCCAAGCGAATTTTCAATTGTTAATTTTCCATTATTAATTTCTATTCCATCGGCTCCAGTATATTTAATTTTAATATCG
The DNA here is from genome assembly GCA_964593555.1 of uncultured Bacteroidia bacterium. Taxonomy (GTDB): domain Bacteria; phylum Bacteroidota; class Bacteroidia; order JAFLBG01; family JAFLBG01; genus CAZQIC01. The sequence goes on along the minus strand of CAZQIC010000042.1, from coordinate 2,781 downwards.
TTTGGATTTCCTCCCGGCCTTACAACGATATCATATTTTAAACCGCTTTGTTTACCACCGTAAAAAATAACATCAATATTATTATACACGTTCTGGTACACCACTCTGTTATACGAGTTTACATGAATTACCCCTTTCGGACAATGGCCTAAATAAAAATTGGAATATCCTTCTACTTTTTCGCTATTTAAAATTTTTGCATCCGGATTTGCGCCAATAAAATCAACGTCGATGCGATGCATTTTAATTTCATCGTAAACATTTTGTTCGTCATCCAATTTAGTCTTCCCACCCTCATTGATATAATCCTGCGGCTCTCTTCCTATTGTGTTGTCTTCAAGCTTACACAAAACGTAACTCCAACCAGTTTTACGCAAATACACTTTTGAGCTACCTCCATCTCCAACATATAAAATATCTGATCGCAAACGAAAATTCATATCCACTACCTGTCCCTTGTTTTCGGTGAAGTTCATTCCGGAACCTTTTAAATTTTTTTCAGCGAAATTGGAAGAGAAGGAATTGATTGTTGAGAAGACCGCAAAAACAAAAGAAATAATTAAACGGGGATTGATCTTTTTCATCATGGGTAAGATAATTGTCACAGCTTCAAAACAACAACTTTTCGATATCTAATATAATGCATTGTCAATCATTAGCACAGGAATAATCATAATTTAATTTGATTTTACAGACTAAAATATATATTATAATTATCTGATAATCAGATGATTATATATAATTATTATTCTAATCTTGAGAGGTTGATTTATCGAGACGGGCTTATGAATTCAAAACTACCCGGCAACTTTTATGTCCTTAACGTTCAGCTGTAAAGTCACGCTGCCATTCCAAACATTCTCTTCAATTGAATAACAAATATCGAAAGGTTTATTTTTTTCTATTCTCCTCAATGATTCCGCTTGCCCAAATGCGATCGCAGGAAAAGAAATATTTGGATTTGAAGGATGAACAATAGTTAATTTGAGGTGATTATTACCAACCACTTTTGCATAACCTTTATCCAACACTCCTTGTGTTACAAATAATGGCGCCATATTCTCCGGTCCAAAAGGTGCAAACTGCTTTAATATTTTGTAAAACTTCGGAGTAATTTCTTCTAAATTTAATTCAGCATCAATTTCAATTTCAGGAACCAGCATATGTTCCTGTATAGTAGAACTCACTACCTCTTCAAATTTCTGAACAAAGGCATTCACATTTTCCAAGCGCATTGTAAGGCCCGCTGCATATTTATGTCCTCCAAATTGTTCCAACAAATGACTGCATTCCTCAATGGCTTCATACACATCAAAATCTTTTACTGATCTTGCCGAACCGGTGGCCATACCATTTGACTCAGTAAGTATAATGGTAGGTTTATAATACCTGTCAATTAACCTCGATGCAACAATACCAATAACTCCTTTGTGCCATTCGCGATGGAATAATACTGTGGTTCTTTTTGTGTGACTCTCAGTATTCTCTTCGATCATCATTAATGCATGCTGAGTGATATCAGTATCCAACACCCTTCTATCAAGATTGGTTTTGTTTATTCCTGCGGCACCTTCGTTAGCAGCATCTGTATTATCCGCAATTAATAATTCAACGGCCTTGCGTCCTGTCTCTACTCTGCCCGCAGCATTTATTCTCGGTCCAATTATAAAAACAAGATCGCTAACAGTTAATTCTCTTTTCGCATTGGCCAGATCCAATATCGCTTTTAATCCTTGTCGTGGCGCTTTATTTATTTGCTGCAAGCCGAAATACATCAGCACCCTGTTCTCATCAACAATGGGAACAATATCTGCCGCAGTACTCACCGCAACCAGGTCGAGCAATGGCAGAATGTTTTCTATTGGAATATTATTTTTGTTGGCATATGCTTGTACTAACTTAAATCCTATTCCGCAGCCACTTAACTCTTTGAACGGATAACTACAATCACTTCTTTTAGGATCGAGTACTGCGTGTGCCTTTGGCAATTCATCGCCCGGCCTATGGTGATCACAAATAATAAAATTTATTCCACGCTCATTTGCGTATTCTATTTTATCGATCGATTTTATTCCGCAATCCAACGCAATGATCAACGAAAAATCATTCGCCGCGGCATAATCAATTCCTTTGAATGATATTCCATATCCTTCCGCATACCTGTCAGGAATATAATATTCAATATTTTTTGTGTACCCTTTTAAGAATGTATAAACCAAAGCAACCGCAGTTGTCCCATCCACATCATAATCACCATACACCATAATTTTTTCTCCGACACTCAATGCCTTTTCAATTCTTGTAATAGCCTTATCCATATCCTTTATTAAAAAAGGATCATGCAAATGACTCAACTCAGGTCTAAAAAAACTTCTGGCTGTTTCAAAATTTTTAATATCTCTTTGTACCAATAAATTACATAGTGATGGCTCAATCGTCAATTGCTTCGAAAGCTCCTCGACAATTACCTGGTCTCCTTTATCTTTTATCTTCCACCGCTTTTCCATAATTGTGTTTTATCAATAGACTCCTTTAAAATTTCAACAAGTTTAGTGAATCCCTCTAGCATTCCACTAATATGTTCCTTATTTCTCTCACAAAACAAATATTTTTCTCAAAACTTAAAACACTTCACCTAGAAAGATAACAGATTTTAAGCATTTTTAAATGCCCTTTTATAGTAAAGTATCTTATTTTTACTGTCAGACGCACAAGGCCTTATTCCTATAAGGGGAGTTCTAAAAATAGAATGTTAAAAACAATCTAATAAAATCGTATCTA
>CAZQIC010000041.1:0-32829 GCA_964593555.1 uncultured Bacteroidia bacterium | reverse complement strand
CCTAAATACTTATCCCCTCTTCTTCCTATCAAAAATTAGGATCTGCAAATCTTTCGTCTGTTATTAACTCGTAATCATTAAGTGTTTCCAGGAACCGCACTATATCTGACTTTTCCTGGGTTGTTAAGGGAATACCGGTTGCTAACAGCGGATCGAGTGTTGAGTTATGGACAATGCCTGTTGAATAATGATTAAGCACCTGCTGCAAGGTATTAAATCTGCCATCGTGCATATACAAACCCGTAAGTCCGACATTTCTCAAGGAAGGAACCTTAATTTTCATGGAATCGGATTGCAGCATGGTAATATTCATTCGGCCCGCATCATTAAGTATTGGATCAAATAATAATCCATTGTTACGATAAGTATTATCAGTAAATAAAGGTTCAGCATGACAGGGCGTACATTTTTGTCGTACAAGATTTAAGCCGTTCAATTCTTCTGCACTCATTGTTCCTTCAGGTTCACCTCTCATGTATTTATCATAGCGCGAATTGGATGAAGTAAACATTCCCATAAATTGTGCCATGGCCTTGAATACACGTTGACTGTTAATTGTATCATTTCCAAATGCATCAATAAACATTTTTTTGTATAGCGGATCTGCTTTTAATTTTGAAACAACATTATTCATTGACTCATCCATCTCAACAGGATTTGTAATTGGGGCCAGGGGTTGCACTTCAATATGGTTTACTCCACCATCCCACATAAAATTTGTCTGCCACAATAAATTAAAAAGTCCGGGTGAGTTACGATTACCAAAAAGGCCGTCAATGCCATGACTTACCTTATGTTCAAAATGTGCAAAGGCTGCGAATTGCTGGTGACAACTCCCGCAGGAAATTGTATTGTCCCTCGATAAACGTGTTTCGTAAAATAATTTTCGCCCGAGAATAAATCCCTCTTTTGTAAGTGTATTACTACTGAAATTATAGACCGGCTGCGGAAAATTAGATGGTACTACTAATCGAATATCATCTGAAGGTAATTCCGGCTTTACTGGTACATCGTGCGTACATGAGCCAATGAACAATGTGGTTGCCGTAAAAAACAACGCCGTTATTCCTGCTACATATAATTTCCTGTCGAACATTAATTTATTAAGAGATAATTCTAATTATGGATATGTTCAACACTAAACATATCAGCATAATTATCCGCAATCATTTTTGCTGCAGTACCCGGCATATGAATTGTATATGTAGTTGCAAAATCAATATTGGCTGGTGCAACAAACCATTCAGCCAAATCAGCAGCGATGTGTATCACAGGCGTCTCGGTTTTAGTAACGTTGGCGATTGCTCCGTTAAAAGAAGGACCCACGGTTCTTAGGACAGAATTTACACCTGAGAATCCACCTGTGTGATAAATAAGGTTATGAGAACTACCTCCTGATTGCGGCGATGTTCCTTCGAACTTTGCCATAATATAACCAGAGCTCCAGCTCCAGAACATTCCATTCGCAGGATCGAGCGCGCCGGTTTGTACACCTGAAACATTGCGTGTGCTGTCTACACCAATCATAAATGATATCCCAGTATAATCTCCAACAGGAATATTATCAATAGTAAATGTAAATGATCCCGGGACCGATTGATCAATGAGATGATAACTCTCCGGTTCGGTAAAAGTGCCATTTGCACTGGCGAGTTTAATGTTGCTTATATAATATTTAAACATAGTCACCGTAAATGTGTCACCGTTTATAGCATAATTATCATCGGAGTTTAACTCTAACACACTATCACCTACCATATTTTCAAACTCAATAGCAATAGAACCAAATTCCGGAACAGGAGGTTCTTCTACCGGATCTTTCTTACAGGATACAACAGCGAATGCTGCTGCAAAAAATATAACAGATAAAAATTTTGTGTGTGTCTTCATAATCATAGTTCTCAATTTTTCTTCTATAAATTTACAAAAAATAAGATAGAATCCCATACCGTTAAGAAGGTATAACACCCCTGTAACCCTTAATTTACAGCGCTTTTCAGCCTTTTTCTAACCAGGGCAGCATAATCAGTATTGTGTATTTTACTTTCCAACCAGCTAATAAAATCGAAATATTCCATTGCTTCCCGTTCCGTTGGTGTCTCAATAATTTCTTCTAATTCACTTTTTAATTTTTTAAACGCGCTCCTAATCTTCTCATCTGTATCTAAACGCTGCATACGCCGGACAAATTGTAACAGCGCGCCTTCAAAGCGATGTAAACTATTTCTTGAAACCAAAAAGCGATAAACCGATTTTACAGAATATTCCATCAAATCTGTATTTCCTAACTCATAATGCACTATAAGCATCAATATCCGTGCAAAACAAACCATATCGTTGCGGTAATCGATATTTGGCATATTTACTATTTTATTCAAATGCTTTAATGCTAACTTAAAATGACCGGCTCCAAAATATAAAAGGGCTGCCTGGTAATGTATCATCATCCATTTATCGTGTGCAATTGACACTTCAAGATCATGTGAGTTAATAATATCGCTCACCTGGTTTAGCTTTTTTACCCCTTTTTCAAAATCAACCGACATGGCATAAATTGCCATTTCATAAAAAATCTCATTGTATAACAATTCTTTTTTCAGCACTTCAGATCTTGTAGGGATATTTTTCAGTTTTGCAATCGCCTCAAACGCTTCCTTAAATTTTCCCATTGTCAAATAACTATTGATAAGGTTGAACAATGCAATTTTATATTGCTCGGGAAACTCGGCTATCTGGTGTGGGGTTTTTTCCATATGACTTACCATTTCCAACACGTATGAAAAAGATTTTTCCAGATTACCCATGGAAGAACTATAACCCATGTTTACATGATAAAATGAATAAAGTGCCTGGAAAGAGCGTGCATTTTTTTTATCCTTTAAGAGCGGCGTATTCACGATTTCTTTCACCTCTTTCATCACTCCTTCACTTCTTACCGTTCCAACTTGTTTCATTTTTATATACCACAGCAGGGAAACATGTTTGTACTCATTATAATTATGATGATTCTCCAGTTGTGTAAGAATATTTTTGTGCAATTCGGCAGCTTGTTCTTTGGTAGTAGTTAAATAATTTCGTGCAACAATTAATCTTATTTCCCATTCATAAAGATCAAGCATAAGCAAATGCTTTTCGTACTTAAGCGCCAGCTGCTTCGATTTTTCAATGATACGGTCACACTGATCGTACAAACCTTTTTTGTACAACACTTCAATATAGTGTGAATTGTTTTTTAATTCGGCCTCAACGCTGCTATTGAAATTATATGAATCAAGACTTCTTAAAACAAGGTCGTATAACCCTTTTTTGATCACTGCAAACTGACTAATATATTTCTGCGTATCACGCAATTTCGTCTCATCATAATTCTTTTGTTTCTCAATAGCATCAAACAATTTTATGTAGTTATTCTTTTCCCCTATCGTATGACGGGAAGCAAAAATTTTAAAATACCTTTTTTCCGATTGGGTCATCGATTTTACCAATTGAAAGAGGTCGAGAGAAGGAGACTTTGACATATAATCTATTTAAGCTTATTAAATGCTAAATTAATACAATTTTGGCAGTTTTTAGCTATTTGACTATTAATCTAAGGCTATTTTTATCTTCCAATAAGGGATCTACTCCATTATGTTTGTTTTAGGCAAGACTCATATTATGCAGGCATCCAAAAACATCCTCAACACTATCCTGGCAATACTGGCTGTTTTTTATTCGTCTGTATCACACGCGGCCAATAATTTACCGGGAAATAATGGTGTTCGATTTATCGAAAACAAGGGACAAATTGCCGATATGAACGGCAATACAAGACCTGATATTTTGGGTGTTGCAACTGATGCCGGAACACAGCTTTTTTTACGCAGAGATGGAATCAGTTATGTGATTTATCAAAGTTCTGAACAACTAGCTGAAAAAGAAGGCGTAGAAGAGGAAACAGATCAGACATTATTCGGGAACAGAGTAGATGCTAATTTTGTTGGAGCAAATATTAACCCTTCCGTTTCTTTTAACAATCCAACAACAGAGTATTACAATTATTATTTACAACATTGCCAGGATGGGATCACTTTTGTTAAAGCATATAATAATGTTTACGTAAAAAATATTTATAACAACATTGATGTATCTTATTACGGAGAACATAAAGGAAAAATAAAATATGATTTTATTGTAAACCCGGGCGGAGATGTAAATAATATTAAAATAAATTATTCGGGGGCACAAGCAGTTTTATTGGAAAACGATCGTTTAACAATACAAACATCCACAGGCAATATAGGCGAATGGATGCCAACAGTTTACCAGGAAATAAACGGAGAAATAAAAAAGATCGATGCGCATTACACGCTTGAAAATACTGTTGTAGGTATAGAAGTTGGAGCTTACGATAAAAATTTCGCTCTTGTAATTGACCCTTGGGTAACATATTTAGGTGGTGTTGCGGAAGACAGAGGTTATGGTATAACAGTTACCTCAGCAGGGATTTCAACCATAACAGGAATTGCATCATCTGTAAATTTTCCGGTAAGTGTTGGCGCATTACAGGTTGCTTTTTCCGCGATAAGAGATGCATTTATTTCCAGCTTCGATGCAAATGGCAATATGGTGTTCTCTACAGTATACGGAGGCATAGGCATTGATGAAGGTGATGATGTGGTAGTTGATAATAACACGGGCAATATTTATTTTGCTGGAAGTTTTGCCTCTGCCGGAATGAGCACACCGGGTTCATTACCAAAACAAGTGGGTCTTGGAGGAGGGGCTGATATGCTGGTAGCAAAGTTTACTGCGGCAGGTGTTCGTCAATGGGCCACTTATTATGGAGGTGTTGGTACCGAAAGAGCCGTGAGCATTGCTTTGTATTCTGGTGGCGACCTTGCCATTGCAGGTATGAGCACAGGAAGTTTTCCAACAGCAAATGCCTTTCAGAATATTTATGGAGGGGGTAACACCGATGTGGTTTTTTTTCGTATTACCCCTGATGGCCGCACTGTTCCTTGGTCTTCATATTATGGCGGGAGTGGTATTAATGGAGATTTTGTTGGAGACATTGATATAGACAATTCAGATAACCTCGTGATCAATGGATCAACTGTCTCAACAAATAATATTGGAACGCTTGGAGCTGAGCAGCCAAATTATAGTGGTGGTTTCTCGAATGATGCTTTCGTCGCGAAATTCAATTCGGTTGGCTCGCGAATATGGGGAACTTATTTAGGAGGTTCGGTAATTGGCCTGGGGGGCGGCGCTCCCGACGTTGGTACAGGAGTAGCATTTAACAATGTAGGAGATATAACCGCAACGGGTACAACAGCCTCCCTTAGTTTTCCGACATCAGCAGGAGCTTTTCAGGGTGCTTTTATTAGTTCAGGCACTGCGACAGCCGCTTGGTATAACGCTTTTCTTACAAAATTAGATGGCCGAAACGGGAGAATAATCTGGTCAACTTACCTTCCATTTACTGAAGGGTATAGTGTAGCCATTGACAAAATAAATGAATTGGTTTATCTCCAGGGCGGAACTTATGCTGCAAACTGTCCCATTAATTGGGGCTGCGCTTTTCAACCTAACCATATGGGCAGCGAAGATTTTTATATTTCAAAACTTGATAACCGTAATGGATACCCGATATGTAATACGTATATAGGAGGCAGTGATCACGAAGACAATCCTCCAATGTCAACTTTGAGAGGCGGCGCCTTGGCCTTGAATGGTTATACAATTTATGGAGCGGGATCAACACGCGGCACAAATTTTCCGGTAACATCAGGAGCATATCAAACCAACTGGGCCAGCAGTGGATCAGTATATGATGCTTGTGTTTATTCCTTTTGCGGTTTTAGCTGCGGAAATAATACGCTTGCACCTTCGTTGTCTGCAAGTAAAACAAATTTATGTAAAGGAGATGCCATTAATTTTTCTGACTTAAGTGTATTATGTGATACGGACAGTGCAAAATTTTTATGGAGTTTTTCCGGTGCTGTACCATCAACATCAACAGACCAAAATCCAACAAACATCAGGTACAATAATTTTGGATCGTTCAATGTAAAACTTTTGATCACCACTCCATGCGGAACAGATTCAACTACATTCAGCAACTATATAAGTGTTGCGAATCCAACTGCTATGATAACTTCAGTAAATAACGTATCCTGTTTTGGAATCAACAACGGAGGCTCTACTGTTGGAGCTTTCGGCGGAACAGCTCCATATAATTACAGCTGGAATACTGGCGGTGCTGCATCTTCTGTTACAAATTTAGTTGCGGGAACTTATTCTGTAACTATTACTGATTTTTATGGATGTACCTCTTCTACAGTTGTAAACATTACACAGCCGGCAGTATTGACCGCGACCGCAGTTGTTACTAAATCCGTTTCCTGTTTTGGCGGAAATGATGGCGCACTTTCTGTAAATGTAAATGGCGGAACCCAAGCATACTCTTATTCCTGGACCACATCAGCAACAAACGCATCAATTTCAACTCTTGTTATAGGTAATTATTTTGTGACGGTTACAGACAATTATGGATGTACCGCTGTATCACAAGCGGTTAATGTTTCTCAGCCAGCCATTTTAACAGTAAATCCGGTTGGCGCCAGCGCATTATGTAATGGTCAATCTTCCGGATCGGCTACCGCAACTGGTAATGGAGGCGTTGGAGGATATATATATACATGGAGCACAGGATCAGCTACAAATACCGCAGGCAATTTAGCAGCAGGAATTTATACTGTAAGTGTTACCGATGGAAACAATTGTGTTTCTTCAAATACAGTTCTTATTGCAGAGCCAAGCATACTGTCATTAACAGTAACACCAGCAGATGCACATTGCAATCAGAGCGACGGATCAGCAACAGTAAATGCAAGCGGAGCAACAGCGCCTTATTCATATTTATGGAACACCGGTATTACAACACCTACACTATCTTCAATCGCAGCCGGAACTTATTCTATTACCGTTACAGATGATAATGGTTGTACCTCTGCTTCCTCGGTACAGGTAAATAACCTTAACGGCGTAACGGCCAATATCCAGGCGTCTTCCCCTGCTTCATGTAATGGCGCTTGTGATGGTTGGGCAACAGCGGTGGGGATTAGCGGGAATGCACCCTATAATTATTTATGGAGCAATGCAAACGCAAGTAATAATGCAAACAATTTATGCGCCGGAACTTTTTCAGTAACAATTACTGATGATGATGGATGCACCGCAACTACGACGGTTGTTATTTCGCAGCCTGCAGCAATTACTTCAACTCTTACAACAACAGCGGTGAATTGTTTCGGTGGTAATGATGGAAATATTTCTGTCGCAAACATTTCAGGCGGTACCGCACCATTTAATTATTTGTGGACCAACGGTTCTGCGGGAAATTCTATTTCAAACACTTCAGCAGGAACCTATTCAGTAACTATAACCGATGACAACGGATGTTCAGGTGTTTTCTCCGGAACGATCACATCACCAACGCAACTCACAGTAAATGCATCACCTGCAACAGCGGTATGTTCAGGAACTGCAGTTAATATTACTGCTGCCGCAAACGGCGGAACTCCTGCATATAATTATTCATGGAGCAATGGACTTAATGGCGCTTCTGCTTCTTTTACTCCAGGTGTATCAGGAAATTTTTCAGTAACAGTTACTGACGCTAAAAATTGCACAGCAATTGGGAACGTATCAGTAACCGTTTGGGATCTCCCTGTTGTTACATTTAATTCTGACAATGTATCAGGCTGCGGACCACTGTGTATTAATTTTGAAAACACCACGCCAAATTCACTTACTTCTGCATGGTCATTTGGAGACGGCACCACAGGTTACGGAATAACTGCAGACAATTGTTATTCCCTGCCCGGCTCTTACAATGTAAGCTTAACCGTAACTGATATTAATGGATGCAGTAATTCATTAATAAAACCAAGCTATATCACTGTTCATCCGGATCCGGTTGCAGCTTTTGTAATGAATCCGCAACCAACTACAATTTTAAATACAACCATTTTCTTTACAGATAAGTCTGTAGGAGCAACCGCATGGAACTGGTCCTTCGGTGATTTGATAAATTCATCCTCTTCCATTCAGCATCCTTCATTCACCTACCCCTCAAATGATACAGGAACTTATGCGGTAATGCTTACAGTCATAAATGAATTTGGTTGTGTGAGTACCAAACAAGATATCGTTATCATAAAAGGAGATTACGCCCTATATGTTCCAAATACTTTTACTCCAAATGGTGATGGGAAAAATGAAATTTTTATCCCAATAGGGGTTGGAGTGCAGAATGACACTTACGAAATGTTCATTTTCGACAGATGGGGTAATCTTATTTTCAAATCAACGAATCCTTCAATTGGCTGGGATGGAAAAATCACGAGCAATGAAACTGCACAACAGGATGTATATGTCTGGAAAGTGAATACCCGAGACATCGATAACAAATTGCATCGTTATACGGGGCATGTTTCTATAGTGAGGTAATTCTAAATTATTTTGTTAATTATTCTAAAGACTGGGTATCCGGTCTTTTTTTGTCGTGGCCAATACTACAGTGCATTATCTATGCTTTATCGGTTGAGCTTAGAGAGCTTAATAATAATGAGTATATATTTGAATATATTATTTAATCCGAAAATAATCAATTAACTTATTGAAGTTAAATCCAATTCCTCCAACATTAGGCTCCAATATTAATCCATCAATTAAAGCATTGCCAAACCCTTTTTTCATTTCTTTTTTTACCTTAAAATCGCTTAGGTCCTTCTGCCTCAATAATATCCTTAAATAGTTTATCAATCAATATAGCAGCTTCTATTGTTGATTTACAGAACTTCCTTAGAGGTAACATAACCATCTTAAAATCCTTTTCTGTTTCTTCCTTTTGTCTGCTATAACTCTCCTTAAATTTCGATGGATGTCTGTTTGTTATAAGAATATCCGGAAGCAGTTCTTCTGCATTATCACCGTTTATACTGTGCCAGGAAAGGACTTCATCTTCAAAATGTATTCTATCAGTTCCAACAATTACAACTGCATTGTTAGCAGAAGCTATTTTTGCCATATTGTCGAAGTTCTTTTTCAATGCTTCTCCCAGTGGCTCATGCCAACCATAGTCTAGAAGGTAGATATAATAGTTCCTTTGTACGTTGTCTGGAATATTCTTTAAGGATTGAATATGAAGTCCCATTAATAAAAATTTATATAGCGATTATTATCTTATTTTTCTGCATTATTCAGTCTTCAACTTAACAATGAAACTGAAATTCAAACCCTTAATTACAACCCATTTACACAAATCTAATTCTTTTCTGCTCCCTTAAAAATTCTTAGTTTTGCAGGCACAACTGACAACTTATAACTAACAACTCAATATGTACGGCAATTACAAAGAATTTTTAGAAAAGGAAATACAAACGATAAAAGATAACGGATTATTTAAAAGAGAGCGGATTATTACTACCCCTCAGGGAGCTGATATAAAAGTAAAGACCGGTGAAGAAGTAATAAATTTTTGCGCGAATAATTACCTGGGATTATCATCACATCCTAAAGTTATTGAAGCGGCGAAGAAAACGCTGGACACGCACGGTTATGGAATGTCGTCGGTACGTTTCATTTGTGGTACGCAGGATATTCATAAAACACTGGAAGATAAAATTTCTAAATTTCTTGGCACAGAAGATACTATACTATACGCTGCTGCATTCGATGCAAACGGCGGAGTGTTTGAGCCATTGCTGGGAGAAGAAGATGCGATCATATCTGATGAATTAAATCATGCATCCATTATTGATGGTGTACGCTTGTGCAAAGCACAACGCTATCGTTATAAAAATAACGATATGAAAGACCTCGAGGAGCAATTGAAACAAGCGCAGGCACAGCGTTTCAGAATGATAGTTACAGACGGTGTTTTTTCAATGGATGGTTATTTAGCAAAACTGGATGAGGTTTGTGCGCTCGCAGAAAAATACAATGCCATGGTAATGGTGGATGACAGCCATTCCACAGGCTTCGTTGGAAAAACAGGAAAAGGCACACACGAACATTGCGGTGTTATTGGTAAAATAGATATTATCACCAGCACACTAGGTAAAGCATTGGGCGGTGCAATGGGCGGATTTACCTCGGGCCGTAAAGAAATTATTGACATGTTACGTCAGCGTTCAAGACCCTATTTATTTTCAAATTCGCTGGCACCCTCAATTGTGGGAGCAGCAACAGCTGTAATGGATCTTTTAGATGAATCAACTGCATTGCGTGATAAAGTAATGAGCAATGCACTTTATTTCCGTGAAGGAATGACAAAAGCAGGATTTAATATTAACCCGGGAATCCATCCTATTGTACCCGTGATGTTGTACGATGCGAAACTCGCTCAGCAATTTGCGGATGCATTATTGAAAGAAGGAATTTATGTGATAGGGTTCTTCTACCCTGTTGTACCAAAAGATAAAGCGCGTATTCGTGTGCAGATATCAGCAGCACATGAAAAACATCATTTGGACAAAGCTATTGCAGCGTTCACTAAAGTGGGAAAGACATTAGGGGTTATAAAATAAAAATATCTTAAAAACAACGCTCATTACCGCGCGACAATTCAATATTGCAGTTCAAATAATTGGGCTCCTGTTTTTTGGTTCTCTTTTTGTACTCGCTTTTGTTTTTTACAAAGAAAGGATGCTGGCCTATGATTCGGCAAACTACAGTTTAAGCATTGCGCAATACCAACAATTTATTTTGCCACACGGGCGCTGGAGCTCTGTGTTCACCCAGGCACTTCCATTACTCGCGCTTAAAATGGGATGTTCAATCCAGTTTTTCCTTAAACTCTACTCTGTAAATTTTGTATTGCTGCATTACACTTTATTTTTAATATGTACGCTAACATTTAAAAATAACAAAGCAGGTATTGCGATGATGCTTGCCATGTCACTTGGGTTCCGGTGGATGTTTTATTATGCGATATCTGAATTACTAACAGGAATGGCATTTTGCGTTTTACTTTATGCTGTTATCTCTTCATTCAATTCATCCGATACATTAAAGAAGAAGATCCTGCGTTCCCTGCTGGCTCTTTTCCTTATATACACTATTTCTTACTTTCATCAGCTCGCTCTCCTTCCTGCACTCTTCGTGTTGATCTTTGCAGGCCTTGAAGGAAAACGATTCAAAGATAAAACGCTCATCATTATTTTTGCGCTTAGTATCATTTGGTCCTACATCAGAATAAAGTTCTTCAGTGTTGATGATTACACACATGGAAAAATTTTAAGTGCTGAAATTTACCGTGAACAATTGTTTCATTTATTCGATCTGCCTTCATGGGGTTATCTTACAGCCTACTTACTCGACTTTGCCAAATGGATGTTTTACCTCGCTGTTGTTTGTATTGCTATAATGGCATACAAACGCAAATGGCTGATGCTGCTCTTTTTTGTTAGTTATTCATTGGCTTATTCTATCCTTGTTGTACTTACTTATTATAAGGGCGAATCGGGATTAATGATAGAAACCTATTTACCACCGCTTGGCTTGTATACCGCCTTTATTTTTATTTTATTATTCAGCGAAAAAGAAAAACCTAAGCTGATGCTTGGGATAACCCTTTGGTTATTGTTTGTAAGCTGCAGAAATATTTATGTATCATCAGAAATTCAATTGCGGAGAACAAATTATATTGAAAGGATAATTGCCTATGGAACAACACTGCCCAATAAAAAATACATACTCAACGAAAAAAATCTTCCCATAGATTTCCTGGTCGTTCCCTGGGCATTGCCCTTTGAAACGCTTTTGTATTCCTCGCTTGAGTCAAAAGACTCATCAGTAACATTTGCGTTTTGCTCTCCTGTAAATCAATACGGTTCGCTTGCAAAAAAAACCAACGGCATCATTGGTCCACATTGGGCGCCCGAATGGGGATTTCACAATAATGAACATTTTTATCTTCCTGCAACAGAATATCTCAACGTTAACTCGTCACAGGCAGACAGTGCGTTTCAACCCAGTAACTATAACCCATCAAATTTAAAACTCATTCCTCTTGATAAAAACGTAACTGTTCCTTATCATGGATCAGCATACGCATTTGTTCGCATCATCAATACCAGCGGAAAAAAAATACATTCTATTCCTGACAGCGCTGAGCCTGTTTTTATTAGTTACAAAATTTATGATTTGCAAGGCAACATTGTTGAGCAAGAACTTTTACGAACTCCGCTTGATGTTGATATTTATACCGAATATGTTCAAGGCGTAAAGATCAATAGTCCAAAAGATAAGGGAGACTATTTACTTGAGATAGATATGATACGCGGAGAAAATAATTGGTGGCATTGCCAAGCGCGCACTAAACTGCATATACCGGGCAAAAGTATTTTTAGGTGGATGTGAAAAAAATTAATCCACCATCAATTTCCTTGTAACCTTTTTCTCCCCCGAAGTGAGTGTAAGAATATAAAGTCCTTTGTCGAAACGGGAAATATCTATTGTCTGCCTGTACACATTTGCCTCTGGTAAAATTTCAGAATACACTTCCTGGCCCAGCATATTGCTAACCGAAATTATTACATCTTTTGCGCTAGTTAACTCTGCATCCATCTGGAATATTCCGTTGCTTGGGTTAGGGTAAACACTTATAATATAATCTGCATTATCTTCTTCGACCCCGGCCGTTGTAGTAACGATAGAACTTTTAGGATCGCCAACAACTATTTGCATCCATGAAATTGTTGGGGAAGCCATATAAAAACTTTCTGCAAGATTGTAACCTGCTGTAGTATTTGTATACCTCGAAAATAAAAGAGCAGGATCGGCAACTGAAAACAAAAGCGGTTCATAAACAAAACCCGACATGCCTGTTACACCTTCTGCTATCCAATCGGCAACCAATGATTGTCCGTAAGAGGTACCCGGCAAAAAAGAACGAGCGGAAGTTGATACCGCTGTCTCTGCGATGGATGCTTTGGTCCATGTATTTCCTGGAATAGCAGCAGTACCATTATTTGCAGTTACATCATTACTTCCCCAGCTCCAATAACCCAATACATTTGTTTTATTTTGTAAGTACGTTGTTGTTGTATCAAAATAATTGCTCCATCCGGCTGAAGTAAGCAAACCTTGTATTACAGGAATATTAGTATTGTGAGAAGAGGGTCCGTAACCTGTTGAATAAGGAACAGCATCCAGCACAAATTTACCGATACTTTTGCTTACATAAGTTTTTGGTCCGCTATTATCTATTAAGTTAAAAACATCGGCCTGAGTATAGCCGGTTAAACGCGTTACCAGGTAAAATCCGAAAGTAGCCGAACTAAAATGCTGGTTCTTATTATAGTAGGAATGCTGCAATACTGCACTTCCTCCAATTACTGAATTGCTGGGACCATTCACCAGCATCAATTCACTGTCGACCGAAGCATTCCGCGGGTCGGGGCTAAGTAATGAGCCGCCGTAACTCACTTTAAGCGGAACTCCTTTAGTTGTAACCAGGTAATTTGCAGTGAGCCCCTTCCACGCTAATGAATCTTCTACCTGCGTACGAATAGATGCCCACTGCGCAGGTGTGATCTCCTCATTATTCGTAATGTTTAACCTTATAATATTGTTTGAAGGAATATTCCTTTTCTGCATGAAATAATTTCCAATATTAACCGACATGGTATCAGTAGAATTTACAATAACTACAACATCATTGTAATTAACGGCCTGTGCAAAAATTATATTCTCAGAAAAAAATCCAACAACAGCACATACAAATGGAATAAGTTTTTTCATTTTCTAAATTATTTATTAAGCATTTTTAAATATCGAAAACGCTTTCCACTTACTCAAATTTAAAAAACAATAATTGTTTGGATTCTAAGGAAGAGAAAACACTATGCGCCCACCGGACTCAGGTTATTTAGTCTGTAATAATGTTTTACATCCGAGATGCCTGAAGGGTTCTTCACATACTCCTCAAACTCGGCCCTGAAATGCCTTATAGCAGCAGCTACGGGCCATGCAGCAGCTTCACCAAGTGGACAAATAGTTTTTCCTTCTATTTTTCCTTGTATATCCCATAAAAGATCAATGTCTTCTATAGTGCCATGGCCATCTAAAATTTTGTGGAGTATTTTTTCCATCCACCCTGTTCCTTCTCTGCAAGGAGAACACTGGCCGCAGCTTTCATGGTGATAAAAACGAGTGAAGTTCCAGAGATTTTTTACAATGCTCACGGTCTCATCCATAACAATAAATCCTCCCGAGCCAAGCATGGTACCGGTTTGGAAACCACCATCACCTAATGATTCGTAACTCATTAAGCGAGGCTCGCCATTAGCAGTTTTCAAAATAAGGTTTGCAGGAAGAATTGGAACAGAAGAACCTCCCGCCACAACAGCTTTTAATTTTTTTCCGCCTCTCATTCCACCGCAGTATTCGTCGGAGTTAAGAAACTCTTCTACCGGTAATCCCAGGTCAATTTCATATACTCCCGGTTTATTAATGTGTCCGCTTGCAGATATTAATTTTGTTCCTGTACTTTTTCCAATTCCTATTTTTGCATACGCTTCCCCTCCATCATTCACAATGGGAACAACTGCAGCAATAGTTTCTACGTTATTCACTACCGTTGGACAGCCCCAAAGTCCTGCTATTGCAGGGAAAGGGGGCTTTATGCGCGGATTGCCGCGCTTACCTTCCAATGATTCAAGCAATGCTGTTTCTTCGCCGCAGATATATGCACCTGCTCCTATTTGTACGTGTAAGTCAAGAGAATAATCAGTTCCTAAAATATTTTTTCCTAACCATCCATTCGCATATGCTTCTTCAATGGCTTGTTCCAGAATACGAGCCACATAAAAATATTCTCCGCGTATATAGATGTACGATGTGTTGGCTCCCAATGCAAAACTTGATGTGATCATTCCTTCTATCAACAAATGCGGAATGCGCTCCATCAAATACCTGTCTTTAAAAGTGCCCGGCTCCGATTCATCGGCATTGCAAACCAAATAACGAGGCACCCCCGGAGGCTTTGCCAAAAAACTCCATTTCATCCCTGTCGGGAAACCCGCGCCACCACGGCCTCGCAGACCTGATTTTTTTACTTCTTCAACTATTGACTCAGCAGTCATTTGTTTTAAAGCTTTCTCTACCGAACGGTATCCGCCTTTTTCCTTGTATACAGAATAGCTCGCTATACCGGGAACATGATCATGCTCTAATAAAAGTTTACGTGCCATAATTATTCAGTTCTTGATTCCGCTTTATCCGTATATGATTTTCTTTTGCCTTCTGATTTCATTTTATCAAGTAAGACATCCACCTTATCAAAAGTTAAATTCTCGTAATAATCCGCCCCTACCTGCATCATTGGCGCTGTACCGCATGAGCCAAGGCATTCAACGGTTTTAAGGGTGAACATTCCGTCAGATGTGGTTCCTCCATTTTTAATATTTAATTTTTTCTCAATGTGCTTGATCATATCTTCTGCCCCCATCAACCAGCAAGAACTGGTACGACAAACTTCTATCACACATTTTCCGACAGGCTTTAAATTGAACATGGAATAAAAAGATGCTACCTCATACACCTCTATAGGTTGTATTTTTAATATAGAAGCAACAAGATCCATTGCAGGGGCACTCAACCAGCCATCGAACTCCGCCTGCGCAATATGCAGAATAGGAATAACAGCAGATTTATGCTTGCCTTCGGGATAATGGCTGATAATTTTATTTACCACGGCCATTGTTTTATCGTTAAATTTTATTTCTTGGGTAGCAGCCATAATTACATCTTTTTATCTTCCCCATTACCTATTGGGGCTAAAACAAATATAAAAATAATTGTTGAGGTTTTTTTCAGGGAAATAGTACCATAAAATTTACTATTTCGTGGTATTTAATTCTTAAAAGGCTGGTTATCTCCAGGTAAATTACCTGATCAAAGAAACATTGGCAGACTTAACCATTGTTTCATCGTTGAGACGAGTGACAACTGCTTTATAACTGAATACATCTGTATCCAACATCTCACCCCTGAAGGTTCCATCCCAGGCATTGGCGATGTCGTTCGTCTCAAATATTTTTTCGCCCCAACGGTCATAAATAGCGAGATAAATTGTTTTGATACAACTACCCATTACCATAAAATTATCGTTTTGTCCGTCAGCATTGGGAGAAAATGCATTCGGAATAAAAATATCGCCGCAAAATTCTTCTACATACACGATCATAGAATCTATCGATGAACATCCTGTTTCATCGGTAACCGTTACATAATAAATTGTTGTTACACCCGGATTGGCGACAGGGTCTGCACAGGTGACACAACTTAAACCGGTTGATGGTGTCCACTGATATGCTCCGCCGCCACTTGCTTGAAGAGTTGTAGAAGTATTTTCAAGAATTGTTACACTTGCCCCTGCATTCGCAATAGGTATTGGGACAACACTTATTGAAACAACTGCGGTGTCGTTGCATCCGCCTTCTGTTGCTGTAACTGTATAGCTTGTACTTATATTTGGTGAAACATTTATTGCAGAAGTATTTTGCCCACTGCTCCAACTGTAATTACTGGCTCCGGATGCATTTAAAATTACACGCTCCCCTTCGCAAATGCTTGTGTCATTGCTTGCGGTTATCTGCGGACTTGGGTTAACAGTAACAATTATTTGTGAACTATCAACGCACCCCATCTGAGTTATTCCTTTAACTACATAGGTGGAGGTATTTGTTGGTGACACATTTATTGAAGATACACTAAGGCCATTACTCCAAACATAACTACTTGCACCCGTTACAGAAAGACTAGTTGAACCACCTTCGCAGATACTCACATTGGAATTGGTAATTAATGCCGGCAGAGGAAAAACGGTTACATCGGTTACAGCAAAATTACTGCATCCATTGTTGTCGGTGCCGATTACCGAATAGCTTATTGTCGAAGATGGATTTATAGCTATACTTGTTCCCGACAAGCTCCCGGGCTGCCAGGTATAATTAATGGCATTTCCATTTACATTTAAACCAACAGTATTTCCCAAACAAATTCCGGTATCACTTGAAACTAAAATTGTTGGCAAGGAATTAACAATTACAAAAAATGAAGCTGTATCAAAACAAGAACCATTGAACACCGTAACGAAATAATTTGAATCAGAAGTTGGATTAACAGAAATTACTGCTGCGCTTTGTCCATTATTCCATTGGTAAATTGCTCCTTGGGCGGCAGTCAATATCACGTTGTTTCCAGAACAAACATTGTTCAATCCTGAAATAGACGCTACCGGCTTTGGACTCACTGTTACATTTACCGTTACAGTATCACTACATCCATTCGCATCAGTCCCTGTTACCTGGTAATTGTTATTCGAGGTAGGTGATACAATGGTTGAAGATGTACTTGCTCCGTTGCTCCACAAATAATTGATTGTTCCTCCCGCAGAAAGCGTGGTTACATCACCTACACATATTGTTGTGTTGGGACTCGCGATTACTTGAGGAATCGGGTTTACACTCACACTTGCAACGGCATCAGCAACGCAGCCATTATTATCTGTTCCCGTTACTGTATAGGAGCCTGATGCTGTTGGAGCAATAGTTATTGATGAAGATGTTGATCCGGTATTCCACAAATAGGAAACTGCACCTGTCGTTGTAAGTGTTGCCCAAGATCCCGCACACACAGATGTATTAAAGTTTCCGGAGAGTACAGGCAAAGGATTTACTGTGAGTTTAATGGTCGCAGTATCGCCGCAACCTCCTGCCGCCGTACCAATAATGGTGTAAGTTGTACTTGATGTTGGTGACGCGTTTACAATATTACCTGTTGACGTATTTAAACTGGCAGCAGGTGTCCATGTATAATTTAATGCGCCTGTTGCAGAAAGCACGTAAGAAAATCCATCACACATGGATGAATTGGGAGTTGTTAATAGAACAGGATTTCCAACAGTAACAGTTGTACTGATTTGTGAAAAACAATCTAATTCAACCACAGTATATACGGTAGTTACTGAAGGGGCATGTGAAACTACCGGTCCTATTGAAGGAGATGGAGATGACCCCGTTGATGTGCTCCAGTAATAAGAAGAGCTGCCTCCCGCCGTTAGTGTTACAGAGTTTCCGGGGCAAACAGTTAAACCTGGCGAGATAGTTAAATTACAATTGATACAAATCACATTTCTTTGAACAGGGAAATCGCCTGTTACTGTTGCCGAAGTTTGATCAACAACAATAATGGTTGAAGTAATATTTGTTGCTGTTGCTGATAAGGGATTAACCACAGTTAGCGTGGGCAGAACCAATGGCAACGTTACATTTGCCTCATGACATCCGGCTTTAGCTATCCCGCTTGTATCTGTTACCGTTAGCTGCATTGACGTAAATGTAGCGCCCGCAATAACATAATTTCCACTGCTGGCCTGACTCACCCAGGTTCCCCTGTCTTCACTTGCCGAAGGATCCATAATTCTTTGCCAGAAAATATTTCCCGAAGGACTGATCTTTGTCAAATAAGTATCATACAAAATCCGTCCTACTATTCTTGAATCATAAAACCCTGTCACCACAAAATTATCATCCCTGTCCTGAACAACACCTTTTGTTTCGTCGTGGTATCCAGCATTTCCCATAATTTTTTCCCACTGCAAATTTCCTACACTGTCCGTTTTATAAATCATCATATCATGGGTAGATGCTGTCCAGTCGCCGCGGTAACCACTTATTACATAACCTTTGTCTTTGGCTTGTATCACACAATATGGTATATCCGGTGTAATTGCTATTCCATAAGTTTTTGACCATTGCACTACACCATTGCTATCCGTTTTTATAAGGCACGCGTCTCCTGTTCCAACCGTGCTTGTCCCTGCAAGTATAAATCCTTTATCCTTTGTCTCCTGAAGCGGCCCGCCACCTGAAACATTATATTTTTTCGCCCACAGTAAATTCCCGTTCACATCTGTTTTAAACAAACACATTGCAGAACCTGATCCATAAAGAAATGTTACTGCAAAAGCTAATCCACCACCGGTAGTTTGCAATATTGTAGGAGATAATTGTGGTTCATATGAGGTTACAATAACCCTATCGCTGCCCGGAACATCGTATGTCTTCGCCCATTGTAAATTTCCGGATTTATCTGCTTTAACTAAATATAAATATTGGGCCTTAGGGCCAAAACCATTGTTTTCATCAATGCCCATCATAATAAAACCGCTGTCAGTAAGCTGGCGCGTACAGTAGGGATATTCCTGCCCCGTTGCAGAAGAAAATCTTTTGGCCCATTTAACTTTTCCTCTTTCATCAGTTTTAACAAGACCATATTTCCAGTTATCCGCTTCGCCACATAAAAAATAGCCGCTTTTGTCCATCAACTCTTCCGCTGAATATGACGCACTTATTACACCGGAAGTATAACTTAATTGAAATGTTGGCGCCTGGGGAAAACCCTGGAGAGATAACATGAACAATAAAAAAAACAACCACCTGAAAACGATGCTGTGAGGGTATCTTTTCATTATTATTGAATTGTGAGGTTATATCAAACTAAATAATTTGAGCCTGTACGACCAATCCTCTTTATTAAAAATCGTAAATTTCCATCGATGAAATTATTACTTTATGGGTCTAATTAGTGCATTTTAAATGCCTTTTCTGTATTTTTCTATTACCCTATAATGCACTTACTTCTGCAGATTAGACATAAAATATTCAAGACAAAAAAATGCTTAATTTTACCTTAACCAAATCAAAATAAAATGCCCATACTCGTTCTCTTAGGAATTATTGTCCTTATAATTATTTACGGTATTTCTCTTTTTAACAGGCTCGTGTCTTTGCGTGTTAACCGTGAAAATGCTTTTGCTGATATTGATGTTCAATTAAAACAACGCCTCGACCTGATACCACAATTAGTGGATACAGTAAAAGGATATATGAAACACGAGGACAGTGTGTTATCTAAAATAACCGAAGCAAGATCTAACGCAATGAACGCGACTACCATAGAGGGCAAGATTAGTGCAGAAATGCAGATGTCAAGCGCACTCCAGGGATTCAGGGCTACTGCCGAAGCTTATCCTGACTTAAAAGCGAATCAAAGTTTTACACATCTTCAAAGTGAAATTTCAGATATCGAAAACAAACTCGCAGCTTCAAGAAGATATTTTAACTCAGCAACCAGGGAATTAAATATCGCTGTTGAATCATTTCCATCATCTGTAGTAGCAAACATGAAAGGCTTCAAAAAAGAAATTATGTTTGAAGTAGCTGTAGAAGAAAGAGTAAAAATGGAAGCTGCTCCTAAAATTAATTTTTAGCTTAAGATCCATTGGCATACGTCGGCCTTCAGTCACAAATTTGGAGCAACAACAGGAACTCCACTCTTTTGCTATTCATGTTCCCTGCCTTGTTGCTTTCGCTTACATGGCTTTTTTGTTTTATACTTTTTAAGTATCAAAACGAGGGGGACATAACAACAATAAATAATACCTTTTTTATTGCGCTTCCCTTTGTGATCGGCGCTGTACTCATCTGGTTCTCCATTGCTTATTATTCTCATACCTCCATGGTCGGAAAGGCCACCAGTTCAAAACCATTGGAGAGAAAAGAAAATATGCGGGTTTATAACCTCGTTGAAAATCTTTGCATCGCAAAAGGAATGAAAGTTCCTCAGATCAATATCATTGAAGATGATTCACTGAATGCATTTGCAAGCGGCATCAACGAAAAAACATACACAGTAACATTTTCCCGTGGCATCATTAATAAACTTGACGACAAGGAACTGGAAGGCGTGATTGCACACGAGTTAACCCACATTGTTAACCGCGATGTTCGTTTATTAATTATATCCATAATTTTTGTTGGCATATTTGCGTTTGTTGCAGAAATGGCATTTCGTTCGGTAAGAACAGGGAGACGGGGGAAAAAAGACGGAGGATTTATTATCGCAATTATTGTGGTTGGTATATTAGGATACGTTATTTCTCTTTTATTACGTTTCGCATTGTCACGCAAGCGTGAATACCTGGCAGATGCCGGTGCAGCAGAATGGACAAAAAACCCAAAGGCGCTTGCTTCCGCATTAAGAAAGATCGATGATGATCCAAGAATAGAAGCAGTAGTAAGGAAAGATCTTGCGCAACTTTTTATAGACAACCCGCTTGCAGATAAAAAAGAAGTTGGATTCACTTCATTTGCCAATTCAATTTTCGCAACACACCCTCCTATTAAAAAAAGAATAGAAGTCTTAGAGCAATTTTAATTACCACTTACCTCATTTGGTTTTTTAATATTTATCGGTATCAATAATTTTATACTCATATTCCTTCCCATATTGTAAACTCCCGCTCTCCCGGTAACATTGTTTTCATCCGAGTATTTTAAGCGACTCAAATGACTTTGGTACACAGCATTCGTAAGATTGTTTATACTGAAATAAAGAGAACAGATCATATTCTTCTTTGAAACAAAATCCGTTCCCATTCCAAAATTGACCAACAAATAACCAGGAGTTCTTGTTTCAGTACCATAAGCCGAATAAAATTTATTCTGTGAAAAAAATTCATCGATACCAATTTTGAAATACATATTTTCAAAAAACTTTCCCGCCTTTTTAATGTCGGCCCTAAGATCAGAAGTTATTTTTGCAGGCGGAATCATAGGTAAATATTTTGTTGAATCCGTCGCATTTTTCTGAACCGCTTGTACATATGAAAAAGAAGTCTCGAAGTGTAACCAATCCAATGGATGAGGATGCAAATCAATTGCAACTTCACCACCAAACAGTTTAGCATTGCCCTGCGTAAACTTAAATGCGGGAATAGGATTACTGAAATCAACAATTGAATCGCCTCCGAAAATACTATTGAGCTTAGTGATATAAATAAAATTATTGATGTAATTATTAAAAACATCCAACTCCAATGAAATATGTTTCGCATCCCATCCAAATGCATAATCAATCTGCCAACTTGTTTCTGCCTTCATGGACGGATTTCCGAACTCATATCTTTCTGCACCCTCGTGCTCACCATTTGCACCCAACTCTGCAATATTAGGTGTACGGAATCCTCTGGATAAATTTAACTTAGAATATACATAGTCAGAGAATTGATATGTTGCCCCGATGCTTCCAGTCACATTTGAAAATGTAGCATTAAATCCATTAAACTTTTTCACATGAAAAGGATTGTTCTCAGTGGTAGGACTTCCCAGTGTATCTAATAACAATTCGTCTCCGGTAATTTTCCGTATATCGTAACGCATACCACCGCTGAGATCTATTTTTTCAAATGATTTTTTTGATATCACAAATCCACCGATATCAAACAATGAATATGCCGGCACCAAAAAATCTATACCTTCATTCTCAGATCGCTGCGACATTCCGTTTACGCCAAAAGAAGTTTGCAATTGATTTTTTTCAGGGAAAACATAACGCGCATCATAATTAATTGTATTCATTTTAAAATACAATTCGAAATCATCCGGATATATTACATCAACATATTCCTTCCTGCGATTTTGCTGAAACCCAAGTACTGTTTTTAAATTTCCCTTTTTGAGGTAAATGTTATTGTTGAGCACTATTTTAGAATGCCCTACATCCTGCTTTGGAATTCCCAATGTGTAGGATTTCATTTCCTTATCAGAGACAATCGTATCAATAACACTTTCATTATCCGCTGCAAATTCTTTAACAAACCTTCCACTCGCACTATCACGCCCTCCTTCTACAATCCCCGGAATAAGATGATACGCACTAAACTGTATATGCGAATAACCCCACGATTTATTAACACCTACAATTCCACTCATAGTTGTTTCCTTAAACCCTGAACCAAAAACATAACCATCGTATTTGTTCTTGTATGCATGAGCCATTTTGCTGCTATAACGTGCATCCCAGACAAAGCCTTTTAAATTTCCCGCCACATTCCCCGAATAAGCAATTAAACCATTATTGGTTTGATAATTTCCCAATACATTTCCTTTGATTGTCCCTTCATTTAATGAGGGGGCAGATATCATGTTAATTACTCCAGCCATAGCGTCTGATCCATAAGATAAACTTGCCGGGCCCTTTAGTATTTCTACTTTACTTACCGCAAACTCGTCAATTTCAATTCCGTGCTCATCACCCCATTGTTGTCCCTCTTGTCGTATTCCATCATTCACAACAACCACCCTGTTGTATCCTAAGCCGCGAATAACAGGTTTCGAAATTCCAGAACCGGTTGTTACCTGCGAAATACCGGGCTGATTGGCGATAGCATCGATAATGTTGCTGGATGAGTTTTGAAGCAATGTTATTTTTGGTACAATTGTAATGGGTGTAGGTGTTCTGTTTTTTTCAACCGAGTGTGACGTACCTGTTATAACAATTTCATTTATTTCTCTTACAGAAAGTTCCAACGCAAAATCTTTTGTAGTTACCGCAGATAAATCAATTGCCTCAATAATTGTTTTATGCCCTATTAAGCTTACCTGTAAAAGTATTTTTGATTGAGGGAGATTTTCTATACGATATGTTCCATCAGCCCCAGATAGTGTACCAATTTTTAAATCGGGAAAATATATAGTAACTAAAGGCAGAGATTCTCCTGTTTCTTTATTTGTGATTTTTCCTGATAACGATGTTTTACCTCCACCTGAAGGCATTGTATATGCTGAAATTGAAATACACACCAGTATTCCAACAAATATTTTTAATATAGTTTTCATTTTAGTTTCTCTAAATAATTTATAATACTACACACCTCTCTTATGAGAGGCATTTTTTTCAACAAAAAATTAGGAAACTACAGGAGGGGCACGTAAGGAAGTAAATTCTTTTTCGCGGGAAGAAGTTTTTTTCTCGGTAAAATTAAAATTTTGAACCCTTAATTCAGCTAACAAAAAATCAGCATGAGTAAATAAAGGGGGATCGCTGATAACATTAGTGAAATCACAAAGCTCACAATTATGTTCTAACTCATGAAAATGTTTGTCAATGGATGAGCAATGGATATCATCTGCGTGCTCTAAAGCATGTATTTCCTTTTCCATCAAAGGAAAAAGAAACACAAGTAAAGTAAAAAGGGAAAATATACTTTTCAGCTTTCGCATGAAACAAAGGTATGTAATATTTGCTCCTGAGGTTGTGCTGAATTGTTAAATAAACTAAATCTCAAAGAATGGCTTTTTATGTCATTATCCGTAGGGCATATTTTTCAGAAATAAAAAACTATTGTGTTACATCAATATTAACATCCTGCTGGGAGTTTCGCCTGCTCCATTTTATCTCATGTGCGGCACCACCTGTTACTCTAAAGGGTCCAGCGGTATCCATACCTACCCCATAAAAAAAGTATAATCCTTTTTTAAGCCCCCGGCAATTCACATGATCCTTCCCGTTCTCACCTATAAAAAAAGTATCGTATTTCCCCGGATCTGTGCCGGGGGAGGTTAGTGCATTAAATTTTACAAATACAGTATCAGGATATCCAGGTTGGTTAGGAATGATAATGTTATTATGTTTTAGGAACACAACAATTGTTGCATCTCCGTTCAGGCCATTGCTGTTTTTCTTGCAGGAAAACATCGCTGGAAATAATGCGACCGAAAAAAAAAACCAGGATTTAGCTTTCATAAAATTAGAAAATCGATTTCTGGTTATCGCTAAAAGTAGTGCAAACACAATAACCATACAAGTACAAAATGGGTGAAAATCTTACATCCCGTATCGTGATAGCATATTATTATGTGAGTCCAAAAAATTACATGAAATGCGATCCTTGTGTTGGTAGCGTCGGTGATGGCAGATTTGCAGGAAGCAGGAGTTGACTGGTTAAGCACAAGGACAGATTCTAAATGGGAACAAGAGGAAACGGCGATGTTTAATGTCCAAAACATACAAATGAATATAAAAATATGCACAGGAAGAAAGTTCTGATAGCCCTATTAAGGAAAATGGCAGTGGCGTTTTTTATAACTATTAATAACAATAATGGGCCGCAAACACCAGTACTAATCGCTTTGAGTCATTTATATTGATCTCCAGTATAAACTGGATAAAGTAAAAAAAAATAATTGGAAGCAAATGCCTGACCAGCGAAGCGCCATAGGCTTTAATTTTTATATTTGGTGTAAATAACAAATAAAATGAAAACTACATTATTGATCCTTTCTGTAATTATGGCCGTTGGAATTTACAGTTGTAAAAAAGACACTATTGATCTGTCTGCTGCAAATGAAGTTGATTATTATAGCCTTTACACTTCTAGTAACGATACATTGTGCCAGGAAGGCGTTTTTGCTCCTCCTTATTTTACGCCTAATGGCGATGGGATAAATGACAATTTTTTTATTTATGGAAATCCGGATTGCATTAACTCCTTTGACCTAAAAATTATTAAGAATCGTTCAAAAGTTATTTTTGAAAGCAACGATATACAATTTGGCTGGGACGGTAGTTACAAAAATGATATCGCAAAAGAAGATTCTTATAAGTATGAAATAAAGCTTGTAATGTCAAATGGAGAAGCCGTTGTTAAAGAAGGGACATTCAACCTGGTCGTTTTTTGAAATACGTTCACCTATCATTGAGGAAAGAGTTCCAGGATCACTCAGAAGGCTCTGTACCAGCCGATCTGACATTAAGACCCTGTACTTTTTTTATATATTGCCTCTGCCGTCGGAGTCCGCCAATTATTTCTACTACAGATGAACAAGACATTTATAAAATTATTTTTTAATACTTTCCGCAGAAATTTTACAAAATTCTTTTTTAACCTCGGGCATTCGCATTAGCTGAAAACATTCCTTATCTATCCAATCATAATATCTTCTTTTATTCATATTCACCGCCTTCTTCAGATTTGCCTGCCATTCAACATCAGGTAAACTTGTATGATTTTGCCCTGCTTCCGTTTTAATAAATAGAAATTCAAGGTCTTCATTTTTAGTGTCTTTTTTTATAAAAGGAAGAAGCGTTGTGGTGGTCCATGAACACCTTCCATAAAAATTAAACAATAATCCCAATTTAATTGCCTCTGCTTCTGTAACAATTCCACTTTCAAAATATTTTTTTATGTACAAAAGTGGCTTGTCTATCTTATCGTACTCATGCCTTAACCAATGATGATAAGCAGAAATTATATTATAATTTAAAAGCATCTTTGTAACAAGTAAAGAATCACCTTTCTCTTTCATTAAATAAGAGTCTTTCATTTTCCTTTCCAGCACCGATATGGGTATAATAGTATCACCATAATCTCCCAGGAATTTTAATGCCATAATACACAAGTTAAATTGCAAGGGCTTATAGGTAGAGTCTATCTTTAATACTTTCAACGCCATTTCCCGTATTTCATGTGTATAAATTAACTCGGGATCAAAAGTTGCCAATGCAATAAAATTAGTCCAGTGAGGAAGAAACTTTTTTTCAAAAGGCAAATTGATTTGTGTAACATCAGCATTAGTTAATTGGCGGCTGAAAACCGACTGAAGTAATTTTTTTTGATAAGTAAAAGACTTCAGGGAATCGCCTGCAAGGACAGCTTTTTTATACGCACCCAATACCTGGTATGGATCAGAATTTTCATTAATAACTGTTTCTATTTCTATATTTAATTGCGCCACCCGCGTTTTCTTTAATAAATAATCGATGGAATCAAGGGTAGACTTATCTCTCAATACATTTTTTATTTGCTCTTTAGTGAAGAGCTTTAAGTAAGAAAATTTTCCCGTTTCGATTTGTTTGTAAAATTCTTCCCAATTTTCCTTCGATTCAGTTTCGGTCGCGGGAAGTGTACCTGTTACTTTCTGAATTTCATTTTTAATTTCATTCGCCCGCTCTTCCTGCAATTTTAAATTTATTTCAGTCGGGCCATCAATTGAACTAAACGTTTTTATGGATGCACTTTTTATAAATGGCTTGTAGATCAACAGCTTTCTATTTAAAAGTTGTTGCTGCTTTTCATTTAACTTAGTTTTTCCTCGCTCAAAAGGAATATTAAACGATAATACTCCTGCAAAAACATCCTCAGGTATTTTTTCATTTTTCAACTCTAACCATTTCGGCAGCAACTGAAGAACTTTAAGATTCTCTCCTGGTACAGGTACAGGCCAGGTATAACTGCAAGCAGCATTTTCTTTGATCATACCATAATTAATTTCATAGTTGTATCCATTAAACTTTTCGGGAACTGCACAAAGAGCCCCGAAGAAATTTTTATCGCCCTGCGCGAGATTGCGCTTATATAGGTCTTTAAAATAAACAGGGGGCAGCATGCTGCCATCATATATTTCAGAGCCATGGAGTAAATTATTATTGGCACATAAAAATTGCTGGCGCAATACAACGTCAAAATAAATTGCATCTGTAGGCTTATTAAAAAATAATTTTATCGCCTGGAGATCTTCCGATTTAAGATAGATGGAATCAGTTCCCATTATTAACTGAATTGCCATTATAGCCTTTGATGCATCTTTCGTATTAAAGCAGTCACAATTTTTTTTATTGTTTGGCTTTACATTAAAAGAATTTAGAGGACTTTCGAGCCCCGCAGGAGGAACGTAAGGATAAGCTGAAAAAACCTGCGCACAATATAACACACTGCTGTCCAAAGAAAAAGCAAACCCCAATCCCGCAACATCATATCCGGGAGTAATCATGTTTTTGTAATGGCCAGGAGAATGTTTCCAACCCTGGAACAATTCTTCAGCTGCTTCTTCGTAAGTATTCGCAGTAGTTGGATTCTTATTGTATTTACTCGTCATCGGTTTTTTCAGATAAATTTTAATGCAATTTTCTCCAACCTGGTCATGTGTTCCTTTATAAAACACCACCCTGTCATGCGGGTTTTCCTTGCCTTTAGTTTTTTGGGTGTGGCTAAGCTTATTAATTGACAACATATAGACGGACTGATCATTAGCGGCAAACTTAAGTATTGGATCTACGCCCAATGTTCCGCAGTTTTGCTCTTGTCTTAACTTGTTTAATTTTAAATTGTATGCAGTTTCAATTTGCGCATAATCTATTTTAGAAAGATTAATTTCAGGAGACTGGTTTTGCGCCAGAGTGGCAAAATTTATCGCGAAACAAATAAAGAAAATTAAACGGAAAGGTATCATCGGACTTTACGCACCAAAGATAGTTTAATTGATAAAAGTGACGATAATACTTGTTCTACTATGAACAGTTTATGGATACTGGAGAATTACTTCGGCAAATACGCAGAATGGTCTGTACCAATTTCCTTTACTACAGGGATTTCAACCGTTGCCATAGCTGGTTTAACATAATGGTTTTGAAAACGTTTTATCCTCTTTGTCAATTTAGGATGTGTCGACCACTTCTCTGCAAACCATGACCAAAAACCATATTCAGTAATCTCCTGTTCAATAAATGCTTTACTGTCTACCCTGCTCCACAATCTTTTTCCTGAAGCCAAAACCAATAATCCTGTATGTGCTCCCTTAGGATTTAAAGCGGCACCAATATTGTCACAGGTATATTCGCAGGCGCGTGAATAAGCACGATTAAAAAACGGAACAAAAAATGAGGGAAAAAACAGAACCGACTTTGTCATGTGGTTCCTCTTAATATGACCCAGCTCATGACCTATTACAAATTCTACGGTGTCTTTATTATTATCATACGCTTCTTCTAAAATATCAGAATAAATCACCACATAATTGCTTCCAAAAAAACTGGTTGCGAAAGCATTTAAAAATCCACCGCTTTGAAGAATGTAGACATCTGGAATCTTTTCCATTTCTAAAGCACGACATTGTTTTAAAACTATTTCATGAATATCAGGAAACTGCTTGTTGCCAACTTTAACAGCATTGCCTTTTAAATACCCGGTGAGTAACCCCATTTGAAGAATTATATACAACACAATAGCTACTGTATAAAAAGCAATAGGGATAAGTGCCAAGGCGCTTTTGGTCGCCAAAGCAAGTACGATCAAAAAAAAGATGCTGACATAACCGAGTATTCCCAAGATTACCTTAAATACAAAGTAAACCTCCTCCTTTGTATGCACTTCAAAATTGACTTTTCCCATTTGTAATATTATTCAGGCAATATTAACAATATATAGAGCAAGAAAAAAAACTTATACTTAAATCAACATCAATTTTTAATGACTGGTATCACCTTCCTTCCTTTGTCATCTCCAAACCATACCTCAACAAAATACACTCCGGCAAGTAAATGTGCAACTGAAATGGTATTGGAAGCACTTACATTTTTTCTGATTGCAATTTCCCTTCCAAAAGCATCAATCAATCTAATGGTTGTGCCTTCGCTTATTTTACCGGATATAATTAATTCATCATTAAACGGATTTGGAGAAACGTTAACTTCATCTGCCTCAATGTTATGAATAGAGTTTGGTGTCGTGAATGGAAAAACACCTAATCGAATTGAAATGTAAGTAGTATCACATCCGTTATAAAGTCGGGCTACATATATCCCCGTATCAGAAACAGTTACAGAACTAAAAGCCAGGTCACCCATAGGTGCGAAATAAATACCATTGCGATACCAATCATAGTTAATATAAATACAATTGGAATAAGGCCACAATAAACTATCCATTTGAGTTTGCATCCTTAGCGTAGCAGGTGTTAAATGTGTTACAGTAGTATCATGCGTATAAATAATAGTATCCGGATCAAAGTAAACACCAAATTGTGCGCTGATAGCATTAGTAGAAAAACCACAAAGATTTTGACTGTTTACCTCGACTGTGTATTTTACATTTGTACAAATTTCATAAATAGGCATATCAAAATAGGTATGAGATGTATAGTGGTCGCCGGAATGTGCTTCTCTGAATTTATACTCTGTATTATAAGGAACAGAATCCACTACGCAATGTACATAACCCCAGTCAAGTGTTTGAGCATATTGGTCAATATCAAGACGTGCGCAGGTTGGCGAAAGCACCAATGAAGATGGCGGAGGAGGAAGCGCCTTAAGTGTCTTCACTTTTATTGAAGCCGAATCAGAAGAAATACAACCCAAAGCATCTAATCCCCTGACATAAACTGTTACAACTGTATTAGTACTGGCAAATGTAACTCCCTGTGTTGCTGTATTACTATTTAACGAACCCAAAACCTGAGATGGATTATCCACAAACCATTTATAACCAGTTATAGGTGGATTAGAAGTAGCTGTAAAAGTCAGCACGTTTCCTCCTGGTGCAAGCGCGGTGTTTGTGCAAAGAACTGTATCTCCTGTAATTGCCCCTATTCCAGTTGGTGCAGGATTAACATTCAGGTTAAAAATCAGCGAATCCGAAATCGACGCCGAATCGGCTACTAATTTTACCTGGTGCGGACCCGCAGTCGCAAATACAAGTGCTGAATTGTAGGACGAAGCCTGAAATATTCCATCTATGTACCATTTGTAATTGGTGTATCCAAAAGAACTATTATGTGTATTGCTATTTACTCCTTCGCAAAAAGAGTTATCAAGTGTTGCGTAAAGTTCCCTATAAAATCTTGTATGATATATCAGAGGAACATAATCCGAGAGCGGATCAGAATCAGTAACAAATACAGATTTCCCGGATTTTGAAAATGCTACAGCGTGAGGCTCAGTATGCAAGGTAGTTGCCACCTTTGTCCAGCATTCTCCTCCGTTTATAGTTTTAAACACATCACCATGATATGCGGCCGCATAACCCACATGGGAATTCAACATTGTTATAGAGTGCTGTAATGCTGATGGCGAATACTTTAACATATAGCTATCCCAGGTTATTCCACCATCAAAAGTTCTCAATATATAGTCATCGGAAGAAATACAAAATAAAGTATCGGGAGAAATAACTGCCATTTCCTGAATTGCACCAACCACCGGAGGGGTAATAGTTGTCCAGGTACTTCCTCCATTTATTGACTTCTTAATTCGTGGAGAACTATATGCACTCGTAGCACCGCCTGCTGCATAAATCAATGTATCATTTACCATCTTAATGTCTGTAAACATCATTGATCCAGAGGAGAATATCTGAGTAACGTTATTCCCTCCATTAGTTGTTTTATATATGGCGGCTGTAGTACCATTTTGTGCGTATACACCGGTATCTTTATTAATATAACTAACATCCATAATAGTATTAGAGGTTAATGCTATAGTAGAAAAAGTTTGTCCGCCATCTGTTGTTTTTCTTACCGGGCCAGTGATATATCCAATATTCGCATCAACAAAATCAATTCCATATTCTGTGAACCCCGAAGGACCACCAATAGCTGTGCGCGTCCAGTTCATACCGGCATCAACGGTTTTAAGGAAATCGCCTCTATTTGTAATTCCATATCCAATGCTATCGGTCACAAATTCCAAATCACTTATAAATGCACATGATGCGTTTGTACATTTCCATGGAATTGCAGGATCCGCTGGAAAAAAATTTTCGGTTATCGGTGTACCAGCAATATAAATCATCAACGTATCATAGTCAATACAGTTATCGCTGTTGAAAGCTTTTAAAATAACTTGCGTGTCAGAAAATAAATTTTTTGTGCGCGCTGATTGTCCTTGAGTATTAAATACCGAAGAAGGCAGCCAGTTATAATATTGTGAGGTAGGTTGTGCAGTTACCCGTGTTTCCTGCCCATAACACTGATAAATATCTGGGCCTGCTGTTGCTACAACCAAGTCTCGGTAATCAACATATTCGGTAGCAGCTGTGGTATCTGCACCATTAGAATTACTTACGATAAGCTGTATTGTCTGATTACCTACTGCAGAAGAAAAATTGGTGGTATAATTATATGTATTACTTACGGGAGTGCTATTTAAATACCATTGATATGTATAATTTGAATCTGATTTATTATTGGCCGATAATATGGATACTCCGCATTGCAGATCAACACTTAAATTAAACAATGCGATTGGTTCAGGGTGCATATTCGCCATATCTAGCACTAACAAAGTCCTACTGTTGCACAATGCGTACAATTTATTTTTTCTTATCTCAAGTTTATTTACGAAATAATTTTTGGTACTCTTAAATTGTTGCCAATGATTTCCTCCATTATAAGAAATGTAAATACCATGCGTAGTTCCGGCAAAAAGTGTATCTGTATTCTTTGCAGCAATACAATTTATACTATAGAAAGGAGCGGTTATTTTTGAAAAACTTAATCCCCCATCAACCGATCTAAGTATCCGATCTGATTCGTCAGCGATATACACAACACCACCTCCCGGCGCAGAAATACTTTTGTAAATGTACCCAGCATGATTTCCCGTATCTGCCACCCAGGCATTTCCACCATTGGAAGATCTGAGTATTTTATTTACTCCAGCGCAAATGAGACTGGAAGATGAAAGATACTTTACATCATATAACTCTGCCGTAACAGTAGTGGTAATAGCCGACCACGCTCCTCCGCTGTTAGTACTTTTTATAATATCACCATTTGCACCACAAATAATGGCATTCGATCCGTTTGCATCCATCCCTCTGAAATATCGCGGTACCGGCTGATTACTATTTAAATAAGCCATGCTCCATGCACTTCCGGCATTAGAGGTTGACAAGACAATTTCATCATTGGTAAAATTATACGCGCCTGTAATAAAACCTGAATTGGTGTTATAAAAATGGAGGTCCTGAATTCCTGCCACTAAAGCCGTCGCAGTCCCCCCAGATACAGACTGCCATACAACTCCATTATTAAAAGTCTTTGAAATTTTACTGCTCGAGCATATATAATACGTAGAGTCATTAATAAAACTTATACCCTTTAAATCCTCTGCAGTTGCCAGAGGTAATAATATAGTTTGAAATTGCGCTCTAGC
>CAZQIC010000040.1:0-34612 GCA_964593555.1 uncultured Bacteroidia bacterium | reverse complement strand
CAATTAGTTATATCGTTATTTATTAACAATTTGATTTTTAGAACTCCCCTATACTTCATTTAAGCCTAATATGAGTTTATATTACACACCGCAAAAATTAATAAAACAATTGGGTAACAATTTTTTTTCGCGCTGTTGAATGGAGTGGTCAATTATAAGCTAATAGATCCCGAGTGCAAAAACGCTTACATCAATTTTAAATTGTTGATCCGGTGTTTCGCATTTGTTTACTGCAACCTGAGTCCATTCTCTTCTATCACATTAATATTTTTCTGCTTCGCAGTTCTTCAACTTGTCCGTTCACTTCAAACATGCGTGTAAATTTGGCCCTATAATTTAACGCAACAGGGATATATTTCCTTTCTGGTAAACTTCCGATCCATCGACAATACATACAGCATGTAGAATGTAGATATATACTGCCGGGTCAGATAACTTGTTTTTATGCATTCCATCCCACACATCATTAGCACCTGTTGTTTCAAATACTTTTTCACCCCAGCGGTTGTAAATGGAGAAAACTACATTAGTTATAGCAGAGCTTCCGTAAATTTTCACGACATCATTTTGTCCGTCATTGTTAGGAGAAAAAACGTTGGGTATAAATAACTCATTGCATAATAATTCTACAGTAACAAGTATGGAATCCATAACACTGCAACCATTGACATCTGTCAGAGTGATGTAATATTTTGTAGTGACAGAAGGAGAAGCAATCGGACTGCTACAGGTAATACAACTTAACCCGGAAGCAGGAAACCAGGTGTAAGTTCCACTTCCAATAGCAGTAAGTATAACCCATGCACCAGGCGCAATTGTAGTATCGGCTCTTACAGAAAGGCCCGGCAAAGGATTAACGGATACCGTTACATAAGCGCTGTCGGAGCAATTTCCATTACTCACTACCACAGAGTAGTTGCTAATGGATGTTGGTAATATATTTATACTTGTGCTACTTGATCCTGTATTCCACAGATAAGTATTGCCTCCACTTGCCGTTAATGCTATCATTTCTCCCGGGCATATTGTATCATTTGGCCCCGCTATTGCTACAGGTATACTATCTACAGTTATAAGTATAATCGCAGAATCCGCACAACCATTACTATCCGCACCAATAACAGTATAGGAAGTTGTTGTACCTGGAGAGGCGATTACCGTTTGACCGGTTGTTGAGTTTATTCCTGTTGATGGCGCCCAGTTATAAGCATTTGCTCCGCTTGCAGAAAGTGATGTTGCTCCTCCTGCGCACAAAGAAGCGTTTCCGCCAATGATAACTTGTGGAGAACTGCTTATTGTTAATGAAAAAACAGCTGAGTTGCTGCAACTATTTCCATCCGTTCCTATTACAGTATACGTTGTATGACTTGTTGGTGTAGCAGTAACAACTGATGAGGTAGTGCTGGTTAATCCTGTTGAAGGTTGCCAAGTATATGTATTGCCACCGTTAGCCGTTATTGTAGCCCCGACACCCGAACAAACAGAACTGTCGCCGCTAACAACAATAAGAGGTAATGCATTAATGCTAAATGTATATGTTTCTTCCATAGTACAACTATTCGTGTCTGTTGCTATAATAGTATATGTGGCAGAATTAAAAACAGTAACCACCGAGCCAGTGGTAGCGCTTATACCTGAGCCGGGTGACCATACATAATTTGCCGCTCCGGCCGCAGTAATGTTGGATGATTGCCCGGCACATATGGGATTTTGTCCGGAGAATATAATATTGGGAGTAGGAAATACAGTTACTGTAACTACTGCTGAATCCGGGCAAGAGCCGGTATTAGATACAACAAACCGATAAGTAGTAGTATTTGTAGGAGATGTGTTTACCACTGTAGATGTTGTACTACTTAATGAATTATCTGGAAGCCAATTGTACGTTAGTGCCGGATTGCCACCCGTAAGTGTTACCGAGTTCCCCGGACAAATAGTGCTATCCGATGCAATCGCAGTGGCCATAGGTGGGGCAGCCTGATAAAAACAGTTTGCTAAGCCATAAAAGCCACGTCTGCCATTGAGGTTAACGCCATTGGGGCTAAGTCCGCAGCCAGCGCCAACAGTGTTTGGATTATTAATGACACTTGCAAAAGGTTGGAAACCACCGGCAACATATATTTTACCATCCGGAGCAAGTTGTAAAGACCCAAACATAGCATTAGTTAAAAGCGTTTTACTGCCAGCAATTAATGCAGCACTGTTTAGGGTAGCATCAAATTGCGCTAATTCACTATTGCCATGTGTACCTACATAAAATAAATTACTATTGGGTGAAAACTCAATACCATAAGGATAACCAGTTGCCCCCGAATAAAGAATTGTTTTTGCATTGGTGAGGATGCCGGTGCTACTTGAAAAATCAAGCACTTCAACATAAGCGCTATTCGGTATTGTAAAACTGCCGTACACCGCAGACGCCACTTTACTTCCATCTGGCGAGAATTTAATTTGTCCGCCAAGGCCCCCCATTATGGGTATGGCACCTATTGAACTAATTACCGGTTCTACAATATCAGTAGGTGTTATTAAGTACGAAAGATAATTACTTGTGTTTAGTTCATGGAACAATGCCCAAACATCTCTTTTATTGGCATGAGGCGTTGCATTCTGCTTTTCAGTAGAGGAATACATCATTAAAATATTTTTTACAATCACATCTCCAAATCCTCCGTTTCTACTCATGTCAATAATGCAATAATACATGCCTGTATCATTAATTGCACCCGTCAAAAACAAATAATAAATTGAATCATTATCCGGTTGGGGAATTATTAAAGCGGCCTGGTTAGACGTATTGTCTCCTCCTTTTAACCCGGTTCCATTGGGCATAGGGATATGTGCAGCATTCCAGGCAGTATCTCCATCGGTATAAAAAAGTAAATTTCCATTTTTATCTGCAATTGAAGCCGTTCCCTCTATTGCATATGCAGCACCATTTGTAAGCGCCACCGGACCGCCTCCGTTGAAGTCAAGCCCTGCACCATATCCAAAGTGCCATATATTATTACGTTTGGTTTTGTAGTTACACACCTTGGGTTTAATGGTTAATGAGGGAGCCGGTGCAGATATAGTAGGAAAATAAGCTACAGCATCAACAACTATATTAGTCAATTCTGCGTCAATGATGTCACCATTATTTCCATTTACATCATAGGTAAGCCAAAAATAATTTATTCCGGGCTGCAGAATAAAATTCCCCGGTATAGTAAATGTACCTGATGGAGCTGCAAAAGTAGTCCCGTATTGATTGTTGCTGAAACTATAAGTGTTGCCCGAATAAAAAACTTTTGCATTACTTATGGAACCTAAATTGGATGTTCCGGTAGTTGCGAACGTGAGTGAATTCAACGTAAATGATGGATCGGATGAGAAAATTTCAATAGCCAATACTTTCTTATTTAATGCAGGATTAGTAAACTGTGGCGAAACAGGCTGTGATGCATTAACCATCACAGTATCACGAATGATTAAAGTATAATCTTCAATATCTCCCGAAGGTTGTGTTGTAGTGCAACTGTCAATTGCGTTACCATAAAAATCAGCAACAATACGTAAGGTGGTTGTTCCGGTTAAGGCAGTGTATGGAATAACAACACCTTCTAAATGTGGGCTTCCATTCATATATTTACTTGGGCCGATTATCTTTTCACCAACATCGGCAAAATCTAAATCCTTATTCCAGTCGACCCAACCTCCTATGTCCTGGAATGAAGTATTTAAAGTAGAAGAACTGAAGGTATATGTAAAACCTTTATAAACGATGGTTGATATATTGGTATAATCTACATAGCCCTGCTTATCGGGACTGTTGTTATTTATGTTGGCGAGTGTAATATTAGCAATACCACATGACGTTGCAGTTCCCGTTACAACGGGAATACAATATTGCGAATAAGTATGAAAGGATATAAATGTGAATGTAATTACTAGAATAAAACGCAGGTGGCTCATTTGTTTGTTCGTTGAGCATTCACCTATCGTATCAGTGAAATATTCCCCTGTCGGTAAGCCGAATAAATATTGATTGTACATAAAATTATGTAATGACATTAATCTATGCAAGCACGTAACAAACCATTTCAAATAAAAATATCAATTGTTTTAAAATCCTGTGCCGATTGTTTGTAAATACAAACGTATCCTGTTTTTTACTTCCTCCCCATTGCCATAGGATGTTTGATGCTCAAAATTTCATGTTCAATACTACCTTATCAGGTTGACATGGCCCACGTAACGGCTCAATTGTCCTTTATTGTTTTTCGAATTTATTTTCCAAACGTATGTATCCTGTTGTGCTGAAAAGTTTCCATTATTTGCCCTGCCATCCCAGCCTTCTTTTATATTATCTGTATAAAATATCTGATCGCCCCAACGATTATAGATCCACATTTCAAATTCATCTACTTCTACTCCAATTGCCATTGGTAAAAAATTGTCATTCTTACCATCACCATTTGGTGTAAATGAATTAGGAGTATAAAATGTATTATCATCAAAAATTCTCACCCGGTCTTGTGCAGTATCTGTGCAACCAAATTCATTTGTAACAATTAATTGAACGGCATAAACACCCGTATCGCTGTATATAAAAGTTGGATGCTGAACCACTGAACCGGAATTAGCTACATCTCCAAAACTCCAGGACCATGCGGTTGCTAATAATGATTGATCAAAAAACTGAATTGCGGGATTCAATATTGTTGTTGTTTGTGGATTTATTGAAAATGCTGCAGTAGGATTTGGATGTACGATTATCCAATTAGGTTTTACAAGTGTTGCAATGCAGTTATTCTGATCAGTTACTGTCAGTGAAACAGAATATGCTCCAGAATTATAATAACAATGCGCAGGATTGCTGCTACTCGAAATTGTGCCATCGCCTAAATTCCATGAGCAAGAAACTGCATTAAGTGTAGTGTTTGATAATTGTAAACACAATGGCTCACAACCAACTGAGTCTGTCGCGGTGAAACTTACAACGGGTAATTGATTCACCAATACTGTAACAAAAGTAGTATCCGCCGGAGTACCACAATTATCTGTAACAACTACACTATAAGTTGTTGTTGTATTCGGAGAAACAATAGTTTGATTTCCTGTTACTCCTCCCGGATACCAGGTAAAATTATAATTACCATTTCCTCCATTGCCTAAGGCAGAAAGTTGTACGTTACTTCCCGCACATATTGCTGCAGGAATTGCCGCAACAACTTGTAGAGCAGTATGTACATTTACAATGGAGGTTGCCATTACGCTGCAACCATTTGCATCAGTAACCTCGAGGGAATAAGTTGTTGGTATAACCGGGTTAACATTAATTGACGATCCATTTACATTGCCAGGCTGCCAGGCGAAGGTATAGTTGGGGCTACCTCCTGTTGCGCCTGCGGTTAATGCAGCATACTGGCCTATGCAAATGATCGGGGATTGAGAAACATTTATGTTTATTTGTTGAGGCTGAGCGATGGCAATATTCATTGTATCCGTGCATCCATTTGCATCAGTGACAGTAACATTATAAACTCCTGCACACAATCCGCTTGCCATTGAATTATTTTGTGCAGGAACAGTATTCCATGCATATACATACGGTGCATTACCTCCATTACCTGCTGCAGTAGCAAACCCATCACAGCTTGCAAAGCACAACGACGGTTGCACATTCGAAAGTTGCACATTTACTCCTGAGCTATTCGGAACATTCACTGCTGTAACAGCCGTACATCCATTTGCATCAGTTACAGTGATCGAATATATTCCTGAAACAAGGTTTGTTGCAACAGCATTTGTTTGCCCGTTGTTCCATTGATAATTATAATTTGGGCTTCCTCCTCCAGCATTTAGTGTTGCCGTACCATCGGGCTGACTGCAGTGCGCAGGTGTTGCCGCAGCATTCGTAGTAGCTAATAACGTAGGTTGTGTAATGTTAGTTCCAATTTGAAAGGTACATCCATTTCCATCAGTAATAGTAAGCGAATATGTTCCCGCAGCAAGATTACTTATTGCTGATGTATTTTGTGAAGGGTTTGTATTCCATGAATAAGTATATACCCCTGCACCACCTGCCGCGACTGCTGAAATTAATCCCGTAGAGTTTCCATTACACAATACATTATTTTGCTGATTAATATTTGAAACAAGTACCGGCGGTTCAGTAATACTCACTGTTGTCTGTGCAGTGCATCCATTTGCATCAGTAACCATAACCGAATATGTTCCTGCACTTAAA
This sequence comes from uncultured Bacteroidia bacterium, assembly GCA_964593555.1. Taxonomy (GTDB): domain Bacteria; phylum Bacteroidota; class Bacteroidia; order JAFLBG01; family JAFLBG01; genus CAZQIC01. The sequence goes on along the minus strand of CAZQIC010000040.1, from coordinate 28,380 downwards.
CCAGATGATGTTTGATTGTTTTGCATCGGTACACTAGACCACAAATAAGTGTATCCACCGGTGCCACCTAAAGCAGTTGCCATGGCTCCGCCTGTTGCATTACCATTGCATGCAATATTTGTTTGAGCCGGAACAAATGCGGCGAGTGATGTTGGTTGAGTGATGCTAATGCTTGCCTTTGCTGTGCAAGCATTAGCATCTGTTATTGTTACAGTATATCCTGTTGCCTGCAGCCCTGTTGAAACAGCAGTTGTCTGGCCATTGCTCCATTGATAAAGATATCCCGGTGTTCCTCCCAGTGCGGCTCCTCCGGCAGCTCCTGTTGCAAACCCGTTGCATGCAACGTTTGTGTAAGTTGGTATAAATGCCTGAAGTAATGGCGACTGGGTAACGCTGGCTGTTGAGGTATGAATACATCCAACATTGTCAGTAACAGTAACTGAATAAATACCTCCGGACAATCCCGATGCTGTTAAAGTTGTTGCACCCGATGCCGACCAGGAATAAGAATATCCAGGCGTACCTCCATTCACATTAGCTGTAATACTCCCGTTAGAATTTCCGCATGTAGCATTTGTTACTGTTAATGTTGCTGTAGGCGGAGGAACAATAATAATAGTTTGAGTTATAGTATCCAATTCACAGTGGCAGGCTTGGCCGGCAATCAACGTTACAGTATAAATACCGGTACTGCCATACGTGTGTGAGGGGGTCTGAAGAATTGATGTATTATTAATACCAGAAGCCGGATCTCCAAACCACCATTCGTAAGAATTGGAATATTGGGATGTGTTGTTAAAGCTGATTGTACTTCCTACGCAAGCCGTTGTTTTACTTGGTGTAAATGCGGCAAGTATTGCTGCCGGCTCAAAAAATTGGGGTAAGTGATAGGTACTCCTGAAAAGATTATACCCACCAGGAACATGGTTACATCCAACCCCTACTACATTTGGGTTGTTTATCACACCCAGTGTTGAACTAGAAAACATCGCATAATAAATTTTCCCATTAGGGCCCAACTGCATACCACCAACAAGCGCTGAATTAGTAGCGCCTAAGGCGAGTTTAGAGCCGGGAATGGAAGCAGAAGCAAGAGACAAATCAAACTGGAATATGGTTTGTGAGGATGAAGTAAAGTATAAAACTTTACTGTCCGGACTAAACTCCAGACCATATATGCCAGTAGTAAAAGGCCCTAAATTAACCTGGTTGCTTATTACCCCTGTTGCATTATTAAAATTATATAGGTAAGCGTCAGTTGCGCCGCTAGCTATAGCAATTTTTGATCCATCGTGGCTTGCCCTCGTAGAGCCAGCTATTGACGCAATAGTATAAGATGTACCGCCATTGCCTGAATAAACCGGCACCGAATTTATTCCTGCGGCTGTTAAAAGGTAAACATCAAAACTGTTAATACCAGGGATAATGATCCACCAGTCTATTCCATTTGCATGATGGGTAGCAGTGAAATGTTCTGCTTTGTTGGCACTTAAAAAAGTATTTTTTGTTCCGGCAACTATATCCCCAAGAGGATTTGCCGTTGTACCATTGCCGGGCAATGACATATCTACTTTACAATAAAAAATAGAATCATTATTTCCGGCATCCCCAAGAAATAAAAAATATTGTTTGCAGTTACCAGGGTCGCAAATAATATTTACACCCTGCGGGGCGGTATGTACGGTTCCGCCTTTATGTCTTAAGCCACTTTGTGTGAGCATTAACGCATGGCTGGCATCCCAAGTTTCAACACCGTTAGAGTAAAACAACAAATTACCCGATTTGTCAGATATAGAGGCTTGGCCTTCATGAGAAGTCATCTGTCCGTTTAAATCCCTTACTTGAGCGCCGCCACCATTGGGAAAATGCAGGCCGGCTTGCTGACCCATATACCACCAGTTTTTATGATTGTAATTTTTTTGTGAAAAAGAAGAAAAAGAAATAGTCAATAAAAAAAGAAAAGCCAGCCGTTGGAAAACCAACACACTGGCTAACACGGAATATTTAGGGATGCTGTTCATTTTTACTTTATGTCTCCTAAAATAGGCCACTGTGAAGCCATTAAGTAAATTTGTTTATTTTATTATTTCAATTCCAAAAGTGTTTTTTTGACTTAGTTTTTCTTTTCTGTCCTTTTAATTATATATTTGAATGAAATAGATCATTTTTATAAATTTCATGCCCAAATCGAGTTCAAAAGACCTTTTTATCTTCATAAAGTCGCTAAGCAAGTCGGAAAAATGGCATTTTAAACTATATGCTTCCGGAACCAAGAGCGATGGCCCTAATCATTATGTGCGGCTTTTCGATGCCATTGAAAAGCAAAAGGAATATGATGAAAAAGCGCTGCTGAAAACTGAAAAGTATATTACACAATTGCCTTTGCTAAAAAATCGTTTGTATGAACTCATCCTGGAAAGTCTGGACGTATTATATGCAAAACAAAGTATTGACTCCAGGCTCATGCGTTTCATTCATTATTCCCAAATACTTTTTGAAAAAGGATTGTTTGACCAGTGTGAGAAAATTTTACATAGAGCCAAGGAGCTCGCTAAAAAATACGAGCGTTTTTTATTTCTCGCCGAAATAATAAAACTGGAAATCGATCTCATGAGTGCAAGAACATATGTTGGTACAACTGAACAGGATATAAAAAATGCCTTCAGGGAGATTTCAAGTGCGTTGGAAAAAGATCAGTTAGTAAATAAATTCAATAAATATTCTGCCGAACTTTTTCTTAAATTAAAAAAAGAGGGGTTTACCAGGAGCCATAAACAAAAAGAATCGTTTCAAAAAATAATCCAAACCCTTCCACCAATTGAGAATGAACAAGAGGCGCCATTCCTGGCAAACTTTTATCATCACCAATCGAATATTGTTTACCAGCTAAACCGCAATGATTCAAGGAAAAGGCACCAATACCTAAAGAAACAATTGTTGCAATTTGAGGAGCGTCCCGATCATATAAAACAATTCCCATTGATGTACCAGGCCATATTGCATAATCTCACCTTATGCCTTATTGACCTGGACAAAGACGACGAAGCGTTGGCTGCTATCGAAAAAATAAAATCTATTCCACCAAAAACTTATCGTTTAAAAGCACGCATTTATTATTCATACGCGTATTTGTCACTTACCTTATATGTTAATTCGGGAGACTTTAAACTGGGATCCGAGTTTATAAATAAACTTACAAAAGAAGGTTTCGAAGACTACGCACCAAAGTATCTTATAAAACAAAATCAGCTCACTTTATATTATTTTATCGCTTATACCTATTTCGGGAATGGACAATTCCAGAAGTCCAACCACTTTTTAAATAGAATATTAAATGATCCCGAGCGTACTGAAGATGATCTTCGAAGCGACCTCTATTGTTTCACACGTATATTCAGTATTATTCTTCATTTTGAATTGGGCAAACTTGATTTACTTGAGTACACCATTAAATCGGTTTATCGTTATTTGTTAAAGAGGGATCGCTTATACAAATTCGAAACAGTTATTTTGAATTTTCTGAGAAAAAATTCTTCAAAAACTTCTTCGCAAAAACAATTGATCACTGCCTTCAAACAACTTAAGGCGGAGTTAGAAGAGGTTACAAAAGATGAATACGAACACAGGGCCTTGTCATATTTTGATTTTATAGCCTGGCTCGATAGTAAAATTGAGAACGATTCTTTTTCTTCAGTTATAAGAGAGAAAACACTGAAGAAGTAGTACTAACGCAATAATGTAATATTTCCCTTGTAGGTCATTTCTTCTGAATTGCTGAAGGTAACCAGGAACTTGTAGGCAAATACTCCTGTGTCCATGAGCTGGTCATTATAATAACCATCCCATCCTATATTTAAGTCTCTTGTTTCAAAAACTTTTTCGCCCCATCTGTTATAAATTGTAAACAGCATCTTCTCCATACAATTCGCTTTTACAAATAAAATGTCATTCTGCCCGTCGCCATTGGGAGAAACTGCGTTGGGAATAAAAAACTCTCCGCATTTAAGATCAACCGTGATAAGAACAGAATCAATACTTGAGCATCCATTTGAATCGGTAACCGCAAAATAATAAGTGGTCGTTTCCGTTGGAGTAGCAATGGTATTTTTACAGGTGATACAACTCAATCCACTTGATGGTGTCCATAAATAATTTCCAACTCCAATTCCGAAAAGCGCAGCAGATGCTCCTGATACAATTGTAGCGTTAGTTCCTGCATCCACTGTAGGCACAGAATGAACAACTACACGAACAGAATCTGAATCGAAGCAAGGACTGTTTGATACAACTACGGTATATGTTGTACTTAATGATGGCATAACTGTGATAGAAGAAATTCCTTCTCCTGTATTCCACAAATATGATGAGCCACCGGTTGCATTTAAAAAACTGTTTTGTCCTTCACATATCGTATCATCCGGACCCGCATTAGCAACAGGCATTAAATTTACTGTAACTGTTATAACAGAATTATTCGAACAACCATTTACATCTGTTCCTGTAACAGTATACGTTGTATGTGAGGTAATAATAATAGTAGGATTTGTCCCGGTGGTACTACTTAATCCTAAGGCAGGAGACCATGTATAAGAAACTGCGCCTGATGCGCTGATTACAGTTGTATCACCTTTGCAAATAGGATTATTTCCATTCAACATAATTGTGGGTAGCTGATTAACATTCACAGTAACGGTCGCAGTATCCGAACATCCATTTGCATCAGTACCTATTACTGTATAGGTGCCGGGATTTAAAGGGAATGCAAATACAGCTGATCCCGTTACAGCATTTAAACCGGCCGCGGGAATCCATGCATAGGTATTTGCTCCGCCTGCTGAAAGAGATGCAGAATCGCCCGCACAAATATTAACTCCGTTCGAGGCCAACACATCAGGTAAAGAATCAACAGCAAATGTCATGACAGCAAAATTGCTGCATCCATTATTACTCGTACCAGTAACAGTATAGCTTGTAGTTTGCGTAGGATTAAAATTAATAATAGCACCTGTTGAAGAACTTAATCCTGTATGTGGCGTCCAGTTGTATGAGTACGACCCGCTTCCCGAAGCAGATACTGTAAGCACAGATGAATTCCCCAGACAAACTGTATTATTTCCTGATACAGTAATAACAGGAAGCGAGTCTACAAGAATATTCTGATATACACTGTCCTTTTGGCAACCTTCCTCTACAATAAATTTAACGGTGAATATTCCTGAACCGGAAAATTGATGAGAAGGATTTTGTTGCGAAGACATATTTGATGCGCCGCTTGATGCGTCCCCAAAATCCCAGGAATATTTTCTTAATGACGATCCACAGCTGCTCGTTAAGGCAAGTGACGTATCGGTAAAACTGGTGTTACTGCCTACACAAACAGTATCGCATGTAAATCCAATTTTATCGGCTGATAATTTTAAACCGCAATCCAGAAAATTATCGTCGATAAAGTTGGGTACGCTAAAACGGTTGCTTCTATAATAGTTACCACCCATCAGCTGAAAAGATTTAGGAGTAAAATTACAGGCCGCACCTGACAAATTCGGATTCTGTATAACACTCATTGTATCCTCACTACTATGGGCACAATATATTTTCCCATCAGGCGCGAGCTGTATACCCTCTTTTATACGAGCGTTTCTGCTTACAAAAAACAGCGAGGACTGTATCGCAGCCTGGCTGCCAGCACAGACATTGAACTGCAACAAAAATAAACTATCTCTTGGAAGAGCCACATACAACTTAGAATTATCAGGAGAAAAAGAAACTCCATACGCTGGTGCAGGAATTGTTAATGGAATGTAGTTGGATACAATCCCGGTTGTATTATCGAAATCGTATAGCTGTAAAATTGTATTTCCGGGAGCTATGTGGCCGTATGCTATTTTTTTTCCGTCGGGCGATCCTTTTATTTGCCCATGCCCGGGGAAAACCGCAGCCTGACCCAGCCCTATATAATTTTCTATCATCCCTATATTGGTAATTACAGGAGCCTGTATGCCAGCTCCAGTTACAGGATATACATAAAACGCATTAGTATTAAAACGCTTTGTTATTACCCAAAAATCTTTTCGGTTACAATGACGAATAGCGGTTATACTTTGTATTGCGGAATCAAGCAAAGAAAGTTTTATTTGTCCCGCAACTATATCGCCTAAAGGATTAGCAACTGTTCCGTTTCCCGGCAAAGTAATATCCAGAACAGAATAATACAAAGGACCAGCGCCATTGGGAGAAGGAGTTGTAAAAAGATAATATTTGTTTGCATTAGCCGGATCAGGAACAACAATAACAGGCTGTGCAGGCTGGACGCCGGCAGCATTTATTAAACCCAATGGCATAACATCATAATTTTTATCATATACCGTATTGCCATCCGTTGAAAAAATTAAATTGCCCATATTGTCGGATACACAGCCTGTACCTTCAGCAAAAGAAGCACGTGATCTAAGAATTGGTTTGGGAGGAGAGCAGTTAAAGTCTATTCCTGCATTCGATCCGAAGAGCCATGTGTTAGTAGTTTTTGGAACGCAATAATTAACAGGAGAATTCACCTGGAACCCCGGCCCTGGATCCTGTAAAGTGGGAACATGAGATACCGCATTTACATCAAGAGTTGTACAACTTGCATCAATAAAATTACCGGGAGTGCCAACAATATCATATACCAGCCAAAAATAATTCACCCCTGGTTGTAAAGGAATATTCCCCGCAATCGTAAATGCCCCGGAAGGATTTAAAAGGTCAACACCGAATTGATTTGCAACTGCAAAAACAGCAGACGATCCTGTATAAAATATCCGAGCCCTGGAAATATCCGCAGCACTTGTAGTTCCGAACGTATTAAATGTGAACGACGTAGCGGGCAGAGGATTTAATGTGAACCCTGTATAAATTTCAATGCCAATAACATATACATTAGTTGCGGGCGCTAATATGCAGCTGTTAAAATTTCTTTGCGTTGTAGTGCAGGAATCAAATACCATATTGCTTTCCGAAATAACAATTTTATAATCTTCTATGTCCGCATATTGATACAGCGTGATATCGCAAGGATCAGAATCAGCTTTTGATCCAGAAGCAACTCTCATGCGGGTACTACCTGTAAGTGCAGTTGAAGGAACCATAAACGAAACACTAATTGGGACTCCCCCGCTCGTTTGCGGAACATAATATATTTCCCCCGAATCAAAAACAAAATCCTGGTTCCAATCGATCCAAAACACAGCCTCCTGAATTTGTCCTGGAGTAAATGAAAAAACGTATGAAGCGTTTTTAAAAAGTGTAGTACTTGCGCTATCGTAATAATCCATATAGCCTTGTTGTACAGGGCTATTATAATTAATCGTGTTTAATGTAACATTTGTAATGCCATAACCTCCTGAGGCGGCAGTCAGCCCCGGATCACAATAAGGCTGAGAAAAAATGCCAAGACATGATATATACAGAAAAAACAAAAATAGTAATGTATTCCTCATTCTTAAAAATAGAAAAAAATATCCACTTTGCCCGCGCATTTTAACGGTATTATCAGCTGCCTGGATCATATCAATTTTAAAAATTATCGTAGTATAGCTTGTAAAGAACTTATACCTTTGTTTACCTATAATATGGCCAAAGTAAAAACAACTTTTTTCTGTCAGAATTGCGGGGCACAGTCCGCAAGGTGGATCGGCAAATGTCCTTCGTGTAACGAGTGGAATACATATGTTGAAGAGGTTATTCATAAAGGAGACTCTGACAAAACACCCGGTATAAACAGCACACAACAACGTGCAGCAAAACCACAACTGATCACTGAAATAAATTTATCAAATGAACACCGCACAAATATTTATGACAAAGAATTAAACCGTGTGCTGGGCGGCGGATTAGTTCCGGGGTCGCTGGTACTGTTCGGTGGAGAACCTGGCATTGGAAAATCCACACTCATGCTACAACTCGCATTGCAATTAAAAAAAATGAAGGTGCTATATGTATCGGGGGAAGAAAGCGAACAACAAATACGAATGCGCGCGGAAAGAATAGGAATTAAAAATGAAACCTGTTATATTTTAAACGAAACATCAACTCAAAATATTTTTCAGCAAATACAAGTGATTGAACCGCAATTGTTGATCATCGACTCCATACAAACATTACACACATCCCGCATTGAATCATCGCCGGGAAGTGTTTCGCAAATACGTGAATGTGCCAATGAATTGATGCGTTATGCGAAAGAAAGTAACACTCCTGTTTTTTTGATCGGGCATATTACCAAGGACGGAAGCCTTGCAGGACCAAAAGTATTGGAACACATGGTGGATACGGTTTTGCAATTTGAAGGAGATCGAAATCATGTTTACCGTTTATTACGCTCAACTAAAAATCGTTTTGGATCAACCAATGAATTGGGCATTTATGAAATGCAGGGAAGCGGATTGAGAGAGGTGAGCAACCCTTCGGAAATATTGATCACAACAAGGGATGAAGAAGTAAGTGGCGTGGCAATATCGGCTACTATGGAAGGCATGCGACCCATGTTAATTGAAACACAAGCATTGGTAAGCACCGCAGCATATGGAACACCGCAGCGTTCCTCAACAGGTTTTGATTTAAGAAGATTGAGCATGCTGCTCGCTGTACTTGAAAAGCGTTGCGGATTCAGACTTGCAGCGAAGGATGTTTTTTTAAATATTGCTGGCGGAATTAAAGTGGAAGATCCTGCGATGGATCTAGGTGTTGTTTGTGCCGTCTTATCATCTAATGCCGACATTCCTGTTTCTCCAAAAATTTGCTTCACCGGTGAAGTAGGATTATCAGGTGAAATACGTCCTGTGAACCGAGTAGATCAACGCATTTCGGAAGCAGAAAAATTAGGGTTCGAACAAATTTATATTTCCAAATACAATAAAAAAGGATTGGATGTTTCTAAATATAAAATAGAAATAAAAATGGTTGGAAAAATTGAGGAAGTATTTGGAATGTTGTTTGGGTAAAAACCGGGTAATTATAGTGATACGCGTTTGATAATTAATGAAATTACTAGTTACAGCCATAATATTTATGTTAGCAACCCCAAAAACATTTGGACAAAAATATTATAATGATACTGCAAGTGTTCCGGGCCTATTATCAGTGAGTTTCTCCCCCCTCTCTCTAATCTCTAGTTTTGACGGCAGTGGTTATAGAGCCGGCCTCCAGGTTAAGTTATTTAAAAATATCTTCATAGGATTTGATGGAAAAAACTATTATAAAAACGATGGCCCCATGCATGATATGAAGGGACACAATATAAAAGCAAGACTCGTAAAGGAATTCAGGAAAATGCCTAACATGGCATTTGGAATTGAATATTGCCTTAAAGTTTTCGAGTATTCCTACGAAGATTCAATAACAATCAATGGTGGTTATAAAACAATCGCACTTGTAAATAAAAATATTCAATCCCTTAACATAACCTACTCATACTACCAGCCATTATGGAGGAGATTTTTTCTTGATTTCCACATTTCGTTGGGAGCGGTAGAGAGAAAAATAAAAAATAGCTTAACATCAGAAGAGGAGCTAGAAGCTGAATATTATTGGGATTCTTTAACCTGGGCATTTTTGAATAATAGTACAAATAAAATAATTCCAAATCTTAGTTTGGGAATTAGACTTGGCTTCAAAGCAATAAAATAAAACTAGTTGGAAAGATTGAAGAAGTATTTGGGATGCTGTTTGGGTAAAATATAGATTGGAATTATTGAGATTCTAAATCAAAAGAACAGGTCGCTCCGCTGGAGCTTAGATATTGGGCATAGCAACTTGTTTTACAAATGGGTCGCTCCTCCGGAGCTTAGATGTCAGATTTGATACCAATGTTTGTTCTAAAAGATACAATCGCATTAGAACAAATACATTGGTACATGCCGATAGCTTAATGTTTATCTTTATTTAAAAGATATTACAGAAAGCTAATCGGTATGATATGCCTTACAAACAGTTTGCTCCTCTGGAGCAAAAAATTAAATTGGTCGTGGGTGCTTTGTTTGGGAATAAAAAATTTATTTATATTCACTTAGTGCCAAAGATTAGTAAAATATAGGACAAGCAAATGAATAGTCCCAGAGGGACGACCTGTTTATAGAAATAAAAGAAAATCCAAAGATTAGTTCCGTAGGAGCGGCCTAAAAAATGTCAAATACCTATTCACAATTATATGTACAAATTGTTTTTGCTGTTAAAGGAAGGCAAAATCTTATTTCATCCAAACACCGGGAAGGATTACATAAATACATTACGGGGATAGTTCAAAATCGCGAACAAAAAATGCTCGCTATTTTTTGTATGCCTGATCATACACATTTATTAATTGGAATGAAGCCATCTATATCTATCTCAGATTTAACAAGAGATATAAAAGCCGGATCTTCCAATTTTATTAACGAAAAGAATTGGGTTCAGGGAAAATTCAATTGGCAGGAAGGATTTGGAGCATTCTCTTATTCGAAAAGTCAAGTTGATACCGTCGTTAAGTATATTTTAAATCAAGAATCGCATCATCGGCAAAAATCATTTAAAGAAGAGTATATAGCCATTCTTAAAGAATTTGAGATAGAATACAATGAAAAGTACTTATTTGAATGGGTCAAATAACAGGTCGCTCCTACGGAGCTAAGATGATAGACTTGATGTGTTTTTACAAACAGTTTGCTCCTCTGGAGCAAAAAATATAGGATTATTTATAAAATCGTTTACTTATAAATAATAATTTTACTACGTGATCCTCCTTTGTGGAATTAAAGTCCAAGAGGGATGGCCTGTTTATAGAAACAAATTAAAAACAAAATTTTAGCTCCGTAGGAGCGGCCTGACAAAATTCCTACTAAACAATTCACCAAAATACCATGACCATCTCTAGCAAAATATTTATCCTGATTTCTTTAACTACACTCATCTCCTGCTCCAATAATCAACCTGCTGATGAAGCGCCATTGGCAAATCAGCAGGACACAGCTGGGAAAAGCACACAGGAAGCGTTTGAAATAGATTTTCCTGTAACACGATTTCAGGTAGAGAAAGTAATTACTAAAGATTCCTCCGCAGGAAATACATCAATCAATAACTGGATATTAAGAGGCGCCGAGAACAACGACCCTTTTATTTATTTTGTAAGCCAAAACGCAACACCGGAACAATTGCAGATGCAAATAGAAAAAGATTCGAGCCTAATCTACCTGGCTTTTCAAACCGGACTAACCCGCTCTGCAACGCCTCTTGGCGGAAAAGATTTCACTTTTAAAAAGATCTCTTACCAAAATTATAAGGGACTGGAATCGATGTGCAAAGTTTTTAACGGAGAAGGTTTTATTAAAAGCAGGATGTATAATATAAATGATACTTTATACATGATAAGTGCCGGCGGGAAAAATATAAATATGGAAATGGTCGACAAATTTTTGAATTCGTTCAGATTAAAGAAATAAAACAATACCCAAACTCTGGGAATATCTACAATATTTTTGCAAAATCTTTCTACAAATAAAATTATATTAACTCCATTGAGTACAATGGACGCAGATGCTATTTACACCATTTATAATAATCCTGAGATTTTAAAATCATATTCCAATAGACCAATTGCTAATAAAGCCGCCACAATTGATTTTATCACTAAAATTACTTCCAACGAAAATTTAGTTTGGAACATTAGACTACAACAAGACAAAGAAAATATTATTGGGAATTGTGCTTTACATGATTGGAATAAATCGGATAAGACAATAGAAATTGGTGGGACTATCTTACCTTCATTTTGGGGACAAGGGATAATGCTTGAAGCATTTAATTTAATCTGTGCATTCGCTGCAAAAGAATTAGGTGTAAATACGATAATTGGAAAAACTATGACAAAAAATAAGCAAGCTATTAGACTAGTTGAAAAATTAGGATTTAATATTCTTGAGGTCGTCGGAAATGAAACAATACTTGCAAAGAAATTTACCAATTCCTCTTCGCAATAATCACACACACGTATACTTTATATTCCGTACCGGGAGCTTTTACATAACCAATGCCAATATCCTTAAGGCCGGCATTCCAATCGTCCATTCCCAATAAATGTTTGCGGTGACCCAAGCTTGGTTCAAATGCATCGATCACCAATGTTTTTATTGCGTCTTCTCCACCGGATACACCCGCAACAATCGATTCAAAATAATTTTCACTTTTGCTTTTCAGCCATTCCTTAGGGAGTTTATACCCTGCAGCATCCATCAATATATTTATGCCTTTGCCATCCGGTGTTACATGGCCAAAATATTTTTTCGAGGCCATATCAAATGCTTTTTTCTGCGCCACTATTGCGAGGGTATCATTCCAAACCAGTAAAGATCTTTTAGCTACCTTATCTAAATTTATTTTTATTTGCTGACCGTAAGTCTTAGGATCTGATCGTACAATATTTAATTGTTCAAAAGCTTTTTTTGCTTCCTGCTCATCAATAGTAATATCCGGCTGAGCCGTAAAAGCAATTAATACAGGGAGGAGAAAAAATAATATGTATGACTTCTTTCTCATGGAGTTAAACGTTACTATAAAAGCAAATATTGTCTCTCATTAAATTAAACTATGGTTCACGTCTTCCAATTGCGCAAAAATTACAGTGCAGTTTTATAAAAAATATACAAATAATACCCTTTGTAAGGCTTCGTTAATGTAATTTTTTCTTTTAGTGTAAAGCTAAAGCTCTTCATATCATTTATAAATTTTGCTTCGGGAACATATGTAGCCCCATAGTTTGTTGTTTTAGTCTTTTGATTGGCCATCTTTTCAAATAGTATGAGCTTGCCATTTGGTTTTAATTTATTTACTAAACCTAAAAATAAATTTCGTCTTGTAATACTATCCATTTCTTGGTAGTGACACTTTAGTAAAAGCACCTTATCATAACTACTATCCAAAAGCATTTTTTCAGACTGAGGCCCTATCAAAAATTTAAAATCGCTATCCATTTGCCTCTCTCGAATTTTTGAAAAGTATATGCGTTGCTTGTTTAGTGCAATACTGTCTAAACATTCAATGTTTTTGTCTTGTAAGGTCCAATGAATATTGTTGTTGTAAGAAGATATTAAAATTTCGTCAACGGCATTCTTTGCTCCAATACTCGCAATTGACTCGTCGCTTTTACAATTAAGGTGTTTATATAATGTATTATAGTGCTCCTCTATTTGTTTTTTATTTTCAAAAAACGCTCCACAAGGATAGGGGCGTGATATGTATGATAAATAAACTTCTTTAAACATTTTAAATTGATAAAAAAAACCGTCTCCATCATGTTCGGTATAAATATCCAACTTATTCGTTTTCACATTATATAAATAATACTCCTGCATTCCCTTTTGAAAAAAACAAACGCTTGCAAAACAATAATCAGAATTAAAGGCAACCCAATTTAAACGTACTTGTGAAGTAGAGCTATTGTTTTCCTTGGAAAAAATAATGGAATCCTTATTTAAGTGCGCCTGCTGTAGCAACGCAGAAGGCAACTGTGACTTTTCGTAGCTCAATTTAAAAGTATTCTCTTTGAATACTTTTTCCCAATTTGTTTGGGATTGAATAGTATGTGTTTGTAACAAAATAAATGCTACAACAATAGCACAAATGTTGTACATCTGATAAATTGAAGTAAATTTTTTGGTGTTACCGTTGTATTGCTCCGTAAGAAATTTCTTTTAAACTGTCATGATCTCTTTTTCCTTCGCTTCCAGGTGTTTATCACACTTGCCAGAATAGATATTGGTTAGGTCCTGCGTTTTTGTTTCAGCTTCTTTCGCTTCATCCTCAGGCAATCCTTTGGCCTTTAATTTTTTTATCACCTCGTTTGAATCGCGGCGAATATTACGTAAGGTAACGCGACAATTCTCTGCTTCTGCCTTTGTTTTTTTCACCAGGTCTTTTCTTCTCTCTTCTGTAAGTGAAGGAACAAGGATACGAACAAGGGTTCCGTCATTCTGTGGATTAAGTCCCAGGTTAGCAGCCTGTATAGCTTTCACAATAGGCTCTATCATCGCTTTTTCCCAGGGCGTAACTACCAATGAACGCGCATCTTGCGTATTCACGTTTGCTACCTGGCTAAGAGGAGTCAATGTCCCATAATAATCTACTCTAACCCCATCCAACATTTGAGGGCTGGCCTTGCCGGCACGTATTTTTGAAAGTTCAGATTCCAAATGTGAAATTCCTTTTTCCATTTGTTCCTTGGCTTCATCAAGTAAAAATTGTACGTCTTCGTTCATGGTAAAAATGAATTAGAAAGTTTAAAGATAAAAAGTTTCATTAAAAAGTAACCAATGTTCCAACCTTATCTTCGGATAAAACCTTTTTTAAATTACCTGCCTTATTCATATCGAAAACAATGATGGGTAATTTATTCTCTTTACACAATGTAAACGCGGTCATATCCATTACCTGCAAGCCTTTTGAATATACCTCATCAAATGATATGGTTTCATAGCGCTTCGCGTTTTTATCTTTCTCGGGATCGGCGGTGTATATCCCATCAACACGTGTACCCTTTAAAATAACATCAGCTTCAATTTCAATTGCTCTTAACGATGCCGCTGTATCCGTTGTGAAATAAGGGTTTCCCGTACCCGCACCAAAGATCACCACTCTTTGCTTTTCCAAATGCCTAACTGCTCTGCGGCGAATAAACGGTTCGCAGATCTGTTCCATTTTTATCGCAGATAACAAACGCGTTTGCACTTCTAATTTTTCCAATGCCGATTGTAATGCCATACTGTTAATTACCGTAGCTAACATTCCCATGTAATCTCCCTGCACCCTGTCCATACCGCCTTCTGAAGCCTGAATGCCTCTAAAAATATTTCCTCCACCTATAACAATTGCCACTTCAACTCCTGCCTCTACAGTTTCTTTAATCTCTTTTGCATATTGGGCAAGTCTGTCGTGATCAATACCAAACTGTTTATTGCCCATCAATGATTCACCGCTAAGCTTAAGAAGAATGCGTTTATATTTCATAAGAAGATAAAATAGAGTTGGTATATATACATGCTAAAATTCCAGAGAATAAAAATCCTACCCAAATAACTTTATTAACGAGGGAAACCTGCGACCATAATACTAAAAAGATTGCTTTTCGCTCAGTACTAATCGGAAGGTTCTCAACAAATTCTTTATATAAAAGACTCTCTCCGGGAAAAAGGAAAAGGGCAAGCCCTATAAAAAAAAACATGATTCCCATATATAGTGTTTTAGGATAATATTCGTTGCTGAAATGTATAGAGAAAATATTCATCATTACGAAGAATACTCCTGCTATAAAGAACCCTGCACCTAATACCCGGGCAAATCTATATGTAAGTATCTTTTCCCTCATTATTGATCAAAAAAAATCCCGACTAAATGTCGGGATCTTAAAATATTAATTTTAATTAGCTTAGCGAAACTCGCTTAAAGCCTACTACTGTAAGCTCTTTATCGGTCTCTGCCAAATACTGGCTAATTGTTTTTTTATTGTCTTTTATAAACTCCTGGTTCAACAAAGTACTTTCTTTGTAAAACTTGTTCAGTTTACCCATTGCAATTTTCTCCAACATTTCTTCAGGTTTCCCTTCTTGTCTGGCCTGTTCTTTTCCTATTTCAATTTCTCTCTCTAATGTTTTTGAATCAACATCACCTTTATCTAACGCTACCGGTGACATTGCTGCAACCTGCATAGCAATATCTTTTGCAACCTCATCAGATACGTTGTCTTTATTAAAAGCAACTATAGTAGCTAATTTATTTCCAGGATGGTTGTATACAACAACTTTGTTTGACTCTAACCATTCAAAAGTTGAAAGCTCTATTTTCTCTCCTATTTTACCCACCTCTTCAATTACCTTATCAGCAATAGAAAGGCTACCACTATATGGAAGTGCTTTTAACTCGTCCAATGATTTTGCATTTCCATTCAATGCTACATTAGCCATAGTATCTGCTACTTTTCCATAGTCTTCATTCTTCGCAACAAAATCTGTTTCACAGTTAAGAACGATCAACACGCCCTTTTTACCATTTGCTGTTGCCTTCGCAATTACCAATCCTTCTTTCGCATCTCTTTCGCTACGGTTAGCTGCAACTTTTTGTCCTTTTTTTCTCAAGAAATCTATCGCTGCATCAAAATCGCCATTCGCTTCAGTTAGCGCTTTTTTGCAATCCATCATCCCTGCACCGGTAATTTGGCGAAGTTTATTTACATCCGCTGCTGATATCATTGTTGTTGACATTTCTTCGATCTCCTATTTGTTTATTCTAAATTATTTTCTTGGAATTGGCTTTTTTACGATCGGCCTTTTCGTAGGGATTACTTTTTTATCTGCCGCAACCTCAACTGAATCATCAGTCGCTGCAATTTTCGCAACTACCTTTTCTTTTTCCTGTTCTTCTTCTGCTCTCATTAATGCGTCTTTATCTTCAGCAGCAGCAGTTTCTTTATCTACTTTTCTATCTGATAATCCTTCCTGAACAGCCTTGGTGATAATTTCCATGATAAGGCTTACAGAAGATGATGCATCATCATTTGCAGGAATAACATAATCAACCTGGTTAGGATCAGAATTAGTGTCCACTATTGCAAACGTTGGAATCCCCAATCTTTTTGCTTCCGCAACTGCGATATGTTCTTTTGAAATATCTACAATGAAAATAGCAGCAGGAAGACGTGTTAAGTCAGCGATACTTCCCAATTGCATTTCAAGTTTTGCTCTCTCACGAGAGATCAATAATCTTTCTTTTTTAGAAATATTTTCGAACGTTCCGTCAGTAGCCATTTTATCAATGGATGCCATTTTACGGATCGCTTTACGAATAGTAACAAAGTTTGTTAGCATTCCGCCAGGCCATCTTTCAGTAACATAAGGCATGTTGATCGCTTTCACTTTTTGTGCAACGATATCTTTTGCTTGTTTTTTTGTTGCAACGAAAAGGATTTTTTTTCCTGAACGCGCAATTTGCTTAAGAGTGTTTGCAACATCTTCTATTTTAGCAACAGTTTTGTTAAGATCGATAATATGAATACCGTTCTTCTCTGTAAAGATATAAGGAGCCATTGCTGGGTTCCATTTTCTTTTCAAGTGACCAAAATGTGCACCCGCCTCTAAAAGTTCATTAAAATTTGTTCTTGACATTCTGCTAGTATATAGTAATGATTAACGTTTACTGAATTGGAATTTCTTACGTGCTTTTTTCTGTCCTGGTTTTTTACGCTCAACCATTCTTGGGTCACGTGTCATTAATTCTTCTGCTTTTAAAGCTGGTTTTGACTCCGGATCAAGTTTCACAATAGCTCTTGCAATGGCAAGACTAACGGCTTCTGCCTGACCAGCAATTCCACCACCCTTAACATTTACAACAATATCGAAACTGGTTTCGTTCTTTGTTATAATCAAAGGTTGCTTTGCTGCATACTGCAATGTATCAGATGCAAAATATTCTTTAATATCACGTTGGTTTATAGTGATGTTACCTTTCCCTTTTTGCAAATAAATACGTGCAACGGCGGTTTTTCTTCTCCCTAATGCATTAGTGACTTCCATGCTTATTTAATAGTATTTAGTTTTAATTCTTTTGGTTGTTGCGCAGCATGAGGATGCTCAGTACCTGCGTAAATGTAAACGTTTTTCTTAACTGCATTTCCTAATTTCCCTTTTGGTAACATACCATAAACAGCATGTTCAACAACTTGTGTGGGATTTTTAGCTAATAATTCTTTAGGCGTTGAAAAGCGCTGTCCGCCCGGGTAACCGGTATAACGAACGTATTCTTTATCTTCCTTTTTATTTCCTGTAAGTTTAATCTTTTCAGCATTGATAATGATGATATTATCACCGTTATCGACGTGCGGAGTATAATCCACTTTGTTTTTCCCGATAAGCACATAAGCAACTTTCGAAGCTAAACGGCCTAATACTTCACCTTCAGCATCTACTATGTGCCATCCTTTTTTTACGGTAGCACTATTTGCTGAAACCGTTTTATAACTTAATACGTCCACTTTTTCAAAATATTTCGTTACACAAATAATTAATGTCCCTTTTTAAAAAGGGGTTGCGAAGATAGAAAGTAATTTCAATTTCAACAAATTTATTGCCCCAATTGTGCAATTAGTAAGGAGTTCGGTCTCATTCTTTATAATTTATTTTTAGCTCAAAACGCCCATTTAAGTAGAGAGACGCCAATTTTAATGCAAAAATGCCCCTATTTGTGTAAATTTTAAGGTGTTCGTGTGTAACGTGATTCAGCTTATAATGGGACTTTTGAAGTTTTTTTAACGATTTCGGAAAAAGGCTTATTATCGATCTTCGCATCGAGCCAGGCAATAAAATCAAATTGTTCTAAGGCTTTATTCTCATAAGGGTCCTTTAAGAGCGCTGCAAGTTCCCGACGAAGCGATTTAAATGCAGTTAATAGTTTTCCATCCGTATCGGCCTTTGCTAATTTTTTGCGAATAAAAACAAGAATAATACTTTCAAACTTATAAAGCCTGTTTTTGCGGTATAGGAACCGGTACGCCGACCTTACCAGGTAATCAAGAATATCGTCATTCCCTTTTTCATAATGAAGGATGAGATTAAAAATGATAGCGGCAGACATCACATCCTGACGTAAAGAAGTAGCGCTGTGGTTTATCACCTGATTTAACCAATAGACAGATTTATTGTATTGCCCTACCCCAAAATAAAAAATTGCGAAAAATTTTTTAAAAAGTATTTCGTGATTGGTGAACAATGGATTTTTAATTATTTCCAGCAAGGGCTCCCTGATCCTTTCTATTTTAACTATTCCTTCTTCAAATAAACCTGCCTTCCAATAATACTCCAACTCGGCATAGTTAGCACAAAGGAAGGTTTCTTCTTTAATTGCTTTACCTCTGCTAACATCAATGCGCTCAGCAAAATTTTTCATTTTCTCTATGTAGAAAAACAGCTCCTCATTTTTATTAAGCGCGAGGCAGGTGGATAAAATGTTGTTGAGGACAACAATATATTTTCTTGGCTCCTCTTCTATTTTAGCTGGATTACTTTCCAGAAGTCCGGCAAGTTTCACGGTAGAAGAAAATGCATTTTTCCAATCACGTCGAACGAAATATAAATTACTTTTTAATAAATAAAAATACGACCTGGCATCATATGAAAGCGCATTGCTTTCTTCAGATAAAAGTGAAAGTGCTGCTAGTTTGCTATAATTCATTTGCTGCTCTTTCCCCCTTATATGCGCTCCTTTATATGTATTTACAAAAACATCTGAAGCAATGGCTTTGTATTTATTGAGATTACTTATTTTGCTCATAATAGTCTCGTACTGAACAAGAATTCCTTTCACATTTTTCTCTACCTCATCAATGGCAAAGCGGGAATGCATAAGGTCCCATTCCCATTTCAACAGTTCAAGTAAAAAAGCATTACGCTCATGGTCAACCGCTATTTTTTTTGCTTTTACTATTGTCTTTTCGCAGATCTTATATAAACCTCTGCTATGAAGAATAGAAATTTCTTCCAACATTTCTGTCAATTGAAAATCAACCGATTTTCCTGAATGGTAATTCCGCAACGTTTTTAAGACCTGTTTGAAGAGGTAGTTTTTTTCATATGCTATATTATCTGCAAAACTGCGATCTTTTAATTCTCTCTTTATCCTTTCTTCATTGTATTCCTTCTGCTTTTCAATCGCATTAAACAAAACCAGGTAATTTTTTTCACCTGAATGAATAGATGCCGAAAGTTTGAAAAACCTTTTTTCCGATTTCGACATGCTATTAATAAGCAAAAACAGATCATTGGTTCCTTTCATAGAATACAAACTACTTATTAAATATAACTCTTTAAAATCACATACTTACAAGGCATACAGAGTAATATTGAAATTATATTGTCAGTTAGAATACAAATAATGTCCCTTATATAAATTGATACGCAAGCCTCTTTTCGTCACCTTAGTATATATCCAACATTAACGTATTATGTTTTTGTCCCCATTCAGACATTTTAATAAAAAAGCCTTTCTAATCCCCTTTTTGTTTTTGCTGGTTAATAATGCCGCGTCCCAATCCGAAACAACAACAAACATTAATGCTTTTAAAAGTAGTGTGCTAAGGGAAAATGCCGGACAGTGGGAAAGAGAAATATTGTTCCAAACATCTTCCTCCGCCAGAAACATTTACTTTCTCGAAAACGGATTGAGTTTTGCAATCACAAAAAATATTGAAGAAAAAAACGATGATGCTTTTTCAACAGAAAATTTCCATAAAACACAAACCCTGGTTTATAATCTTTTATTTGAAGGATGTAATAAAACCACTGTGAGCGGAAAAAATTCTTCACCGGACAATTGCAATTATTTAATCGGTTCAAAAAACTTTCTCAATGTTGCTGATTATAAAGAAATCGTTTACACTGCTATTTATCCCCATACCGATCTCAGGTATTATTTCAATAACGATCTTATCGAGTATGATTATGTATTAAAGCCGGGGGCGATTGTTGGTAATATAAAAATGCGTTATGATGGCGTCGAAAAAATCTCTGTCAATAATAACGGAGATTTCTTAGTACAAACACGCTGGGGAATACAAATAGAAAAAAAACCATTTGCATACCAGATTATTAATGGTACAAAAAAAGAAGTTCCTGTAAATTACACTATATACGAAAACAATTCGTTTGGGTTTGCCATTGCAGGCGCATACGACAAATCAAAAGATCTCATCATTGATCCGGTAATACTTGATTGGTCCACTTATGTTGGTGCGGCAGCTGGTACACAAACCTGGGTAAACGATATTGGTGTTGATGCGCTCGGATATGTTTACGCAACCGGTGTTTGCCAAACTACATTTCCAACGATACCGGGAACATATAACGGCGGGACCTACGATGCCTTTGTAATAAAAATGATGCCCGATGCCAGCAGCATAGTTTGGGCAACGTACATTGGAGGCTCAGGCAACGACGCTGGAAATGGGATCGCAGTAAATGCAGCGGGCGAAGCTTTTGTTTGTGGAACTACCGGGTCAAATAATTTTCCAATAACTGCAGGTGCTGTTGACAACGTTTTTAATTATACTCCTTCTTTCAATGTCAATGATGCTTTTGTATTAAAATTAAATGCTGCAGGGAATTCTATTTTATACAGTACTTTCCTTGGTGGTGAAAGTTCCGCAGATCTGGGCTTATGCATCGCGTTGAGCGGCCCCAACGAAGTAGTAGTAGGCGGAGATACGCGTTCGCCTAATTTTCCAACAACTACAGGATGTTATGATCCCACTTGTGTATCCGGAAAAATGGATGGCTTCGTAAGCCACATCAATATTAATCCTACAGGTGGGGCCGTTAATCCCGCTAACCTATTGTACTCAAGTTTTATTGGTGGTGATAAAGGAAATGAATCGGTAAGGGATATTCAGTTCGGCAGCAATGGACATATTTATTTTACAGGAAATATTTTTCAGCCGGATTACCCTGTTGTCGATTTTCCAACAACTTCAGGAGCATTGGACAATACTTATAACACTGCGGCAGTTATGAATGATGGTTTCGTGTGCCGCATAAATCCTTTAGGGGCAGGGACTTCAGACCTTATTTATTCTACATATATAGGAGCGCCTGCAACCTGGAATGGGATACAACAACAAACCATGAGCAATGGCATTGCTATATCTACTGTGGATCCCGAAGTAGTATACGTTACAGGCCAGGCAGGATGGGGCTTTCCAACTACTGCAGTTTCACCTGCATACTCAGGCGGGCAAGGAGATGTGTTTATACTTAAATTAAGATTGAATAACAATAATGTTGCACCAGACATGGGCGACCTCATTGCAGGACGTTACATTGGAGGATCCAGTCAGGATAGCGGTTTTGATATTGCAGTGGATAGTGATGAAGAAGTTTTTGTTACCGGTAAAGCGCAAATAGATTTTCCAACCACTTGCGGAGCACACCAACCCGTACATAAGAATAACACTGATGTATTTGTTGCAAAATTGGATAACTCGTTGAATATTCTTTACTCTACATTTCTTGGTGGTTCTAATATCGATTTTGCAGGTAATGGCATGGGACATTCACTTGCTTTGCTCGGAAGCGGATGTAAAGAAGAAGTGGTAGTTGGAGGAACAACTTTTTCCAATGACTTTCCTGTGACTACAGGCGTATATCAAACTTCCAAGCTAAATAATTTAAGCACATTCTTATACCAGGGATTCATTTTTAAACTGGCGGATAAAACAGGAGTTGTTACTCCCGATTTTACTATGTCACAAACATCTGCTGCGTGTGGCGCGACAGTCGATTTTAATTTTAAAGATTGCGATCCTTCCAATCCAGTAACCCCTCGCGGATGGAATCCCATATCAACCTGGCATTGGGATTTTGGTGATGGTAATACTTCCACATTAACACATCCTACACATTTCTATTCTGGTCCGGGGAATTACAATGCTGTACTTACTGTTGGTACGTGCAGTGGAACAAAAACACAAACTATTACAATAAACTCGGGTATTAATGTAAATGTAAATCCAACATCCATCGCATTTTGTGAAGGAACTAATGTAATATTAACCGCTAGCAGCTCAGGTACCGGAGGTGTTAATTACAGTTGGATCACTCCTGCAGGCAATACCGGAATTACTACCAATACTATTTTAGCTGCACCTACTACTTCAACAACATATAGTGTTGTTGCAAGTGATCCATCAGGATGTACAGCACAAGCCATAACAACCATTACTGTTTTTCCCTTACCATTAGCAATAGCTACAAACAGCGGCCCGGTTTGTTCTGGTTCCGTGGCACAATTATCCGTAACTAGCGGGGCATCATTTGTTCAATGGCAACCTACGGCAAGTGTGATCAACCCTCTTGCATCGAGTTCAGCAACTACGCCGCTAACAAGCAATACAACATTCTCTGTTACTATAACTGATATAAATGGTTGCAGCGCAACAAGCACAACGAGTGTAACTGTACTTTCTCTTCCCGAGGTAACTTTTAGTGCGCCGGATACAGCGGCCTGTAAAGAGCTCTGTGTAAACTTTACATCGCAAAGTGCAACTGCAACAAATTATTTTTGGAATTTTGGTGATGGCAATTCAATAAATACCGATGATCCTATTCATTGTTATACAACAAGCGGAGTATTCTCCGTTTCATTAATGGTAACCGATATTAATGGTTGTACTGCAAATGCGATAAAAACAAATTACATTAATATATATTCTTTGCCTGTTGCAGCGTTCTCCGCTAACCCACAACCAGCAACCCTTGCAGCACCAACAATTTCTTTTACCGATCTTTCTTCAGGTGCAGTAGCATGGCAATGGAGTTTCGGAGATCCTTCATTAGGGGCATCTTTTCAACAAAATCCTGCTTATACTTATGATGCAGCCGGAACACACAATGTAATACTTATTGTTAGCAATGATTACGGTTGTAGTGACACTGCTTATAATTCCATAACAGTAAATGAAGAGTCATCAATATACATTCCCAATACATTTACGCCTAATGATGATGGGAAAAATGATCTGTTTATCCCGGAATTAACCGGCATAGATATAGAGAAATATAAATTAATTGTTTACGACCGCTGGGGGAATATGATCTTCGAAACAAATAATGCTAATGAAGGATGGAATGGGAAAGCCAATGAAGGAAAAAAAATGGCACAGATAGATACTTACATCTGGAAACTATCGGCACAAGACATTACGGGAAAAAATTATAACTACACAGGCCTGGTTAATCTTATCAGGTAAAGAATCCCTTCCGGACAAGATTTGTTTTATTTAGGTTCCATAACCAAAGATGGATATCACGCATAATAGTGTATAATTTTACACAGCCCTAAATCCCATAAACAGATTTGAAATTAACCCTATTGCTTAGAACAAGCAAATAATCAGGTATTTTATTACAGTTTGTGTTTACGGCATAAATTTTGAAAGGTTGCAGCAAAAGGTATAAATTTTTAATAATTGAAAATTTAATAAAATAACTGAAACCTTTTATGCGTTGCCCGGGTAAAAGACCCCGCGAACACTAAACAATTAATAAATAATAAAGTTTTAATATGAAAAAGTTTCTGTTGCTGGTACTTGTAATTTCTTCAACAACTATAATAGCACAAACAGGCGGTCCGGCCTTTAAAATGGATCAAATAGCCATTTCTTCAGGGAATATTAAACAAATGGCCGACTTTTATTCAAACGTATTTGGCATACAATTCAGCCGATCAGAAGCGTACGGCACAACTACATATAATGGATATATAGGTGAAGTGAAGCTATATTTATACGGAACCACAGCAAACACTAATATGGTGAACCAAAACAGGCACCAGTTTGATTTTGTTGTAAACAACATTTCTTCCGCAATTACTAATGCGATGAAAAACGGCGGTAAGATAAAAGGTGACGTAGTGATCACTGAAAAATTAAAATCGGCAATGATCATGGATCCTGATGGAAACACGATCATGTTCAAACAAATAATAACAAGCGAGCCAATAGGAAAGTTGTAGAAGAATATTCCCGGTCCCAAAAACAATGCTCAGGTAAATTTTACCTGAGCATTGTTTTTTTTACTTGAGGGCTATTTACTTTTCCTGGATTTTTTTCTTACTGCATCGGCAAAAGAAATATTTTCTATCCTGCTATCCAGCCATGCGATAAAATCAAAATTATCGAAAGCCTGCTTTTCGAAATCGTTATTAAGAAGTGGAAGTAATTCCTGTTTCAATTTTTTAAATGCCTCGCGCTGAACTTCCTTATTTTTAAATGTGAGCGCAGTTCTTTTGATAAAACCAAGGATTATTTTTTCAAACCGGAACATTTTTTCTTTGCGGGAAAGATAACGGAACGTGGAGCGGGTTATGTATGGCAGCAGATCTGTGTTATGCAATTCATAATGCAATATCAAATTGAAGATCATGAAGAACGAATAAATATCTATTTTAATGTTTTCCTTTTCAGGAAAGTTCAGCGCCTTGTTTAGCCAATGCAGCGCTTCTTTATGCTTTCCCATTCCAAAATATGCGTATGCCAACTTTTGATCAAGCACAATATCCGAATTATCGGCCCTGCGCACAATTTTAGTTTCACCGATCCACGTTTCCACCTCTTTTAATCTCGGAAAAAGCTCTGCAAATTTTCCTTCCTGGCAATACACATCGATCAATATAGAATAATAGGGCTGCAGAATTCTTTCTATTTGCTGCGGTGATTCATGCAATATCTCCTTAAATGAATCAAGCAGTGTTAACATTTTATCGAAATCCAATATTTTTTTTCCGAGAAAAAGCATGTTGCTCAATACATTCATGTACTCCCCCATGAATCTTTTTTTTCGCGCAGCATTTGATTCAATAAAATTTTTTTGCTGAAGCAAATGATAATATGATTTTTTATAATTATGTGTACTATAATAACATGTACTCAGTATCTGGTGATAAAAGCCCGTCGCCGTATCCGTGAAAGCCAATTCAGGGCCTTTCATTGCAGGTAAATTGATTATTTTTTTATAGGCCTCCTCTGTTTCTTTTTCTCTTGCCCTTCCTGCATTATGGCCGAAGACGAGCATCTCGCTGCTAATTTTTTTATACGTAAAATTATTCTGCAGGCTTTTAAGAAAAAGCGCCCTGTCTTCATTTAACTGCTTCAAAGAATTTTCCAGTTTTTTAACATCATTTAAAATTCTCATCGAGGACTCTTCCTTATCAAGGATCTCCATCAAGCAGTAAAAATTTTCATACTCCAACGCCTTTTGTTTTATTCGGCGCAATAATTTTTCAGCCTGTCGATATAGTTTCCTGGAAAACAAACATTCATAATCATCAAGCATTGATCTCAGAACAGACCAGGAAGTTTTTTCAGCATGAAATAATTTGAGGCTTTTTACAATGTGCTGATATAAATAATTTTTTGTTACATGTAATTGTTTCACGAATGATTCCTTCGCAAATAATTTTTCTATCGCTGCTTCATCATATTTTTGTTGATGTTCAATAGCTTCATATAAACGTAAATAATTTTTTCCGCCGCCGAAGGTTCCATTCGAAAGTTTAAAATGCCTTTTCTCAGCTTTGCTCATCGATTTAATGAGTTCAAAAAGATCGTCCCTTTGTTCCATAGAATTTTACCAAAAATATGTCTTTTTAGCGTAATAACCGCACTTTACTAAAATAAACATTTATTTGGAATTTTACGGAATTTCGACTTATTGCTTGTGCCTTTTACATTCTAGATACATATTTGTTAAGTAAGTCAACCTCACAGACATGACAAAAAAAGCATTAAAGACAATTATCTTTTTAATTCTATTGCATCGCATTTCAGCTGCACAAAACAATCAATGGGTTTTTGGATTACCAGGAAATGTAAGCGCAGATGTGGCTTACGATGTTGAAGTAGACAGTTTGGGCAACTCATACGTAGGCGGAAATTTTCAGGGTACTATTGATTTTAATCCGGGCAGCGGAACAAACAACC
Organism: uncultured Bacteroidia bacterium; assembly: GCA_964593555.1. Taxonomy (GTDB): domain Bacteria; phylum Bacteroidota; class Bacteroidia; order JAFLBG01; family JAFLBG01; genus CAZQIC01. The sequence continues at coordinate 1,859 of CAZQIC010000040.1, read as the reverse complement.
TTACCGCGACAGGTGGAGGCTGGGATATTTTTTTAGCGAAATATGATGCTACCGGAAATTATTTGTGGGCAATTACTATTCCCGGTGTTGGCGGCAACGATGTGATCAATCACGTTTCTCTCGACAACAAAGGAGATTGTTATGTTACAGGATGGTTTGCAGGTGCCAATGTTGATTTTAATCCTGGTGCAGGCAGCGCCCCGCTAAGCAGTGCAGGCGGTAATGACATTTTTGTTGCGAAGTACGATGTAAATGGAAATTACCAATGGGCGTTCCGTATTGGCGGCGCATCATCGGATGAAGGAAATGGCATTGCAACCGATGATGCAGGGAATTGCTATGTTACCGGAAATTTTTCGGGGACAAATATTGATTTCGATCCCACTTCAGGAATTGCACCTGTTACAGGCCTAGGAGCTAATGATGCATTCGTTGCAAAATATTCAACAACCGGATCATATGTTTGGGCGTTTGCTGTCGGCGGAAGCGGGAGCGATTTGGGCTGGGGAGTTGGGTTGGATGCAACGGCAAATGTTTATGTAACGGGAACTTTTTCAGGAAGTAATATTGATTTTGATCCTACGGGTTCAACTGCAACAAAAAGTAGTAATGGATCGGGCGATATATTTATTGCCAAATATACATCAGGCGGAATTTATAACTGGGCCATAAATGCCGGCGGAACGTCAAGCGACGTTGGATTTTCCATCGCGGTAGATGCATCCGGAAACTCCTTTGTTTCCGGCACTTTCCAGGGTTCTGCAGATTTTGATCCGGGAGCATCAACAGCAAACGTGACAAGTTCCGGCGGTAACGACATTTTTGTTTCCAAATATAATTCAGCAGGTGTTTACCAATGGGCATTTAAAATAGGCGGCAGCGCATCTGATGACAGCTGGTACAAAAGCACAGATATTTCATTGGATTGTTCTAACAATGTTTATATCGCCGGCGGATTCGCAAGTACCAATGTTGATTTTGATCCGGGAGCAGGATCTAAAATTTTAAGCAGTGCCGGAAGTAAAGATATTTTTGTTGCCCAATATACTACCAATGGAAATTACCTTTGCGCATTAAAAGTTGGTCAATCGGCAGAAGATGATGCATATGGAATTGCGGTGAGCCAAAATGGTTGCCATGTTGTAGGGCGTTTCCAGGGAACAGCAATGAATTTTAATCCGGCCGGTACAGCAAAAAATATTTCGAGCACTACGTGGAGCGATGTTTTTATTGGCAAGTATGATATGTGCCAGCCCCCCAATCTTAATTTTGCCACGATCACCGGCAACCATGATGTGTGCTCTGGAAACAGCCTTAGTTTAACAGCGGGTGGCGGCGGAACTTATGTCTGGCAAAACAGTGCAACCACCTCAACTATAACAGTAACACCAAATGCAAACACAACTTATTCAGTAATCGTAACAACAAAAAAGTTTTGCAGGGATACTGCCTATGCACCGGTTAATGTATTTACGTTGCCAACGATAACCACTTCTCCCAATACATCTATTTGCTCAGGAAGTTCTGTGACAATTACGGCAGGGGGAGCATGGACATATGTTTGGTCTCCAATAACCATAAATCCACAAATGGGCTCTGCTAATAGTGTGTCTCCAACTACAACCACAACCTATTCTGTTACAGGAACGGATCTTAACGGATGCAATGCTACTGCGGCAGTAACAGTAACAGTAAATGCACTGCCCTCATTATTGATCACACCAAATCAATCCATGTGCGCAGGCTTCAGCTATGTACTAAGTATTTCAGGAGCAAACAATTATTTATGGAGCCCGTCAACAGGACTTAAGGGGAGTTCTAAAAATAGAATGTTAAAAACAATCTAATAAAATCGTATC
>CAZQIC010000039.1:0-34851 GCA_964593555.1 uncultured Bacteroidia bacterium | reverse complement strand
GAGAAAAAGAAAGCCGGACAACTTTCCAAGTATTTGGTGTTGTCCGGCGTGGTGGGCCCACTTGGAATCGAACCAAGCACCCACAGATTATGAGTCTGTTGCTCTAACCGAATGAGCTATGGGCCCTGCTTTCTTTATGAGAAAGGACTGCGAAATTATATATTTGTTATCAAACTACAAAAAGCAATACATTTGCACTTAAGTACACAATAGGATATGGCCATTCCTCCAAATATAAAAAACATAATTTTTGACCTTGGCGGGGTATTGTTGAATATAAATACTCAAGCCACAATTACTGCTTTTAAGAATTTAGGGCTAACAGATTTTGAGCAATCGTACTCACAAACTGCACAAAATGAGTTGTTTGACGATTTTGAAACAGGAAAAATCTCAACGAAAATTTTTCGCGAAAAAGTAAAACAGATCTCAGGTAAATCATTGACCGACGAAGAGATCGATAATGCCTGGAATGCCATGTTGCTAGACCTTCCGAAGGAAAGGCTTGCACTTTTAGATAAATTATGGGGGGAGAACCGCTTGTTTTTATTAAGCAACACCAATGAACTGCACATTAGCGCATATTCAAAATATCTTCTAAAGGAATTTGGTTTTCCTAACCTTTCTCATCTTTTCGAAAAAGAATATTATTCTTACAAAACAGGAATGCGCAAACCCAATGCAGATATTTTTGAACGCGTATTAAAGGAAAACAACCTGTTGGCAAAGGAAACGCTTTTTATCGACGACTCTCTTCAGCATATTGAGGGTGCCGCCAAGTGCGGTATTCAAACGATCTGGCTGGATATAAAAGGTGGTAAAACAGTCTTGGATATTTTTTCTGATGTTGCTACAACCAGCAACTAACAACTGGTAACTTATTTCACTTCCTGGCAAAGTTCTATCAATACCCCGTTAGTGCTTTTCGGGTGAAGGAAGCAAATTAATTTATTGTCGGCTCCGCGCTGAGGTTCTTCTGAAAGCAAAGTAAACCCTTCTGCTTTTAAACGTTTCATTTCTGCTTTTATATCAGTCACATCAAAAGCGATGTGATGTATGCCTTCTCCTTTTTTCTCAATGAATTTAGCAATGGCGCTTTCCGGTTTTGTTGCCTCAAGCAATTCTATTTTGGTTTCACCCATCATAAAAAAGGAAGTATTTACGCCTTCCCTCTCTACTATTTCTGTTTTGTAAGGTTGTGCATTCAGCAATTTTGAAAAAAGTGAATTGGACGATTCAAGACTTTTAACTGCAATGCCAATGTGTTCAATTTTGTTCATGCGTTTTTATTTTGCAATTGCATTACACAATATTCTTCTTCCACAACATAATCATTTGTACACCTGCTCCATTTTCTTTTCATTGAAGCAGGAATATTATTCTCAATCACGTTGAACCCAAGTTTGTCAAAAAATGTGGGAATAATACAAACAAGGTACAAAACCTTAAATGATTTTTTTTTAACTTCTTCTACGAGCGCTTTACCAATTCCCTTTTTCCTGTATTGTTCTATAACACCCAACGTACACAGTTCATCACAGTCGGAGTGCGGCCTCAAACGTACAAATCCAACCAGCCTATTGTTATGTATTGCAGCAATAAATTGATTTGCAAGTAATCCTTCATCATCCAACACGTATTCTTTCACGCAAGCAGTGATCTGCTTCATCAAATCTTTGTCGGGTGTTTTAAAGTCGACCTGCATCAACAAATTTTAGTGATGGTGGTGTCCGCCCGGTCCATGCACATGTCCGTGTGATAATTCTTCTTCAGAAGCATCTCTTACGTCAAGAACTTCTCCTGAAAAATGAAGATCCTGGCCAGCCATTGGGTGATTAAAATCCATAGTGACCAATGCATCTGTAAGTCCCTTGATTATTCCTTGTAATCTATTTCCTTGCTGATCTGTCATTGGCAGCATAGTGCCGATTTCCAACATTTTTTTATCAACCTGCCCATCTTCTCCTTTAAATGCGTCTATGGGAATATTCACAACATGTTCGTCCATTCTCTCTCCGTAACCGTCTTTTGCTACAAGATGAAAATCAAACGTATCTCCGACTTTTTTTCCTTTTAAATTTTTTTCGAATGCCTCTAATAAATTTCCTGATCCAAAAAGGAAAACGAGAGGATTGGCAGCATCTGTTTTTTCTACAAAGCGCTCCTGTGCGTCCGGCGAATCCTTAACTGATAAATGATAGTTTACAGAAACAACCTTGTCTTTTGAAATAACCATTGGTATAAGTTTAATGTTTACAACGAAGGTAAAAATTTATTTACGGATTAACAGGCAGGTAGGAGTATAATCTTGTATTTTTACCTTAGAATAGGACAAACATGAATTTCCAGGGAACTATAAATAGTAAACTTCCGGCTGTAGGGACAACGATCTTTACCGTAATGAGCAAGTTGGCGGCAGACTTTGGAGCAATTAATCTATCTCAAGGGTTTCCTGATTTTAATTGTTCTCCCGATCTGATTGAATTGGTGAATGGTCACATGAAAAAAGGCGCTAACCAGTATGCGCCAATGGCTGGGTTGCTGAGGTTAAGAGAAATGATCTCAGAAAAAACGAAAAAACTTTATGGGTCACAATATGATCCTGAAACGGAAATAACTGTTACCGCAGGAGCAACACAAGCCATTTATACTGCCATTGCTGCGATGATTCGCGAAGATGATGAGGTGATTGTATTTGAACCGGCATATGATTGTTATACTCCTGCAATTGAACTGAGCGGTGGAAAAACCATTTACTTACAATTAAAATATCCTGATTATAAAATTAATTGGGAAGATGTAAAAAAAGTGATCAACCACCGCACAAGGATGATCATTATAAATACGCCGCACAATCCAACCGGCAGCATAATTACCGCGGAAGATATGGCTGTATTAGAAACGTTAACACGCAATACGGATATTATTATTGTGAGCGATGAAGTATACGAGCACATTATTTTTGATGGCAATAAACACCAAAGTGTTGCAAGGTTTCCAAGCCTGGCGGAAAGAAGTTTTATTATTTCGTCTTTTGGAAAAACATTTCATACAACCGGGTGGAAGATAGGATATTGTATCGCACCGCATAACCTGATGACGGAATTTCGCAAAGTGCACCAGTATCTTGTATTTGCTTGCAATACCCCGATACAATATGCCATTGCCGATTTTTTAAAACGCGAGAACGAGTACCTTGATCTCGGAAAATTTTATCAACAGAAAAGAGATTTCTTTAATGAGCGAATTGCAAAATCGACGTTCACTTATACTCCTGCGGCAGGGACATATTTTCAACTGCTGAGGTACGATAAGATCACAAAAGAAAAAGATTTGGATTACGCTGTGCGGTTGATCAAAGAAGAAAAAATTGCATCGGTTCCGGTTTCGGTTTTTTATCATGAGAAGTTAGATGAGCAAGTGTTGAGGTTTTGTTTCGCGAAATCGGAAGAGACATTAGAGAAGGCGGCTGAGATATTGTGTAAAATATAGACCCCTCCCTAACCCTCCCTAAGGGAGGGAGACTAAAAAACAAAACGACAGTATGCAAGACCTAAATATTACCACCATTCAAACTTCTCTTCATTGGGAAAACAAGTCTGCTAACCTGGAAATGTTTGACAAACATATTTTAGCAATAAAAGAAAATACTGACCTTATCGTGTTGCCCGAAATGTTCAGCACGGGATTTACCATGAATGCAAAAACATTTGCAGAAAACATGGATGGTGAAACCATAGCATGGATGTTAAAAAAAGCAAAAGAAAAAAATGCAGTTGTTTGTGGAAGTTTTATTGCGGAGGAGCAGGGAAAGTTTTTCAACCGATTTGTTTGGGCCAGGCAGGACGGAACATACACTCATTATGACAAGCGACATTTGTTCAGAATGGCGGAAGAGAATAATTTTTATTCGGAAGGAACAGAAAAATTAATTGTTGAATTAAACGGCTGGAAAATTTGTCCACTAGTATGTTATGATCTGCGCTTCCCGGTTTGGAGCAGGAATCGAGTTGGAAGTGAGAAGTCAGAAGTTGGAAGTTCGAAGTATGACTATGACGTGTTATTGTATGTTGCTAACTGGCCGGAGAGAAGGAGTATTGCATGGAAAACATTATTGCCGGCGCGTGCAATAGAAAACCAATGTTATGTTGTTGGCGTGAATAGAGTAGGGAAGGATGGGAAAGAAATTTCCTATTCAGGAGATAGCGCAGTAATAAACGCGAAAGGAGAAATCATTAGTTCCACAAAAGCTAACGAAGAGAAAATAGAAACGGTTGCAATATCCTACAATGAGTTAGCAGAATTCAGAAAACAATTTCCGGTTTTTTTAGATGCAGACAACTTTAGCCTTTAATCCTAAACCTGTCACCCCGAGTCGAGGGGCGAAATGCTAAACACCCTAATCCTCAACTTTCCACTCCACCTCTTTGTCCCAGTTGGAGCGTATCTCTATCAGTTCTTTGCTATAAATAACTTTTTCTGCCTGTTGATGCTCTAAATAATTTCCTGCATCCCATTTCCCGTTTTTATTGCTGTCATAAATAATTTTGAATTTGTATTTTCGTGGGTCGAGGTATTTGTAATCAAAGATTTTGTTTTTTTCACTGGCAGGAATATAGTCTTCGCGTATGACCTCACTTTTTTCACCAATCAATTGCAGGATCAAATCTTCTTTAAGTTCCGGCAAGGACAATTTAAGTTTTAATGTACCGTAATGTTTTTCTTCGCGTGTGGTGAATTCTATTTTAATAGTATCATTAGGTAAATCAAAAATATCTGTAAAAGAATTGGGTGGAATAAATATTGAATATTTGGTTTGTGGCTCTCGAATCTGTACTTGCATGATGCCAATTGGGTCAAGGGTGTTAGGTCCTTGGCTTTTTGGTTTAACTGTATCGGTCATCCATAATGTAAACACTCTGTAAGAAATATTTGGTGGAATAGTTGAAAGAAAATCAAGGCGATAAATAGTAGGCGATAGGGGAATACTATCTCTTTTTATAATAACGCTTTCTTTATGTTGCTCTTTTATCGGATGATTAAACTCCAATACAATAGGTTTATTCAAATCAAATTGTTGCCCCTTCTTTACATTAGCTGTTGCTTTTAAACTAAGTTTTTCTCCTCTTCCTCCTTTGGGATTTAAGGCTGCCTCTTTCTTCATTAAATTGAAAAACAAAGTATCTATCACTTTATCTTTTTCACTTAATACAATACTAATGGAGTCGGGGTCGCCGGCATCGCTTAGCCACAAATGGAGCGAATCGCGTTTCTCATTGTACTCTTTTATGTACCATTCTTTTTTATAAGTGGTATATAAAGATTGAATGTCAATTCCCTCAACGGGCTTGCTAAATACAAATAGTAAATGTCCGTAACCCTCTACTTTATGTTTTTTCAAAAAAAGTTTTTTAGGTTCTTCTTTAAAAAGTGAAATGGAAAGAGTGTCATCTTTTTTCAAGTCAATGGGCTCATTTAAAAAGCCAATGCTCTCCTCGTCGGAATCGTACATGTAATTTGCATTACCATCTTTCAATGCTACTACTTTATATTTCTCCGCTTTAATGTTGCTGATCTCAAATGTTCCGTTCTCTTTTGTTTTAGCAAAATAGGTCGGAGGTTTTTTGTAAGGCAGGGAATCGTATAATTCATCATACAGCATCACCAGAATTCCTTTATCGGTTTTATGATCAAAGGCGTAATCAACTTTTCCTTTCAATGAAATAGAATCTAAAAAATCGCCAGTAGAAAAAATATAACGAAACCCATCTGTATAATTATCTTCAGTAATATCCCGGATAGCGCTGCCGAAGTTGAACGTGTAAGTAGTATTTTCCCTGAGTGTATCTTCAAAAGTAACCGTAAGCGTTTTGTTCTTCACCTTTACTTCGGGTTGTTTCTTAAGTAATGGCGATACGATGAGTTGCCCACTGATATCTTTTAACTGTACATATTCATTGAAAGTAATGTTGAAACTTTTTTCTTTAAAATGCAATGCGGCGCTGTCGGGAGCATATTTTACAACTCTTGGTGGATCCGAGTCTTTAGGTCCGCCGTCCGGACTAACAACTTGTGCGCAGGAAAAAAATAAGAGGGCTATAAAAGAATAAAAAAGTAATTTGTTTACTGAGGTGATCTGGTTTTTCATTGCAGCCTTTTCATTAAAGGACGCTTGCAATTATCTCGGCGGTTTTTTCGAGATACTCTTTGTCGGTGAAACTAAAATCATCCAGCTTAATACTGTCAATATCCAGTACAGCAACTATTTTCCCGTTCTTATAACAAGGAACAACGATCTCGGAACGTGAAAAATGACTACAGGCAATATGTCCCGGAAAAAGATCAACATCAGGAACAATAATAGATTCTTCTTTTTCCCAAGCTGTGCCACAAACGCCGGAACCTTTTTTAATACGGGTACAGGCAACAGTTCCCTGGAATGGACCAAGAACCAATTCATCTTCTTTTACAAAATAAATTCCGACCCAGAAAAAACCAAAACTCTGTTTAAGGGCAGCAATAATATTAGCAACATTCGCAATAGGATCACTTTCCCCCTTTACAAGTGCGCTTAGTTGGGGAATAAGAGAGTGATATCTCTCTCTTTTTGTTGTACCGTCTTTCGTTATCGTAACTTCCATAAAAGAGTATAACCTTCGTATTAAGATACCAAAATTAATTTAAAAAGGCGAGGTTTTGCAGTATTTTTTTGGAGGAAAAGGGTGAGAGCTTCTCTCCGACCATTTATCTACCATAAATAATTCGGCTATATTAAATGATGTACCTTAATTTTCAGTGTAGGCCATTGTGGCAATACTAACTGTTGTCCCTTCAATATTTAAAATGGCTTGCGCACATGCCTCAAGTGTCGATCCAGTCGTAACAACATCGTCTACCAGTAAAATATTTTTCCCTTTTAAAAGATCGGGATCTGTAACCACAAATTTTCCTTCGGCATTTTTCCAACGGTTGTAACGTGATTTTTTAGTTTGTGTATCCGTACTGTAAATTCTTTTCACGTTTGTGGTATTGCAATTTACATTCAAACTTTCTGACAGACCCTGAGCAAAAAAATCACATTGATTAAAACCCCTTATGCGTAATTTTTTATTATGCAATGGAATGGGTATGATCAAATCAATTTTTTTATCCCATTCCAGATTCTTTAATTCATAACCGTATAATTTTCCTATTGTAGTTCCTACTTCAGTGCGGCCTTTATATTTTAATTTATGTACAAGTTTTTGAGCCATGCCTCCTTTTTGAAACCGTAGGTATGCTGCTGCATATTGAACGGAAATTCTTCCCCTGAATAATTTTTCGACAGGATTATCGTTATATAAATGAAATTTGCTTACAGGTAAATGGTATCTGCACATGCTGCAAATGGCAGATTCATGTTTATAAAGCGCCGCTTCACAATTGGCACAAGTGTCGGGGAAAAAGAGGTTGATAAAGTCAGAAAGCATAATTAAAAATTTATAGCGTAAAGCAACGACAATGCAAAAGCATTTGAAAACGGCTTTTCGAAGAAGCGCTGCCGTACCAATTAAAAAATGCTAAAAATTAAACGAAGCAGGGATTAAGCAGGGCTTTTTTGCATTAAATGCAACCGGATAGGCGATTCCTGTATTATTTGCGATAAAAATGTACTCTAAATTTGTATTACTTTTACATAGGAAGGTATAAAACAAGGATACGAATATGGAAAATAACCAGACAACTCCCCCAGAGGAGCCAAAAAAGGAATCGAAAAGAAAGGGACTATTATTTTTTGTCTTTTTTCAATCGGCGGTAATTATTGCCCTGATATGGCTTTATTGGAACCAAACAATCAGGATAGAGACCGAGATAAAAGAAAAAATTATTTATATAGATAAGAGCAACGCTTTCCAGGCCGAGCTTGCAACACTGAAGGAGGAATACCATACATTGGAAACGGATGATGCTGCTTTAAAACATCAACTCGAGGAAAATATAAAAAAAATTGAAGATCTTGAAAAGCAGGCTGCTAAACACAAGGACGATGCGTATATAATTTCAAAACTCAAAAAGGAGGCGGGTACTTTACGTGAGATCATGAAAGGCTATATCAAAACAATAGATTCATTAAATACGCTTAACCAAACAATAATTGCTGAGAAGAAAAAGGTGGAGGAGGACCTTACCTCGGAGAAAGGCAAAACGACCCAATTATCAAAAGAAAAGGATGAATTAAATGCTGTTGTCGCAAAAGGCTCCGCTTTAAGTGCAAGAAGTTTAATTGTAAGAGGTGTTCGTTTAAAAAGCGGAGGTAAAAAGGAAGACGAATCATCAAAAGCAAAAAAGGTACAAAAGATAAAAGTAGTTTTTACCGTGTCTGATAATAAGATCGCTAAAGCGGGTGATAAGGATATTTATGTTCGTATACTTTCTCCTGATGGGAAAGAGTTGGCGAAAAGTACGGAAGAAAGTGAAATGTTTAATTTGCCAAACGGAACCCGTAGTTATTTTTCAGCAAAGAAAACCATTAATTATAATAATTCGGAAATGATGGTAAGTATTTTGTGTGACAACAATGCAGAATTTATTCCCGGAAAATATATGGTGATAATATATAATGATGGGTATAACATTGGTGAGGCAACACTGGAATTGGAGTAGTGAGACCGTAAACTGACTTTGCTATTTAAAAATTAAGAAGGATATTTAATAGCATCATTGGTTCCCTTAAGGCCGATTTGAAATGCCTTTTATTTATAAACAGGATCAATTTCAAAATTAACGCTGGCGAAGCGTTATATAGTTGTTCTCATAGAGATAAAGAGGTTCCTCAGAATAAATAAGCGAGTAATTGGCGTCTATATTTTTCACTATTTTCTGGCATTCCTCATTTGTAAAATTGTAAGTGTTAATAAGAATATAATCTGGTCTGCATGGACCATTTAATGCATGATCTGTACTTTCAATAGTCTTTCTTACCATTTCAACGCAATTGGCTGCCAGATTCCATTTTGTGGGAAAATAATTGGCGCTTGCTTCATAATTTTCCAAAAGAATAATATTTCCTTTTAATCCTAAATAAGAAGAAAAGTTAGCTGAAAATCCATCGCTTCTGATAAAGAACGGAGCCAGTGTTGCCTTGAGTTTGGTAATTTGAGATTCAACTTCCATCATACGTTCGTATTCTATTTTCAATTCTGCCTGAGATTTTAAAACAGAGATCTCCAATGAAAAGAATGCCGCTATACAAACAGCGGTAAAAATAATTTTGACAATGATATTATAATTTTGAGAAGCAATAAATAATAATAAAAACAAAACGCATATATAGAGAAAGCGATAAACAATATATGCTGCATTTCCATTTGAATCAGGAAAAATGAATGAGAGGGAAAGCAAAATAATTCCTACGATTAAGAAGATAAGATCATTCGTGAACACTTTTTGCTGAAAAAATTGGAGCACTCTTTTTCCAATAAAAAATACAGTTATAGCACTAAAGCTGATACCGAGCAAACAGACGAACCAATTGACTTTAAAATAATAGTAATTTACATATTCCGCGAAAAAAATAAATCGAAAAATTTGTGCAAGGTTCCACTTGTTGCTGTTTTCTGTTGAAGGATTGTTTTGAAAATACAAAATAACAAGAATGATAAAGGGCAATATGATCAATGCGATTTTTAAAAATCGCATGAGCAGGCTGCTAATTTTTTCTTCAGGTATTTTTATCAGCAGCAAGTGTGCGCCAAGAAAAATAACAAAAACAAGAAAAGTAAATAAGTGCGAGAAGTAAAGTCCCACACAAATGAAAAATAGTACAATTAGATTTTTAACATTTAGGTCTTTATGTGTTATTACGTAATATATCCCATAGAACAGGAAGATAAGTCCGATACAAAAATTATAAAATCCATAGTAAATAAAAATACATTGGAGAAATGGGAAAATAATTACAGGAGCAAACTTGTTTTCCGGATTAGCATGATTGATTATTTTTTTGAATAAAACCGGAATTAAAATAAAATACAGGAGAAAAATAGTTTTCTCGGCCCATTGCATAGGCAAAAAGCTATTGAGCAATAAAAGTAAAATGTTTCCTGTATAATTGGGAACAGGGAAGGAGTTTATCTCAAAAATATTGCTGTACCATTCATTGTGTTTTAGTAATTCACGAAAAATGACTGAATTATAACAATGCGGTCCGCCATCAAGCGAGAGAAACGTATTGGAATTTAAAAAGGGGAAAGTACTGACAATAATTAATACCCAGAATAAAAAACTGGAGAGCAAATGTTTTTTTGAAAGCAAATTGTTAGGCACTGTTAAATTTAATGAAAAAAGTGCTGCTAAGAGATTCGGGTGTACTTAGAATTACACTTCCAAATTCAGCCTTGGAGAAATCCGTGGGCCTTAGTTCTCATAAGGAACATGGGGGAATAGATGTGCAAATGATGCCAAAAGAAACAGTGCAGGCAATTGTTGATCTGAAGCAAAAATATTAATACCGATACATTGAGGAAATTTAGATTGGCATTACACCCTTTGGACGAACGGATAAAACATGTTCTGATACCGATTAGCTTTCTGTAATATCTTTTTGCAAAAGATAAACACAAAGCATATCGGCACTTACCAATCTACTTTTTCTAAATCGATTGTATCGTTAAGAAAAGGATTGGTATGAGAAGGCCGAAGCGTTGAATGTAACCGTTGTCACGGTAATGATAGGCGAACATTATATTATTGGCGAAATTCACCCCAAGAAACCCTGGCGGACTTCTAAATAATTAGGTGTAAGAGTCTGTTGTTTCTCGAAATTACAGCCTAATCTTAAATTCGTCTTAATACAGAGGTAATATTGCCTCATTAGCTTCGTGTTAAAATTATATAACAAATGAATCGTAAAAAATTAAAACTTACCGACCTAAGGGTTGATAGCTTTATAACTTTATCTAAAAAGGAAGAGTTGACCCTTGTAGGCCAAGCGGCTCAAGGGCGAGCAGGTGCTTATACTAATAATTTTAATGAATGCAGTAATCCTATGAGCGCTTGTTGTGATTCTGATAGAGAAGGATGCACTAAAAATGATATTGGTTGTACAGTGAGAGCAGATGGCACAAGAGGCTGTAACACAGTTTGTCAAACAAATTTGCCCGGCGAATGTCCTAAAGCAATTGCTGCTGGTGGCGTGGTCTTAGGGTAAAGTTTTTAAGATGGATTTTTGCCATTAAAGTATATCTTTTTTATTTTTTGGTTATCTATAAATGATTTAATGATCATTTGTATGTCCCTGTTGTCGTCATAAGAAGTGATAAACGATTCAAATTCTTCAAACGAACGGATTGAATTTTCAGTGGGTACAAAGCCAAAGCCTTTGTATTGTCCATTCTCAATGAGGACAACAGATCTTTCTTCTTTAGTTCGGCCGGTGTCAACAAGAGCGAAGGATACTTTCTCTATTCCTAATTTATTAATGGCGTTGTTTACTCTTTCATTATACTCTTCAGGGGGCTCAACATGTACACATGCGCCATTACATTTTTTTACCTGGTAGTGAAAACAAGCTTTATTCGTCTCGTATAAACCGCATAATTTTTGACACAACTCGAATTCTTCAATAAGATAATAAAGTTCATTCGTGGCGCCATCTGCGGTTGTGAAATTGCTAATGGTTTCTATTTCCTTTGTAACTTTTACCGTCTTTAAGCACAAATAGCCATCTTCATTTGTAACTGAAGTAATGCCGTGGCTAAAACTCGATCTTTTTTTGGCGTGGTTATAGATGGGTTTGTGTTTTTTTATTTCATCGCTCTCCATCAGTAAGGCAATCATCTCACTTCCCGTAAGACAGTAATCAATTTCATAAACAGCATTGACCATGCTTATTCCTTTTTTAGACCGGGTATTACTCAGATGACTGATGGCGCGGCTTTTAATGTTATTGCTTTTGCCAACATATATTATTTCGCGTTCCTTATTAAGAAAATAATATACACCTGGTTTCTCCGGAAGCTTATCAATAAGCTGCCTTCGAATGGTGTTGAGTTTAGGGGTACTGATCTCATCAATATTAAATGTGCTTAATGTTTTGTGTTCATTCTTTTTCTCCAATAAAATTTCAAAAAGTTTTGCGGTAGCCATAGCATCACCGGCTGCACGGTGCCTTCCATTCACTATTATATTAAGATCATTACAAATATTGCCAAGACTATACGATTTTAATCCGGGAATTAATTTTCGGCTCAGTTGAACGGTGCATAATTTTTTAGGGGAATATTCTCCTCCCATAGATTCATATTCATGGCGTATAAAATTGTAGTCGAAACTGACGTTATGTGCGATGAATATTTTATCGTGCGTGAGTAAATAAAATTCCTTAGCTATCTCATAAAATTTGGGTGCGCCTCTTACCATTGAATCGGTAATGCCGGTTAACCGGGTTATGCTATAAGGAATATTACATTCAGGATCTATAAGAGTAGAAAAAGTTTTTACCACACTTAATCCATCATGTATCACAGCGGCAATTTCAATTATTTTGCTGTGTGCGGGACTTCCGCCTGTGGTTTCTATGTCGACTATGGCAAACAAAATATCTTATTTTTCATTTTATTTAAACTTTGGAAGAGCAATCAAGTTGCTCCCCTCTCCTCCTTCGACCTTGCTCAGGACAAGTTTGGAGAGGGGTAGGGGAGAGGCCTTTATTTTTCAAGCACCGCTTCTACCTTACTCATGAGCTGGTGAACATCATGCTGCAGTTTAGTAACCGAAGTTACCAATGCATCCTTTTCAATAACAGGTTCGGGTAATTGCGGACTTGTATAATACACAAATTTCCATATTTCTTTTACATCGGCAATTTTTATTTCGTAAGGCTTGCATAAAGAGTTGAGAGAGCGCAGCAACAATTTCTTTTTAGTACGTATCTGGTTATAGGCGACTTTAAATACAACTCCGTCATCAAGTGTAAGAATAACATAGGCATGCCCGTCTTTTACTTCGTTCCAGTCTTCAACGTATTGTCCGGTTACATATGATTTATCCGGAATAGGAAGCATAGAATCACCATCGATCTGGAAGGTTCTGTATTTACGATCGTGAGATAAAAATGGTAATTGAAAAGTAGGCAAGCCGCTTATATATTCCGGGTCGTTATAGCCTGCGGTGTATCCCGCTTTCGCTTTTACAGAAACCAGTTCTATATTTTCACGGTTGTTTCTATCAACTGTAGTTGCAAGCACTCGTAATTTACTTCCTTTAACGTATGCATCGTTGCCAGCTTCGAGGTCACGCAATTGTAGTTCTGATAACCGTGTCAGATCAATATTAATAAGTGTATCAATAGATATCTTATAATACTTAGAGAAAAAGGGCAGCATTTCCAGCTTGGGCTGCGCATAGCCATTCTCGTAGTTGTTTAGCGTAGTTCGTTTAAACCCAAGGACTTTAGCGATGGATTCCTGTGAAATTTTTTTGCGTTCGCGCAAAAATTTAATGTTGGATTGGAAAAACATATATATGCGTGTTTGTTTTACTTATTTGTTCGGGCTTGAGAAATATTTTTCAACACTATTTTCTTATTTAAAATAATAGACTATATTGTAGTCGTAAGTTTGATTAAAAACTAATCAAAGATATAAAACACTTTTTAAATATCAAAATCTCATGCTTTTCTCTCTTGGGGCCGACGAAAACCGTACTGTGATGCACATGGATCTGGATACATTCTTTGTATCGGTATCCCGTTTGCAAAATAGTGCCTTAATGGGTAAGCCAGTATTGGTAGGCGGTAGCAGCGACAGAGGAGTGGTGGCATCCTGCAGCTATGAGGCCCGCAAGTTTGGGATACATTCTGCCATGCCCATGAAGCTGGCAAGGAGGTTATGTCCCGAAGCAATTATCATCCGCGGCGATTATGAGCAGTACAGTAAATTTTCTCATGATATAACAGAGATAATAAGTGAAAGCGTTCCGGTATACGAGAAATCATCTATCGATGAGTTTTATGTAGACCTCACCGGTATGGATAAATTTTTTGGCTGTTATAAAATGGCATCCGAGTTGCGGCAGCGTATAATAAAAGAAACTGGCTTACCTATTTCTTTTGGCTTGTCGAAAAATAAAACGGTTTCTAAAGTTGCTACCGGCGAGGCTAAACCAAATGGAGAACGCCAGATAGAGTTGGGCAAAGAAAAAATATTCCTGGCTCCTATGCCGGTAAGTAAAATACCAATGATAGGGGAAAAAACAGCTCACCTGTTAAAGAGTATGGGAGTGTATAAAGTAAAAACATTACAGGATATGCCTGTTGAATTATTGGAGAATGTGTTGGGGCAAAATGGAATTGTGATCTGGAAAAAAGCCAATGCCATTGACAACTCACCTGTTGAACAATATTCAGAGCGTAAATCATTATCTACCGAAGAAACCTTTGACCGTGACACGACCGACATTCAAAAAATGAAGTCGATTCTTGTTGCCATGACGGAGAAGTTAGCTTTTCAAATGCGAAGCGAAGAAAAGCTGACAGCCTGTGTTACGGTCAAAATTCGGTATTCAAATTTTGATACACATACTATGCAGGCGCACATTGCATACACATCATGCGATCATACACTTATTTCAAAAGTGAAAGAGTTGTTTGATAAAGTGTATCAGCGTCGTATGTTGATTCGATTGATTGGGGTACGTTTCAGTCATTTGGTGCGCGGCTCATACCAGATAAATATGTTTGAAGATTCTGAAGAGATGATACGCTTATATCAAGCCATGGATAAAATGCGTGTTCGTTTTGGTGATGATAAAATACAGCGCGCTGTTGGTGTGGAACATACGTTAAGAAAATTTAATCCTTTTAATGGACGGGCGGCGTAGCCTCACCCCCTGTCACTGTCGTTGACACTCCATTGACATCCCCCTCTCCAAATGGAGAGGGGGAAAGAGGGGGTGAGGCCACTATGTATCTCAACTGCCACACATATTTCAGTTTTAAATACGGAACTTTTTCCGTGATAGATCTTTTGCAGGAAGCGAAACAAAAAAACATTGAATCGTTTGTACTTACTGATATTAATAATACATCTGCTTGTCTTGATTTTATTCGTGAAGCACCAAAGTATAATGTAAAACCAATCGTTGGCATTGATTTCCGTGAAGGCGTAAAACAACATTATGTGGGTATCGCCCGGAACAACGAAGGATTCATGGAGTTGAATAGGTATTTATCACGGATCCTGAACAATGAAATAAAGTTAGAAAATCGTGCTCCGGAATTTAATAACAGTTATATCATTTATCCTTTTGGTACAATACACCCTTCGCTGTTGCACGATAATGAATTCGTTGGAATAAAACAGAACGAGTTAAATAAACTCCGATTTTCAGAAGCAAAACACCATCAACATAAATTAGTTATTCTGTCTCCGGTTACGTTTCGAAATAAAAAAGATTTTAATGCACATCGTTTGTTGCGCGCTATTGATAACAACACGCTCTTAAGTAAATTACCACTGAGCGAGCAGGCATCAGAGAATGAAACAATGTTACAGGAACAAGAGTTGCAGAACATATATAATGAGTTCCCCCAATTAATAGCGAATACAAAAAAAATAATTGATGATTGTCAGATAAATTTTGAATTCAAAAAAAGCAAGAATAAAAAAACATTTACGGGAAATATTCTAAACGACTACGAATTGTTACGAGCGGAATGTTACAAAGGATTAAAAGAGAGATATGATAATCCCGATGAATCCATTTATAAAAGATTGGAGAAGGAATTACAAATGATCATTGAAATGGATTTTTGTTCTTACTTTCTTATCAATTGGGATATTGTAAAATATGCCCGCGAACGTAATTTTTTTTATGTTGGTCGTGGAAGCGGTGCCAACAGCCTCGCAGCATATTGTTTAAAGATCACAGACGTTGATCCTATTGAACTCGATCTTTATTTTGAACGGTTCATTAATCCTCATCGTGTTAATCCTCCCGATTTTGATATTGATTTTTCGTGGCAAGACCGTGATGAAATTATTGATTATATTTTTAAAGCACATGGCCATAAACATACCTCTTTGCTGGCAACGTACAATACGTTCCAGTCAAGGTCTTTGATCAGGGAATTGGGAAAAGTATTTGGCCTGCCCAAAAATGAAATTGATGACTTGGTGGATAACCCTCCCGATCGGCGGGCAGGCAGAAAATTCGGGCAAACGCCTGATAGTATTGCGCAGCTTATTTACAAGTACAGTAATTATATTCACGATTTCCCCAGTCATTTAAGTATACATGCAGGAGGAATTCTTATTTCCGAGAAACCAATTCATTATTATACAGCCACCAGTATGCCTCCCAAAGGTTATCCTTTAACGCAATTTAGTATGATAGAGGCTGAAGATATTGGCTTGTACAAGTTCGATATTTTAAGTCAGCGTGGCTTAGGACATATAAAAGATACCATTGAAATAGTAAAGAAAAATAAAGGAATTGATATTGACATTCATAATATAGCCGCGTTTAAAAAAGATGAAAAAATAAAAACGCTTTTACGTACGGGAAAAACAATGGGTTGTTTTTATGTAGAATCACCCGCTATGCGAATGCTCCTTTCAAAATTGCGAGCCGACACGTATCTGGGATTAGTAGCAGCAAGTTCTATCATACGCCCCGGTGTTGCAAAATCGGGAATGATGCGCGAATACATTTTACGGTTTCGTGATAAGGACCGAAGGGAAAAGGGCAATCGCAGAATGCTGGAGCTGATGCCTGAAACATTTGGTATTATGGTATACCAGGAAGATGTAATTAAAGTAGCTCATTATTTTGCAGGACTTTCTTTAGCAGAGGCTGATGTGCTGCGCAGGGGAATGTCGGGAAAATTCAGGGGGAGAAACGAGTTTTTAAAAGCCGAAAAAAGTTTTTTTGAAAATTGTAAAAGGATCGGTCATGACGAAAATGACACACGCGAAATATGGAGACAGATAGAAAGTTTTGCGGGCTATTCTTTTTCAAAGGGACATTCCGCATCCTATGCTGTGGAGAGTTATCAGAGTTTATACCTCAAAGCATATTTTCCTAAGGAGTTTATGGTGGGAGTAATAAATAACTTCGGCGGATTTTATCGCACCGAAAATTATATACACGAAGCAAAAATGTCGGGCGCTAATATGCTGGCTCCTTGTATTAATAACAGTGATCATGCAACTGTTATCTGCAACGATGATATATACATTGGTTTTGCACATATCGGGGAATTGGAAAAACAGTCTGCCATGGTTGTTCTTCTGGAACGCCACGCTAATGGACCTTTTGTGGATCTTACAGATTTTATCAAAAGAGTTCGCATATCGGTAGAGCAGTTGCGAATACTTATTCGTGTAGGAGCATTTCGGTTTACAGGTAAATCAAAAAAAGAATTGCTGTGGGAAATACATAGCATACTGGGCAGTCAAAAAAAATCCAATCCTGTAAAGGAGCTGTTCCACGCCCCCGTTAAAAAATTTCAATTGCCTCAATTAAGTCACCATCCATTGGATGATGCGTTGGACGAAATGGAGATCTTGGGATTTCCTTTATGTTCACCATTCTCACTCACTAAAAATATGGAAGGACTAACTGTTAAGGCCGCGCAATTACAAAAGTATACAAACAAAGAAGTGACTATTGCAGGATACCACGTAAACACCAAAATTACGTCTACATCTAAAGGACAGGATATGTGTTTCGGAACTTTTTTAGACAGCGATGGATATTTTTTTGATACAGTTCATTTCCCAAATACACTTGAACAATTTCCTTTCAGGGGCGGAGGTTGCTATTTGATCAAAGGAAAAGTAGTGGAGGAGTTTGATTTTATGAGTATCGAAGTAAATTATATGAAAAAGCTTGACGTGTTGAATAGGGATGAGGTGGAATCGAATGAACATATTTCGACAGGCGATGTGACTAAGTAAAGGGATAGGCATTATATACGTACATGCTCAAAAGAATACGTGGGGGTAAAAAAAATCACCACAGATTACAGGGATAAACACAAATGTGATACATTAGACACAGCTATTTATAGATAAAATGAAGAAAAACATAAATAGACCCATTTTTATTGAAACAAACGGCACACTTGTTGCGTTATAGAACGATATGCGTTTTTTAAGCTACATAACAATAATTGTTTTTCCCTTGGTGAGCCTTGCGCAAGGCTCTACCGATTGTCCTACGTGGAGCAAGAAAAAGACAACTTCTAAAGCAGATTACTTTAAATATTTAAGCAGTAGCCAAGGTAAAAAAAATGTAAAAATTGTTCCTGAGCAACAACAAAAATCTACCCAGGAGCAACAGTCAATACCCGTTCATGTGGCTAAAACAAACAGATCTACAAGTACAGGCAATAAGTCAACTTCAGATTTTTATACAACGAGGCGTTATAATTTATTTCCTGAAGAGAAAAAGAAAGTAAAACAGGAAGAGGTTGCTGAAAATGAAGAAACAGAAAATGAGAAAGTTGAAAATGTAGAAGAAAAAATTCTTGAAGAGAATGTGCCTGAAAATAATACTGAAACAGTTGAAGTAAAAAAAGAAGTCCCGATAGCCATCGGGATCACTCCTGAAGAACCAAAAATAGAAGAAGTGCAAAAAGCATCTTCAACACCTGCTATTGCAACTGATGATAGTAAAGGTTCGGGAAGTTCAGCCGCATCAAAAGTTCATAATAAGAAAGGAGATAAAATATTTAATACCGGCCCAAGACACAATGGTGTTAAAAAGAACAGGCGTATTGGCGGTAAGCACCGCATCGATGGGTGCGCCACAAAGTTCTGATACTATTTTCAGGTAATTGTTTAATCGATAAATCGGCACATCCGCACATCAAACTCCATTCACCTACCTTGGCCGTCCATTCACCTACTTGCGGCTGTTATCCGCCTAATTTTTATTGAAAAGCCATTATTCCTGTTATAGATTTGTTCTATAATTAATTTTAAGGTTATGGACAATAATAAAGACATACACGAAAGACTTAGCAGAAAACATGAGCATCGTTTCAAAAGACGTTTTAATAGGCATCATTCTCCCGGAGGCAGAGTCCTTGGGGGTATAGTATTAGTTCTGGTTGGCGCAGTTTTTTTTATGAAAACAATGGGAATCATTTTTCCTGTGTGGCTTTTTACGTGGCCTATGCTGGTAATAGCGATTGGTGTTTTTGTAGGAGCAAAACGATTGTTCAGAGGCTTTGGTTGGATAATCATAACTTTTATTGGCGCTGCTTTTTTAATGGAACAGGTTTTTTCCGGCATAACTATTACTCATTTTTTCTGGCCTGCGGTAATTATTTTAGTTGGGCTAGCAATGATTTTTAATTCTAAAAAAAGAAAAAAATGGGGAACAGATTGGGATGAATGGAAGGACTGTGCAAACGACCAATGTGTTTCTTCAGAAGATCGTCTAGAAACCACTGCTATATTCGGTGGAGTAAAAAAAAATGTGATTTCTAAAAATTTTAAGGGAGGAGAAGTTACCTGCATTTTTGGAGGAGCAGAAATAAATTTGCAGCAATCTGATATACAGGGCACAGTTACAATAGAGTTAACACAAATATTTGGTGGAGCAAAACTTACTATTCCCTCTAACTGGAAGGTAAGGCACGATGAAACAACCGCTATACTTGGAGGCATGGAAGATAATCGTCAAGTTGGCGTTCAGGAAGATGAAACAAAAGTTTTGGTGCTGAGGGGTACCGTAATATTCGGAGGAGTGGAAATAAATAGCCATTAATTTTAAAAAGTCAAAAAACTTAAAATGAAAAAATTAACCTACACACTGCCAATAGTGCTATTTACATCTCTTTGCACATTAAACTCTTGCGATGAAATAAAAGGAGATGGGAACGTTGTTGCCGAGCAAAGAGCGATATCCGCTTTTAATCAGCTTGAGGTTAACGGTGTATTTAATCTTTATATTTCGCAGGGTGATAGCGAAGCCGTAAAAATAGAAACAGACAAAAATCTTTTGAAGCTTATTGAAACAAAAAATGATGGTTCCAAGCTCATAATAAAACTGGAAACTAATGAAAAAAGTATCAAAGCAACAAAAATTAATGTTTTCCTGACGATAAAGAATATTAAAAAATTTGAATTCAATGTCATTGGTAATATAGAAAGTACAGCTCTCAATTTGAGCAGCCTGGAAATAATTGGTTCGGGAGTTGGCAATTCGAAATTGGAATTGAATGCCGAAAATGTTGATGGAAAATTTTCAAATGTAGGTAGTATAGCTTTAAAGGGAAAAATACGGAATGTCGCACTTAACAGCACAGGTGTGGGAAGTATTGATGCTCTTGAGTTAATTACGGACACGCTTGTTTTAAACAGCAGCGGCGTTGGGAATGTGGAGGTAAATGCCGAAAAGGAAATATCGATTATCTCTAGCGGGATAGGCAGTGTAAAATACAAGGGTAACGCAGTTATTAAAAACATAGATGCAAGCGGTATCGGAAGAGTTAAAAAAATCTAATCACATATTAATTTTGTCGGACAATTTTATAAACTAAGTATGCAACAATATATAGCCAAAATAATTTTACAAATAATAAGTGGTGATGGAATTCATACACCTCAGTTTGATGAGCAGTTGATTATAATTCCTGCAAAAAGTAAAATAGAAGCATTTGCTGAGGCAAAGAGAGTAGGACTGGAGAAAGAAGAATCGTTCTTAAATGATGACAACGAGCTTGTTCGGTGGAAGTTTATTGGTGTGGATCACCTACAGGAGATTAAGCTTGATGATAGTGGAACGGAATTGTATTCTTCGGTACGCGAAGTAGAAAATCCTCAGCAATATATTTCCATGATTCAATTCAGGGAACTAAGTATGCGTCAAAAACATTTGTTTGGCACCGAACAATTTGTGTAGTTTTAATGAGACTCTGATTTTAGGATCCGCCTTAAGCGGAGAACTGGAATCAGTAGATCGAATTAATCCCGAACAGCGGAGCTCGTCGGGATCAGTTAAATACTCGATCTTTGCCTTGGTATTAAAATTTTTATTTGTGCAGAAATGTCTGTAAGAAAAATACTCATTGGTTATATTATCTGGTGGCTGATCTGGTCGCTTGTCCATGCGATAATCGTTCTATATCTTGGATTCTCTGTTTCTATTGCAATAGCAGACAGCTTATGGAGTAATGTAATCCTCGCAGCAGTTTCAATTGCTATGGCAAATATTCTTAGATATTATCAGCCGGGAAAATCAACAGCGTGGAATTTATTATTCTGGAGTATTCTGCTCTCTGGCGTTTCCGTTTTTTTTACACAGACTTTGCTTGGGTATTTATATTCCTGGAATGTGGATTATATTTATTTTCTTAAAATGTCATTGCCTATTCGTTATTGTATCTCATTTCTTATCATTGGTTGTGTATTGCTACTGAGTTGGATATGGCGTACGCTTATTACACAACAGGGGGAGCGCGAACGTAAAGCGGATATGGAGAAGATAGCCAGGCAAGCCGAATTGGAGGGTTTGAGAAAGCAAATACAACCGCACTTTTTGTTTAATAGTCTTAACTCTATTTCATCTCTTATTGGCTCTAATCCTGTTGACGCTCGCAGGATGATTCAAAAACTCTCTGATTTTATGCGGTATACCTTAAAAAAGGAATTGCATCAAATGACTGATCTTGAGGAGGAGTTTAATAGTTTACAATTGTATCTTGATATAGAACAATTGCGATTTGGCCACCGGCTTAAAACTATTGTAGAATTACCAGAGGATCTTGTTAAAGCGAAGATTCCTGTGATGTTAATTCAACCAGTGGTAGAGAACGCGATTAAGTTTGGGTTATATGGAACTACTGGCGAATGTATCATTAACATAAAGGTGTGGAAAGAAAATAGTGAACTTATTATTCGCATCGATAATCCCTTTGATAGTGAAACTGCGGAAAGCAACAAAGGAACAGGCTTTGGCTTGAGTTCTATTCAGCGTCGATTGTATTTATTGTTTGAAAGAAATGATTTATTACAAACTCAGGTGGTAGGAAGTAATTTTTCTACTGTCATAAAAATCCCGCAGCAGCAATGATAAATGTTATTCTTATAGATGATGAGCCATTGGCAAGAGCTCTTGTAAAAGAATACCTGAACGGGCATAAAGAATTTTCTGTTGTTCAGGAATGCAATGATGGCTTTGAGGGAGTAAAAGCTATTATGCAGCACCAACCCCAATTAATATTTTTAGATGTGCAAATGCCAAAAATAACAGGCTTTGAAATGCTTGAGTTGCTTGATCCGGCACCCTCTGTAATATTTACAACTGCATTTGATGAATATGCGATCAAAGCTTTTGAGACCCGCGCCATAGATTATTTGTTGAAACCATTTAGCCAGGAGCGTTTTGATAAAGCAATTAAAAAGTGGAAGCAGCAAAACAACAGTGGTATGCAAAACACATCACGGGCCGTATCGGAAGCAATATCAATGCAGCCTGAAGAACAAAATCGCATTGTGATAAAAAACGGGAACAACATAAAAATTATTCCGGTAAAGGATGTTGTTTACATTGAAGCATACGATGATTATGTTAAGATCTATACCCAGGAAGGAATGTTTCTGAAAAAGAAAACATTAAGTCATTACGAACAGATACTATCTGATAAATTTATTCGCGTACATCGCTCTTACCTTGTGCAGCTTTCTCATATCACTAAAATAGAGCCGATGGAGAAGGATAATCATATTGTGATTTTGAAAAATGGAATAAGAGTTCCTGTGAGCCGATCTGGTTATGTTAAGCTCAAGGAGATCCTGGGAACTTAACTGGCGTTTCTTTTCTTTACTTCTTCAAACGATTTACCTTCTATTTTACTGTCGAGCCAGGAGATAAGATCAAAATTTCTAAAAGCTCTTGCTTCTAGGGGATTTTCCTGAAGTTTTTTAAAGTTAGATCTTAATTTTTGAAATCTTTTTTTAATTTCATTTGGCCCATCATTATTTTTTAGTTCACGAAAAAACAGGATGAGTTCTTCTTCCAGCTTGTAAATTTTATCGCGTTTTTTTAAATATCTGTATAATGAACGGATATTACCCGCAAGATCTGCATCTCCCTGCAATTCCGTAAGCGTGATCAATTTTAATATACGAGCGTAACATTGTAGATCTTGTAAAAAATCACTGTCTTTTTCATTGATAAGCATTCCCAGCCATCGCAACGTTTTTTTATAATCGCCGACTCCATAACACAAATAAGCGAAGTGGTAATAAAATTCTTTAAGCTGAGTTATTGAGATCTTTTCTTTGTGTTGTTGCAAATAATTGTTTGAGTAATCAATGTGGTCAACGCCTTTCTGAAAATCCCCTTTCTCAATGTAAGAAGGAAAAAGGAATTGGAAATGACTTAACTGAAGTTTTAGTTTTGTTGCCTGTGATAAGGTGATGTCAAATCTGTTTTCAATAGTCAGCAGTTTTTCAACTGACTTTTCGACTGTTGAAAACTGTTGTGTATCTAAAAGGTGAATAAGAGAATTCGTTACACCGGTTATATATAAATGAATTTCCTGCCCCGTTAACCAGGATTTATTTTCCATATAGGTTATCATGAACTGAAATTCTTTTTCAAGATTTTTTAAATTGCCTGTCGCAAAATGAAACAGTGTTTTTGTGTGGTGATAAAGAATGGTTGAAATAAAAGTAGAAGGTTTTGTTTCCGGGGTGTTCGCAAAATCACGGATAAGATTTTTATATGCCGCGAATTCTTTTTTATTTCTTGCGGGGCCCTTCTTTTTCAATAACTCAAATAACTTTCGACTTTCTTTTTTAAAGTAATGTTGATTCGTAATCAATTCAAGAACCATGCTTTCTTCCATTATCGGAGTTAGCATATCCGGGTTTTGAGCTTCTGTTATTTGTTCAATGTGTCGCTCAATTTTTTTTCCCCATTCAATAAGTTCCAGTACATCGGTAAATTTTTCAAATTTGTAAGCAAGGTCTTTGGCTTTTTTTATTCGTTTTAAAGCTTCATGGAACAACGCTTTGTTATACAGTAATTCTATCTTTTGTTGTTCGTTTTTTAGTTCGTTTGATATAGAAGTATTTGCATGGAAAGATTGTAAGGAGATTAAGATCAAATTGAACAGGTGATTTTTTTCAAATGCGATTCTCGTTACAAAAGATTCAGTACCTAATTTCTGTATTAATTTTTTCTCATCGTAGTCCGAAGATTTCCGGGAGAGAGTTTCAATGGCTGTGAATAGTTTTATGTAATTCTTGTTTTCAGATGGGCCCATAAGAGCCGCATTCATTTTAAAATATCTTTTTTCTGCAGGGCTAAGAGATTTGATCAGTTGAAAAAGGGAATCCGATGATTTCATAAATAAAACATTAAAAGTATATAATATACTGATAAACAATAAGTTATTATACTTATTAAACAACTGAAAATCAAATATAATGCAAAAAATAATTTCTCCAAAAAAAACACTTTGGTTATATTGAATGATGGGAAATTCCAATCTCCACTCATGAATAAAAAGTATTTTCTTTTTTCTTGTTCTCTTTTAATTGCGATTATGTGCCTATCAAATGGTACTAATCAACTTCGTGGTAATGGAATGCAATTTATTGAGAACAAGGGGCAGGTTGTAGATATGAATAGTCGGTTGCGGCCGGATATTCTTTTTAGTGGTGAAGGGGGAGGATCAAAAGTGTTTTTGCGCGGATCGGGTGTAAGTTATGTTATTGCAAAGCAGGAGTATTCAAATGCGGAGACAACACAAGATAGCTCATCCGTTTTCTTTTTGCAAAGAATAGATATGGATTTTGAAGGTGCGAATAATAATATTACCATTTTAAAGTCTGAGATGGTAGAGGGTTATTTTAATTATTATTTGCCGCATTGTGCGAATGGAATTACTAAAGTGAGCGCCTTCAACAAGGTGGTTTATGAAAACGTTTATCCGGGTATCGATGTTGTTTTCTTTGGCAGCAAAGAGCAGGGGTTAAAATATGATATTGTAATACGACCTGGAGCAAACCCCAATGACATATCACTAAAATATACCGGAGCAAATGGAATAGAAATTGATCCCTACAATTCCGGAGGTCAACTGAAGATCAAAAGCTCCTTCGGAGAAATGACGGAACGTATTCCAAAGGTGTATCAAAACGTAAAAGGGGAAATAGTAGATGTAAAAGCTGAGTATGTTTTAGATGGATCAACTGTTAATTTTAAACTAGGTACATTTAATTCTGCATACTCGCTTACTATAGATCCATGGATAAGCTATTACGGAGGTGTTGATAATGATATTGGTGCTGCTATTGCAGTCGATCCCTCAGGAAATGTCCTGTTTACAGGTAGTACATGGTTTACCAATACCACGGGTTTTCCGGTAACGCCAGGGTCATTTCAGACTACGGCGGGAGCATTCGGTGACGACGCATTCGTTGTAAAGATGGATGGGAACGGGATGAGAATGTGGGCAACTTATTTCGGAGGGGCAGCTAATGATCGGGGAAGAGATATTACTACAGATGGCGTTGGAAATGTATTTGTTTCAGGACTTACAGGCTCTAATAACTTGCCGATTGCTGCTACTGCAGGTTATGTGGTGCAACAAAACACTTTTGGTGGTTCATTCGATGCTTTCCTTGTATCATTTGACCCTACAGGAGCTTTACTGTGGGGAACATTTTTGGGAGACGTAGCAGATGATAGGGGTACTGGCATAGTTACTGATGGCAGTAATGTTTATTTATATGGAAGCACTCAGTCATCAACGGGAATATCAGCAGGTGCTGTGGCTCAACCTATCTATGGAGGCTCACGCGATATGTTTGTAGCAAAATTTGGTTTTACAGGTAGTCTCACTTGGTGTACTTATGTTGGTGGGTCATCTGCCGAAGATCCCGGAGATATTTGTTATGACAATGCGAGTGGAACAATTTATGTTTCCGGTACAACCGGAAATACGTTTGTACTTACTCCTAATAATTTTCCTGTTTTATCTGGTCATCAAATGTTATCTGGGGGATTTACGGATGCATTTCTAATGAAACTAGATGCTAACGGAATTTGTTTATGGTCAACTTTTTATGGTGGTGCCAACAAGGATAATGGCAATGGTGTTGCTGTTGATAAATTAGGAAATGTAATACTTGTAGGAAATACAAATTCAATTGATGTCAATGCTATCTCTGTAGCAGGAGCTTATCAACTTGTACTCGGTGGTATGTATGATGGCTACCTTGCTAAATTTAATGGTGCAGGACTCAGGTTATGGGGAAGTTATCTCGGAGGAAATAATTCAGATGCAGTCTTTGATCTTGGAGTTGACATAAATAATAATATTTATGTTTACGGAGAGGTAGAAGAAGCAGATCTCGGAAATTACCCGCTTAGCGCATGTGCATACCAAACCTCTTATGGTGGAGTGGAAGATCAGTTTTTTGCAAAGTATGATGCGAATGGCACTCAGCATTGTATTTCTTACTTGGGCGGTACTCGCGAAGATGAATTTGATGGACGTCAATCGGGGATGGCTCTTGTAGGTAATTCTATTTATTTTTCAGGAACAACGTTAAGTTCAACATCAGGTGCAATAGATTACCCTGTGACAACCGGAGCATTTCAAACAGTTGCCGGAGGTGGCTGGGATATTTTTGTTGGAAAATTATGCATCAACCTTTGTGAGTCGAAAAATTTGGGATTGGATTTTGCCGCTAACCAAACAAATGTATGCAGTGGCACTGCAGTTACATTTTCTCTATCAGTAAATAATTCATGCGATACAAGCGGATATACTTTTAGCTGGTCATTTACAGGTGCAAATATTTCATCTTCATCTGCAATAAATCCATCGGTCTCCTATAGTGTGCCGGGGACGTATCCTGTTAAATGTGTTCTTACTACGCTTTGCAAAAAAGACAGCATTACAAAAGCCTCTTATATTACAGTGCAAGGACCTTCAATTCTGGCAAATAGTATTTCGAATATATCATGTTTCGGAATGACCAATGGATCGGTTTCTATTAATCCTACAGGAGGAACTGCACCCTACACTTATTTATGGAGTAATTTGCAAACAGGACAAGCCATTTCAAATTTATCAGTTGGTAATTATACCTGCGTAGTTAGCGATAATAATTCTTGTGCAACTACATATACGGTAACTATCAGTTCTCCAGCGGCTATTTTTATTTCTCCAATTGTGAAGCCGGATACTTGTTCAAATGGGGTTGGGAATATGTTGGCAGCGCCGAATGGAGGTATGGCTCCTTTCAATTATTTGTGGAGCAATGGTGGTACAAATTCTTCCATTACAGGTATGGTGGCAGGCATATATAGTGTAACTGTAACTGATGCCAATAATTGCTCGAAGATCAGCAGCAGTACTATTTTAAATTTATCAGGACCCACCGCATTCGCGGGTAGTTCTTTAACAATACAGCAGGGAGGAACTGCAATGCTGAGCGGAAGTGGAGGTAATGCTTATAGCTGGTCACCTTCAATGTCTCTCAGTTGTTCGAATTGTCCTAACCCGGTTGCAAGCCCACTAGAAACAACAATGTATTTTCTTGTTGTAACGGATGCAAATGGTTGTACATCTATCGATACCGTTATGGTATATGTTGAAATTGGTTGTGGGAAAATTTTTGTACCAAGTGCTTTTTCTCCTAATGGTGATGGTGAAAATGACCTGTTCTCTCTTTATGCTGATGCGATCTGTATTAAACGGATGTTTTTCTATATATATGACCGTTGGGGTGAAAAAGTATTTGAAGCAACTCGACCGGAAGAAAAGTGGGATGGTTATTACAGGGGGAAATTGTTGAACACGAATGTTTTTACATACCACATCTATGCCGAAACCACCAATGGCCAAACAATCAGCCAAAAAGGTAATATTTCATTGATCAGGTGAGCCTATGGCTAATTGTTAACGATCAAAATACCTCCCTCGGGTGTACGACAAAATGCACTTTTTTCTCTTACCCTTCGAGAACCCTCAGGGTGCGGATTCTGTTCGTTGAGGACTTCGGCGTGAGCTCAGTCGAACGCTCTCGAAACGAACAGTTTATGCAAAATGTTGTACACCCGTTTCCTCTTCTATTTTTTAATAATAAATTATTTACTATCTTATTATATGGAATTATAATGGTGTTAGCATCTTATAATAAACGATATAGTATGAAAGTTCCGTCTTTGATAATAAGTGCAATGATAGCAGGATGTTTAACTGTTTCCGGACAGAGTAATCCTCCAAAGAATGATCCTAAACAGGAAATAAAGGTGGAAAACAAAAAACCGAAAGAAAAACCGATTAAGCAAGCTGTTAAACCGAAACCGAGTCCTAAAGATTCGCTTATTAAGGTGCCGGAACCTCGTATTTGCTATGGATGCGGAATGGGATAATAAAAAAATAAAAGTAAAAATGAAACTATCACATATATTATTAGCTGCTATATTATCTGGAAGTGTATCTGTATTGGCACAGAATACTCCTCAGAAAAGGACTCCTGTGCAAACAAAAAACAAGTCTTCGGTACAACCTTCTAAACCTGTTTCGAAAAGGAAGAATTCTCCTAAACTATCTGTACCTGATTCGACCGCTTCGAAAAAACCATTGCGCCACATAGATTTTTGTGCGGAGTGCGGTAGAGGATAGTATTTTGTATACTTACATTTAATATGCGTCCCTGGGTAGGCTTATCATGTATGTTAGAACCCGGTTTTCTCAAATCGGTAATGCCGCTTTTCGAAAATGAAGAGGTGGAAATGCTCGAATGGTCTTTTGATATTCTTCGCAAGGAAAGCGCATCTCCTCCCTGGTTACACGGATTGCTTACAGAATACTCTAATAAAGGAAGATTAACCGGCCACGGAGTAAGATACTCCTTGCTAACTGCAAAATGGGGCAAGCGTCAGGATGTATGGCTGAAGCAAGCAAAACAGCAGGTAAAAAAGTACAACTACCGTTACATCACAGAGCATTTTGGATTTATGACTTCCGGTGATTTTCATAAGGGAGCTCCATTTCCTGTCCCCTTATCGGATAGTGTTTTGAATATTGGCAGGGATAGACTGATGCGTTTGCAGGATGCAGTTAGTTTGCCGGTAGGGCTGGAGAATCTTGCTTTCGCATTTAGTGAAGATGAAGTGAAAAAGCAGGGAGAATTTTTGGAAAAACTTATTTCGCCGGTGAAGGGATTTATCATTCTCGATTTGCATAATGTCTGGTGCCAATCAATAAATTTTAATAAAGATATTTTATCGCTTATAAAATTGTATCCGCTAGATAAAGTAAGAGAGTTGCACATATCCGGAGGAAGCTGGTCAGTACTGGAGCATAATGAGCCTGGGAAAAAAATAAGGCGAGATACGCACGATGAAGATGTGCCAAAGGAATTATTTAAACTGCTGCCAAAGGTTTTAGAGCTGTGCCCTAATATCGAATGTGTTGTATTGGAGCGGCTGGGTCATACACTCAGGAGTGAAAGAGAAATGGATCAGTTCAGGAAAGATTTTTTACAAATAAAAAAAATAGTCGGGAAAGAAAAACAAGGCGATAAATACCCCATAGAAAAAATAAAACAATTACTGCTGAAAGATAAAATCCCAGTCAAGCCAATTGATGATCTTAAATTGCATAAGCAACAGCAAAAAGTTGTTTCTGTTTTGTCAAAAAATTATAATCCGGTAAAGGTATTAAATGAATTGAAGAATGAAAAAGTGCTATTTAACGAATGGGATATTGAGCATTGGTCTTTAGGGATGATTGAGACCGCCATTCAATTGATAAAAAAGTGGCAGTAAATTTTATCTTAAAAAGGCGCTCCACTCAAACGTGTCATTCTTAAGCTTCCAGATAAATCCATCAATAAAATAATGTACGAGTTGTGGCAGGGAAAGAAGGGGAATGAGCAGGGACATAAAAATTTTGCTATCGATTATATTTGGGAAAAAAGAACTGAAAGGGAATATTGTTAAATGCTCTTTCCAAACCAATCCATCCCATAACATTTCCTCAGCGTAGGCTAGGATCAAAAGCACACCAATAAAAAGAAGCAGGTTAACGGGTTTGAAAACTCTTTTAAGCCATTGGATATCTGTAGTGTTGTCTCCACTCTTTTTGTTTCCATAGGCCCATACTAGTGAATAATAGGGAATACCATGACTCACCACATTGAGTAATGTAAATGTGATATCTCCTTCGAAATAAACAATTCCAAAATACCATGACAAAGCAGTTCCGGCGATCAAAATATTTTTAGGAAGATTTATTTTACCAAGCTTTATGCAAACGATTATTTCTTTTAACAGATATAATACTAGCAAAGCAATATACAAGACAGACAAAAATGGAATTGCCTCTGGGAAATTAATATAGATAAAATCATTTTCAATAAACCAATCGAACAATTGTTTTCCTTTTAAATGCCAAACTAATATAGGATAGAGTGTGCTTGCGTAAATTATAATACTGTCGATCTTTTTATAAAAATTATTTTCTTCATTACGGGTGTAAAGACGTAAGAAGCCGTATTGCTGACGTATAAAATGGAAAACTGCCAAATATGCCATTGCCCTCCAGAAAAAAATAGGATTAATGGAATGAAGTACTACGCCTATTATATAAATGAGAAGTGGACTTAAATAGAAAAGCGTTTTATTTTTATTGATAGTGTTTTTATCGAAGTAAGTTCTGTAGATAGTACTGTACACATGGCCAACATCAATCACGACGATGAGGAAAAACCAAAGCCATTCGCTATGCAGCTCATCAGCCCGAAATAATGAAGGAAAAGAAAAGATAAGTAACAGGCATATGAAAGGAGGGGAGAGAATAAATAAAAGATCGTAACCGGCGGAGCGTATCCAGTTTGGTTTTAATTGCTTATCCATTTTGTATTTGGATTATTTTTTTTGCTGCCTCTGTTCCACGATAGAATGCCTGTTCAAAAATTGAAATGCCGCTCACATCGGAATTAATAAAGTGTATGTTATCAACTCCCTCACTTAAAGTTTTTCTTAACAGTGAATTCTTAAATCCCTTTTCAGGTGCTATCATGCCATGGCCCCACACTTGTATTTCAATGCTCTCAATGTATTCTTCAATATTGGGATGGGCAATTTTCAAGTCATCAATAATAAATGCTCTCCAGTAATTTTCATCTTTCTCGTAAATGTTTTTACGTTCTTCTTTTGAATCCTTTTCGGAAAAATTAAAATAATAAGTGAGAATAGTACTTTTGCTCATTGTATTTAGGCTCTGATGACAGGCATTTACATACCCAAGGGAATTTGAATTATACATTACATTGTCCCATGATAATATACCGTTAGTGCCATTTAAAAATTCTTTGTCGCTAATACTTATGTTTGCTACCATCCATGGATAATAATTGAACTCATCCCAATTTACAGTTATGCTATTTCCTAACAAACGTTTATTTACATATTGTGGGGTGGCTAGCACCAGGTTTTTGCATTTGTAAATAATACTTTCGTTTTTGCTGACATCGAAAATATGGCAATTATAGAGAGATCCGTCCTTTGTAATTTTATATGCAAGGGAATTTGAAAGGATTTTATCTTTGCATTCTTTCTCAAGGCATTTAACTAAAAAATAATTTCCTTCTGGCCATGTAAGTACGTCTCCCGAATGTGAATTGGACTTTACGTTCCTGGCCGCAAAATAATGCAAGCCAGCCCATGCTGAAACATTTTTTATTGATGTTCCAAAATCATCTTTGCAGCAATAATTCAAATACCAGTAAATAAAGTCACCGCTGTATTTTTCTTTGGTGAGATATTCTTGTATGGTAGTGTCGTCCAACGCCAGGAATTCCGGATCCTGGCTAGATAACTCCAGCGGAATACAAAAAGAAGGTTTTCCATCGCTGCCGATTTTGTTTTTAAAACTCTCGATGGCTGACATGAATCGATCAAGTTCCTTTGCATCCAAATCATTCAATTGTTCTTTTGATGGTAATCCTTCTGCCCATACTCCCCTATAGAATAATCTTTCCTGCGGTTCGAAACATAAATAGTATTCATTATATATAGGAGCTCCGTTGGGATCAAAACCAGTAATAATATTTTGCTGATATAAGAAATCAATAAGATCTTTGAAAGAATTGCTTGGGATTGGTAAATAATGTGCCCCCAATGGAAATTCACTTATAGAATTTTGGCTACCTTTTGAATTGCCTCCAAGTTTATTATCCAACTCAATCAACAGGAAATCATTATAATTATTTTTTTTAAAATACCTCGCAGCGCTCAAGCCGGAAATGCCACCACCAACAATAAGTGTGTCAATACTAACAGTCTTCGAAGCTTCTGGAAATTTTCCTTCTCTCATCAGGTGCCCCGTTTTGTGATTGGCTCCAAGAATATTGACAGGAATATTTTTTTTGGCAGAATTACAGGCGTTTATAAGGGGTAAGAATAGTGGCAGGGTCAGCAGGCGAAGGAAATCGCGCCGTGCAAAAAATTTAAATGACTTTTGCCCACTCATCTTCAAAATAGTGTATCAGTATCTGGTTGTTCAGTTTATTTATTTCAGTATTGAGTTTTTGCATGTCCTTTGGAAATTTTTTCATTTCCTCAAATTGCAATGCATCATAAAAGCGTAAGTCTTTGGGTAATGCATTCGTGATCGTTATCGGTTTTTCGAATGCCATCACGTAACCCCATTCTCCGAATGAGGGGACATATAAATGATAGGGTTGTGTCTGAAAACCTACACTTTCCAGCGTGTTGTTTACGCACCAAAAAGATTTTCTCGCAACATAAGGAGACGTGCTTTGTACTACAATGGCGCCATTTGTATTTAAAATTCTTTTTACCTGCTTATAAAAAGTATTTGTATATAATTTACCAATGGAAAAGTTAGATGGGTCAGGAAAGTCAATAATAATGAAATCAAATTTTTCTTCATTTTGTTTTATCCAGGTAAAAGCATCTGCATTGATGAGATCAAGTTTTCCATTCTGTAATGAACCCTTATTCAATTCACTTAAGAATTCAGTGTTTTTGAAAAGAGAAGTCACCGATGAATCCAGGTCTACGAGAGTAATTTTATTTACCTGTGGATATTTTAAAACTTCACGAACCGCAAGCCCGTCTCCTCCTCCCAGGATCAATACTTTATTTGGATTGGCGATCCTCGATAAGCCAGGATGCACAAGCGCTTCATGGTACCTGTATTCGTCAAGTGAAGAGAATTGGAGATTACTGTTAAGGTAAAGTTTAGTGTTATTTTTTTCTCGGGTTAAAATAATTCTTTGGTAAGGAGAAGATTTACTGAAGATAATATTCTCATTATATGCCATTGTTTCTGCAAAACTCTGGATCTGATCGGACATGACAAATCCAATCAATAATAAAAAAGAAACCAAAATGGCCTGCGCTTTTAAGAATGAAATATACTTTTCTCCTTTTTCCAGTTGGAAACAAAGAATAACAGCTACAATTACATTCAGCAAACCAAAAAAGTAAGAAGTTTTTAATAAGCCAAGATATGGCACCATTACCAATGGGAAGAGAAGTGAAGCAAGCAGTGCACCTATGTAATCGAACGTAAATACTTTTGAAACTAATTCACTGAAATCAAGTTTGTCTTTAAGAATTCGCATTAAGATTGGAATTTCAAGACCAACAAGAATTCCGGTGAGTGATATCAATGAATAAAGTATAATGTGAAATCCACTCACATGTTCGAAAGAAAAAAACAGAATAGTAGAGCTTATTCCGCCGATAACCCCAACCAGTATTTCGATCTGGATAAACCAACTGATCAGATTATTATGAATGAATTTGGAAATGTATGAACCAATTCCCATTGAGAAAAGGTATACTCCGATTATGGTGGAAAATTGGGTTACTGAGTCTCCAAGCAGGTAACTCGCAAGTGTACCAGCGATAAGCTCATAAATAAGCCCGCATGTTGCAATGACAAAAACCGAAAAGAGCAATAATAATTGCTTCTTTTTGTCATGAAGACGATTCATCTTTAATGTATTGCAGAAGCAATGATAATAGCGATGGCAAGAATAAAGCAGCCTGCTAAAATGGCCAGCGCATTATTTTTGTTTACCAGTATTTCTTTCCAAAGATTTTCCGGTGTAATTTTTTCGATTATCCAGAAAGCAATGAATAGAATTACTATTCCAAGACCAGAATATACTAATGCTGCAACCAGGTTTTTAACGTGGATCATTTCCATATTTGTTTTTTTATTTGTGGTGATAACTACTTCCTCGATAATAATGTCCTCTTGTATGAGTACTGTTTTTTACAGTGTTTGATTCTCCATAACTTAAAAAGCGCCAGCCCATTATCATTGAATAAGTGTAAATGCCTATCACAATGGCGCTAAGAGCTAAAAAATATTTCATGCCAAATAAATCCTTTTTATTCATCTTCATCATCGTATTCATATGGAGAATAATTACTGTTATACCAGCGGTCTTTTTCAAAGCCATCTTTACGTTTAAAATAATAGATAGGGAATATGGCGAGTAATATAACTGCCATCATGAAATTTGAAATAACATCTACATCGCGGGTGACTGTAACTGTAATATTAACGACCGCTGTTTTCCCGGATTTTTGCGGAGAAATTATCAAATGATATTTTCCTTCAGGTACCTGCGAAATTACCTTTGAGTTCCAGCCCTTGCCTTCGCTCCACGCTTCTCCTTCCTCGTACCCATGATAATATGCTGCTTCCAGGTTAAGGTCATAGAGATCTCCGTTTGATTCGTTGACAAGCGCTACCCCTGCATAACTCCAGTCATTATCAACGTTGGCATTTAAGGGGAGTTCTAAAAATAGAATGTTAAAAACAATCTAATAAAATCGTAT